>CALMDO010000222.1 GCA_937862805.1 uncultured Bacteroidota bacterium
GATAATAAGGAAAAGTATATCGGCAGTGATGAGAACTGGGAAAAGGCGGAAAATGCCATCATGGAAGTAGCCCGTGAACGGGGACTCAACACGATCATCGTTCCCGGAGAAGCAGCTTTCTACGGCCCCAAAATGGATTTTATGGTGAAGGATGCCCTGGGCCGGAAATGGCAACTGGGTACCATCCAGGTGGATTACAACCTTCCCGAACGCTTCGACATGGAATACATCGGGGCTGATAACCAGAAACACAGGCCGGTCATGATCCACCGCGCACCTTTTGGATCCATGGAACGGTTTGTTGCAGTGCTGCTGGAACATACCGCTGGTAACTTCCCGCTTTGGCTCACTCCTGATCAGGCTATTGTGTTGCCAATCAGTGATAAATATCAGGATTATGCGAAAAAAGTTTTGAATTTGCTAAATAATTCCGAAATTCGCGCCCTCTTTGACGACCGGAACGAGAAAGCAGGTAAAAAAATTCGGGATGCCGAATTGATGAAAATTCCGTATATGTTGGTTGTCGGCGAAAGAGAAGAAAACGAGGGTACCGTCTCGGTCCGTCGCCACGGACAAGGAGATATGGGCCCCCGGAAAGTTGAAGATTTTATCCGGATGGTGCTCGATGAAGTTAAAGAAAGCCAGGAAATTAATTAATAATTAATTATAGGAGGTCAGATTATAGTAACACAATACAACGGTCCGCGTCGCGTTCCGAGGCCCGGTAAAAAAGAAGAGCCTTACAACATCAACCAGCACATTAAAGCCCCCGTGGTCCGCGTAGTCGGTGAAAATATCCAACCGGGTATTTATAACATCCGAGAGGCCTTGAATATGGCTGAAGGCCAGGGACTCGACCTGGTTGAAATCTCCCCCACAGCCAATCCCCCGGTTTGTAAAGTGATCGATTATAAAAAATTCCTTTACGAGCTAAAGAAAAAACAAAAGGAGATGAAAGCCAAAACGGCCAAGGTTATTATCAAAGAGATCCGACTGGGACCCAATACCGATGAGCATGATTTCAATTTCAAACTGAATCATGCCATCAAATTTCTCAAAGAGGGTGCAAAAGTCAAAGTGGATGTCTTTTTTAAGGGACGTTCCATCATTTACAAAGAACAGGGTGAACTGATCCTTCTCAAATTTGCCCAGGCTTTGGTAGAAATTGGAAAGATCGAACAGATGCCCCGCCTTGAAGGAAAAAGAATGATTATGATCATTACCTCAAAAAAATAGCAAACCTTCACACAAGTACCCAGTTATTAACATAAATAAATACAGTAACATGCCAAAAATGAAGACCAAATCCGGCGCAAAGAAACGATTCGATGTGACAGGCACCGGTAAAATCAAACGGAAGCATGCTTACAAAAGCCACATCCTGACCAAAAAATCGACCAAACGGAAAAGGAATCTTACCTATTCCACCACCGTTGAAAAAGCAGATGAGGCCAATGTAAAAGAGATGCTTCAGGGCTAATCATTCATTGTCGAACTTGTGCCCAGCTTGCAAGATTCCTTCTGAGGAACGCTGACACAAAAAAATCAAATTATGCCAAGATCAGTAAATGCAGTCGCCTCGCGCGAAAGAAGAAAAAAAATCCTGAAAAGAGCAAAGGGTCAGTTTGGACGCAGGAAAAACGTCCTGACCGTTGCCAAAAATTCAGTCGAAAAAGGATTGGTTTACGCCTATCGTGACCGCCGTGCCAAGAAACGCAACTTCAGGGGTTTATGGATTACCAGGATCAACGCCGGTGTCCGCGCCCACGGGATGTCGTACTCGGTCTTTATGTGTAAATTAGCCGAAAAGAATATCACCCTGAACCGCAAAACTTTAGCCGACTTGGCCATGAATCACCCGGAAGCTTTTAAAGCGGTGGTTGATGCGCTGAATAGCTAAACACGCTGAAATTCATTGACAAGAGGCTGCCACATGCTCCTGTGGACAGCCTCTTTTTATTCTCCGCAGCAAACATTGTATCCCGCCCGTTCCCCGGAAACAGGATTGATCCAACCAGAGGAAAAAAAATAACCCAGACTTACGGTTTTCGTCCGGGAGGGCGAAAGAAGAACCGGACATAGAAATACCCAAAAGCCTCATTGAGGGTCTCCCTGAAACCTTTGGACGACTTCCACCAGGAGTGGGGACCATAGTAAAAATTTTTCAAAGAGATAATCCCCACCGCGATTGAATCGCCCATAGCAGCTTTGAAGAGCAGCCTGCTGCGTGCGCCATGGACTCCCATCGTCATGAGGTTCAGCGATTTAACATCGGGTTTATGGACGACAAGCCATTGACGTAAGGCCAAAGCAGAGTTATAGGTACGGTCGTTTCTGATCTCTTCAGTACTCACGATAACCAGCTTGGTCGAATCAAAACCCAGTTTAATCAACGATTTCCCCGCTACAGTAGCCGTGTTTTTATAGGGTGCAAGCAAATCGCCGTACTCCAGCGGGGTGCCGGTAGTCACCAGTAGTTGGTAGGGGTGCCGATGGAATTCCTGGATGGCCTCCTGCAACACATAATCGCTGATAAACCCCTCCAACACCAAGATATCAGCTTTTTCACGCTGTGTGGGAGCGAGCATCGGGTAAAGATTCCTCAAGATCAGGGCAATGAACAGAATCATCAATCCCAGGATGAGCAAAGCTCCCTGCCAGGTAAGTCCCCAACGCTCACGCCGGGAGAAGAGATGAAGGATGTGTTTTTTTTCGCTCATACTGAAAGATGCGCTCTGTGCTCTTTCCGCAA
>CALMDO010000223.1 GCA_937862805.1 uncultured Bacteroidota bacterium
GATTATCAGCAATGGTTGTGAAATTTTCTTAGGGTGAACGGTTGATGAAGAGAGTCGTCATCACAGGAATGGGAATATACTCGGCGATCGGTAAAAACCTCGCTGAAGTTAAAGAATCATTGTACCAAGGCAAATCGGGCATTATTCTGGACCCGGCACGCAAGGAGATGGGATTCCGGTCGGCCCTGACCGGGATGGTGGAACGCCCTCACCTGAAAGGTGTTCTTGACCGCCGGATGCGTGTCGGCCTTCCTGTCCAGGGCGAATATGCCTATGTGGCAACCCTTGAAGCCCTGCAAACTGCAGGCATCGATCAGCTTTTCCTTGATAAACATGAAGTGGGCATCCTTTATGGAAACGACAGTTCTGCCGTACCAGTGGTAGAATCGGTCGATATCCTCCGCAATAAAAAGGATACCATGATGATCGGATCGGGTTACATTTTCCAGTCGATGAATTCGACTGTATCGATGAATCTTTCTGTCATCTTTCGTTTGAAAGGCGTCAATTTTACCATTTCCGGAGCCTGTGCAAGTGGTTCCCATGCCTTAGGGGTCGGTTATATGATGATCAGGCAGGGTTTACAGGACATCATTATTTGCGGTGGCGCACAGGAGATCAACGCTGAATCTACTGCCAGCTTTGATGCCCTTAATGCTTTCTCGACACGGGAAGCAGAACCGGCTAAAGCCTCCAGACCCTTTGACCGCGACCGCGACGGGCTCGTTCCCAGCGGCGGAGCAGCCTCCGTGATCCTTGAAAGTTATGAATCGGCCATGAAACGTGGCGCTCCCATCCTCGGTGAGTTGATAGGATATGGTTTTTCATCCAACGGAGAACATATTTCATTACCCAACGTGGAGGGTCCTGTCAGGGCCATGCAAAATGCACTGGCAGATGCCGGGATTCGGCCGGAATCCATCGATTACATTAATGCCCATGCCACTTCCACTCCCGCAGGCGACAGCAATGAAGCCCGATCGATCGATACCGTTTTTGGTTCCTGCAAACCACTGGTAAGCAGTACCAAATCGATGACGGGTCATGAAATGTGGATGGGTGGTGCCAGCGAAGTGATATACTCCACCCTGATGATGAACCACTCTTTTATCGCTCCGAACCTCAATCTTGAAAACACCGACGAATACACCTCCCTGCTGAACATTGCCACCCGAACCGAACATCGCGAAATCCGTTCCTTCCTCTCCAACTCCTTCGGATTCGGGGGAACCAACTCCTCGCTGATCGTCCGCAAAGCATAACTGTTCTCCGGATAAAAAAAAAGATTACTTTTGCATCTGTTAACCAAATGACGATGCAAAACGAAGCCATCATTGCTAAAATCAATCAGCTATTAATCGACGAGATCGAAATTGAAGAAAATCAGATTAATCCGTCGGCCAACCTGAAAAAAGACCTTGGTATCGACAGCCTTGATTTTGTGGATCTCTTCGTGATCATTGACAACAACTTCGGGTTTAAAATGAAAGCAGAGGAGATGGCCGATGTCAAAACCCTGCAGGATTTTTATACTTATGTCATTCATCGCATCAATCCAATCCAGCCATAATGCCATCATGGGAAGGAAAAACCCGGGGAGGGGTGCTGGGATATAAAATATTCGTCTGGACACTGAAATACCCGGGCATCACTTTTGCCTATTTTCTCCTCCGTTTCGTGGTACTCTATTTTATCTTTACCTCCGGAAAAGCTTTTTCGGCCATCTATGGGTACTTCCGCTCCATCCAACATTACAACCCGGTCAAATCGCTGGTTTCAGTTTTTCGAAACTATTACATCTTCGGACAAATCCTGCTTGATAAGATTGCCCTTATGGCCGGTTTCCAGGCAAAATTCAGCTTTGACTTTGAAGGGGAAGAACATTTACGGAAAATGCAGGACGGGGGACTGTTGATCAGCGCTCACATCGGAAACTGGGAAATCGCCGGTCAGTTGCTCAACAGGCTGAATAAAAGGGTTAACATCATCCTCTTCGATGCCGAACACCGGCAAATCAAAGGATACCTTGAGGAGGTGATGACCAACCGGAACATTCATTTTATCGTGATCCGTGACGATTATACCCATCTCATGGAAATCAGGAAGGCTTTTGAAAACAAGGAGATCGTCGCCATGCACGGGGATCGCTTTTTAGAAGGCAATCCTACTGTATCCTTGCCATTGATGGGGAAATCTGCCTTGTTCCCTTTAGGACCGGTGAATTTGGCTTCCCGGTTCAATGTTCCTGTTTCCTACGTCTTTGCCGTTAAAGAGACCAGCAGGCACTACCATTTCTACGCTACTCCTCTCGCCTTCATACCCTGCTC
>CALMDO010000224.1 GCA_937862805.1 uncultured Bacteroidota bacterium
GCGATCCCTGGTTCGCCTCCAAAAAATTGTTTCACCTCGTTCCCTGTTGATAAATATTGAATCAAATTGTCAGCAACTTACCTTGTATCTTCCGTCAGGACAATAAAATATCTTGGCAGTTTCAACCTTTTTTCTTTATTTAGCAAGCCCGTTATTGCTGCAAAACAACTAACAAACCGATAAACTTCAACCTATGTCCGAACAGAAAAAGTTCATCCCCTTTGTCTCAGCGGAGACAAACATGAAAGAATTCACGATCAGGGCGCTTGTCATTGGTCTTTTCTTTGCCGTGATCTTAGGCGCCGCCAATGCCTATCTGGGCCTGAAAGCCGGTATGACAATTGCCGCCACTTACCCTGCTGCCGTTCTGGGAATGGCGATCCTCCGACTGATGAAGGGGTCGATCCTGGAAGAAAACTTCACCCGTACCGTCGGATCGATCGGGGAATCGGTTGCTGCAGGTGCGATTTTCACCCTTCCTGCATTTTTTGTATCGGGTATCTGGTCAGAGTTTTTCACGGCGGGTAACTATATCACCTCCACGCTGATCCTGATCGCCGGCGGCATATTAGGGATCATGTTCGTGGCCTTGCTGCGGCGCGTGATGGTGGAAGACGCTGAATTACCTTTTCCTGAATCTGTAGCAGCAGCCGAGATCCACAAAGCCGGCCAGGGCGGTTCCGGCGGATCCAAATTCCTGTTCTGGGCCATGGGTTTGGGCGGACTGATCAAGATCCTGGGTGAACTGAGGTTGTTTCAGTACCTGTGGGAAAAATTCGTCGTCTTTGGGAAACAAACCATCAGCGGCACTATTTTCGCCGGACAGGGAGGCATGTTATTAAGCTCACCGGGTATTAGTCCGGCCTACATGGGTGTAGGTTATATCATCGGCCCCAAACTCGGCGCGCTGAACTTCAGCGGAGGATTGCTGGCGTGGGGGCTCATGGCCCCGATGATCATGTATTTTCTCATGCCCGGCATCAATTTCCAGGATTGGGCCGCCTTTCTGACTGCACATGATTCCACCCTCTCCGCGGCCGATGCCATGGCCAAAGTAACCGATCCCTCCTACCAGATTAACCAGATATGGAAGTATATCATTCGTCCGATAGCCATCGGGGGTATGCTGGTGAGTGCAGGCTTCACCCTCTTCAAGATGAGGAAAAGTCTCAGTACAGGCATCGCCCGGTCGGTAAAAGATGTGAAAAAAGCCGCCACAGGCATTGAACACAACGTACCCCGTAACGAGAAAGACATCAACTTCAGTTGGATCATGGTCGGGATCGGTGCCGTGGCTGTCCTTACTTTCTGTATTACCTACTTTATATTCCATACCAACATTCTGATCGCGGTAGTTGCTGCTACAGTGATGATCATTCTGGCCTTTTTCTTTGCCTCTGTATCGGGATACCTTGTAGGGATCATGGGTTCCTCCAATAATCCCATCAGTGGACTGACCCTCACTGCTTTGGTTGTAACCGCTTTGATCCTCGTCGCGCTGGGTGTTCAGGGTGATGCAGGGGTTGCTACCGTATTGGGTGTGGCCGCCATCGTCTGTGTTTCTGCAGCCGTTGCCGGTGAAATGTTGCAAGACCTGAAAGCAGGGCATATCCTTGGCGGAACTCCCTGGCGGATGCAGATCGGTGATATCATGGGAGTGATCCTTGCCGGTGCGGTAATGTTCGTGGTTTTAGCTTTTTTGAACGACGGTGACATCGCGAGCGGGAAAAACCTGGGATACCAGGGCGGTTTCGGCAGCAAGAACCTCTCAGCACCCCAAGCCAGCCTGATGGCCATCCTCTCCCGTGGGATCGTCCAGGGTCAAATGGCCTGGCCGTTGATCATTGCAGGGATGCTCATGGGTACCGCCTTCATCCTGATGCAGGTGAAAAGCCCCATGCTGGTATCGGTTGGAATGTACCTCCCCATCGAAACCACCTTCGCCATTTTCGTGGGCGGTTTGATCAAAGGAGCTGTAGACTACTTCACAGAAAAGAGAAAACTCAACGCGGCCCAGAAGGTCAGGGTTGAAAACACCGGCGTCCTGCTGGCTTCCGGCATGATTGCTGGAGAAGCGCTGATGGGGTTGCTGATTGCCATCTTTGCCGTGTTCGACATCTTCCTGTACGACTATTTCAGCTTCTTTAAGCATCCCACTTTCTATATTAGTTTCATCATCCTGGCCATCATCGCCTACGTTTTGATCCAAATCCCGCTTAAAAATGCAGGGAAACCGGATCAACCGGCGCCTCCGGCCTCCGGGATGTAAAACCTGGGCCATGAATTTCTTCCAAAGAAGAAAAATTCTTAAAAAGGCCAACTTCCTGGATCTGCACCCGGTAAGGGTACTGAAACACGAAACCGGAGAAAACGGGAACATAGTCTTGCTTCTGCCCCGTTTCAGAAAAAAAATTGAAACGGCACTGTTTCAGTCACCGAACCGCGATCCTCTGATAAGGATAAGACTGGATCAATACGGCAGTCGTACCTGGATGCTTATCGACAGTGCCGCTACTGTGCGAGAGATTTGCAGCCGGTTACAGGAGGCGGAAACCACAGACACAGCCCCCTTGGAAGAGACCGAAACACGCGTGACAAAATTTCTGTCATTGCTTTACCGTGAAAGGTATATTACTTTCCGTGAAATTGAAGATGTATGAAAACCATCTCAGATTATATTCATACCTTTGAAACGTAAACAACGGGTTCCGATTTTCATGGAACCGCCCGAAAATTATACTTAATTACAAAATAATCGATTATTTAAGCACTACATAAACATCCAGTATTATGAATAACGACATCACTCGCCTCAGTCCCACTGCTTTGTGGAAACATTTTTTCAGTCTGACCCAAATTCCCCGTCCTTCGAAAAAGGAGGATCAGGTGAGGGCCTTTATTTATGATTTCGGTAAAAAACTGGGTCTGGAGACCTTGCTGGATGAAACCGGCAACGTGATCATCCGTAAACCGGCCACACCGGGAATGGAAAACCGTCGTGGGGTGATCCTGCAAGGCCATCTGGACATGGTACCCCAAAAAAACAGCGATAAGGTGCATGATTTTGAGAAAGACCCGATTGAAACGATGGTCGACGGTGAATGGGTCAGGGCCAATGGCACTACCCTCGGAGCCGATAACGGGATGGGAGTTGCCGCTGCCATGGCAGTATTGGAAGCCACCGACCTGGTTCACGGTCCCGTGGAAGCCCTTTTCACTACGGATGAAGAGACCGGGATGACCGGCGCTTTCGGACTCAAACCGGGCGTGATCAAGGGAGATATCTTGTTGAACATGGATTCTGAAGACGAAGGAGAACTCTATATCGGCTGTGCCGGCGGTACCAACGGGAATTTTTCCTTCGAATATTCTGAAACCCCGGTCACTCCGGGAAATGTTGCTTTCACTGTGAAGGTAGCTGGTATGAAGGGCGGGCACAGCGGGGTGGATATCCACCTGGGCCGCGGCAATGCCATCAAGACACTCACCCGGATCCTGTGGGAAGCCTCCCGGAATCACGGGCTAAGGCTCTCCTCCATCGACGGGGGAGGTATGCGCAACGCCATTCCCCGCGAAGCTACCGCTGTCGTTACCCTGCCTGCGGAAAGAAAAGATGATTTCCTTAAAGCCCTTGCAACCCTCACCCCCCTGCTGCAAAAAGAACTCTCGGCCGTTGAACCCGGGCTCTCCATTCAAGCGCTGCCTTGCGATATGCCCCTGACCTGGATCGATGAAAAATGCCAGCAGAACCTGCTGAATGCGCTCTATGCCTGCCCCAACGGAGTGATCCGCATGAGCAATGCCATGCCCGGTCTTGTAGAAACCTCCACCAACCTGGCCATCGTGAAATCTGCTGAAGGAAAGATACGCATCCAGTGCCTGCTCAGGAGTTCCGTGGATTCAGCCAAAGATGACCTGGAACAGATGATGGAATGTGTTTTTGAAATGGCCGGGGCTCAATGCAACTTCGATGGCAAATATCCCGGATGGAAGCCTAATCCCGATTCTCCCATCCTTAAAACCATGTTGAAGATCTATGAAAACAAATACGGCGTCGTCCCCAAAATCACAGCCATCCATGCAGGACTTGAGTGCGGGATTTTAGGCGGAACCTACCCTTCATGGGATATGATTTCCTTTGGCCCCACCATCCGTTTTCCCCACTCTCCCGATGAAAAAGTGAACATTGTTACCGTACAGAAATTCTGGGATTTTCTGGTGGAAACCCTCAGGAACATTCCTGCAAAATAATTTTGGTAATAAACTTTTTTGTTTTACTTTTGCAGTCCCAAAAAATAAAGTGCGATGACAAAGAGAACATTCCAGCCCTCCAACCGGAAAAGAACCAATAAACACGGATTCCGGACGCGTATGGCAACCCCTGACGGAAGGAAAGTATTGGCTGCCAGAAGGGCTAAGGGAAGAAAAAAACTGACCGTTTCGGATGAGAAACTGGATAAAGAATAGTTTTCTCCGCCGGTTCTTATGAACTGATCCAAAAATTTTGCAATTTTGTATAAAAGAAGAAGATAATCCAACGTTATCTTCTTTTTTTATTGTCTGAAAGACTCTCAAAAACGCCCTCCCATGAAAAATTTCTCTTTCAAAAAAATTTTACCTTATGTTGTTGCGATCCTGATCTTTGTCGTGATCACCTTCCTCTATTTCAGTCCTTTATTGGAAGGGAAAAAACTCCTGCAAAGTGACATTGTTCATTTTAAAGGGATGTCGAAAGAGATCGTCGATTACCGTGAAAAGACGGGCCAGGAGCCCTTGTGGACCAACTCCATGTTCGGCGGGATGCCAGCCTACCAGATTTCTACCAATTATAGCTCAAATGTCCTGAGCTATCTCGACCGGGCCCTTTCACTGGGTCTGCCCCATCCGGCCAACCTTGTTTTTCTGTATTTCCTGGGATTTTTCATTCTCTTGTTGGTGATGGGTGTCAACCCGTGGTTATCTATCGTGGGAGCCATTGCTTTCGGGATGTCATCCTACTTTTTCATCATACTGGAAGCAGGTCACAATTCCAAAGCACATGCCATTGCTTACATGGCGCCTGTAATAGCCGGGATAATCCTCACCCTGCGGAAAAAGTACCTTTGGGGAGGAATTCTCACTGCTATTTTCCTCTCATTAGAGATCAGGGCCAACCACCCGCAGATCACCTATTACCTGGCGATGATCGCCGTATTGTTGGGAGTGTTTAAACTCATCCATGCCTTCCGGTTCAAAGAGCTGATGCCTTTCACCCTGTCGGTCGGTGTGCTGGTGTTGGCTGCTGTGCTGGCTATCCTTACCAACATCACCAGCTTATGGGCCACCATGGAATATGGAAAATATACCATTCGCGGGAAATCGGAGCTGACGAGCGAACAGCACAACCGAACTTCGGGGCTGGACAAAGATTACGCCACGCAATGGAGTTACGGGGTTGGTGAAACCATGACCCTCTTGATACCCGATGTTTACGGAGGGTCTTCCTCCATCAAGGTAAGCCCGCGGTCAAAGATCGCCGAATCGATGAAAGCCAATGGCATTCCGGAGGAATCGGTGCAACAATTCATCAGCCAGCCGTTGCCCTTCATGTACTGGGGATCGCAGCCTTTTACCTCCGGACCGGTCTATGTCGGCGCCATTATAGTCTTTCTTTTCGTACTGGGCCTTATCATTGTCAAAGGACCTATTAAATGGTGGCTTCTGGCAGCCACCGTGTTATCAATCCTGCTGGCCTGGGGACATAATTTTATGGCTTTCACCGATTTTTTCCTCGATTATATACCTGGTTACAATAAATTCAGGGCGGTGACCATGATCCTGGTGATTGCGGAGTTTGCCATGCCCCTCCTTGGTATTCTCGCTTTACGGGAACTCTTTACCAGGGAACAGGATGTGAAAAAACTCTTCCGGGGAGGAAAAATTGCGCTGGCCATCACAGGAGGCATCTGCCTGCTCTTCATCCTTATTCCTGGACTATTCCTGAATTTCAACGGGATACAGGACACCATGTTCAAGCAACAATACCAATTTCCTGAATGGTTGATGCAGGGTATCCGCGACGAGCGGGCACGGGTCGTCCGGCTCGACGCCCTCCGTTCCCTGGTACTGATTCTCTTTACAAGCGGCATACTCTGGGCCGTCCTCAGCAACAAACTGAAAGCCGGTTACGCTTACCTGATCCTCGGTTTGTTGATCGTAACCGACCTTTTTATGGTCAACAAACGTTATTTTGGCAACGACAGTTTTACCACTTCCACAAGGGTGGAGAATCCCTACGAACCTTCGGCAGCCGATCAATCGATTTTAGCAGATCCCTCGCTCGATTACAGGGTGCTCAACCTGATCCAGGATCCTTTCAATGACGCATCCGTCTCCTATTTCCACAAGTCGATCGGAGGTTACCATGGCGCTAAACTCCGTCGTTACCAGGAGATCATCGACCATGGCATCGAACCGGAGATCCGGGTCTTTGCCCGTAGCATGAGTACCGACAGTCTTCCGGTCATCAACATGCTTAATACCAAATATTTTATTCTTCCGGGGAGCGACAAGCAACCAATAGCCTACCCCAACCCTGATGCTTTGGGGAATGCCTGGTTCGTGAAAAATTACAAGGTGGTGGAAAATGCTGATGCCGAGATTGCCGCCATCCGTGATTTCCGGCCCGATTCGCTGGCTGTCATTCACAAAGAATTTGCCGGTCACCTTAAGAATTTCACCCCTGCCACAGATTCCACCGACCGGATATCCCTCGACGAGTACGCACCCAACCGTCTGAAATACAGTTATTCATTAAAAAAACAGGGGCTGGTTGTTTTTTCGGAAATCTATTATCCCAAGGGTTGGACAGCCTATCTCGATGGCCAGGCAACACCCCATTTCAGGGCTGATTACGTGTTGCGGGCCATGGTATTGCCGGAGGGAACCCACAAGGTGGAATTTCGTTTCGAACCCGCCGTGTACTACACCGGAGAAAAGATTTCCCTGATCAGTTCTGTTGCGCTGGTGGTATTGGTACTGGCGGCTGCGGGCTACGAAATCATCAGAAGAAAGCGCTCCGGTGCATGAAGCGGGTACTGATCATCACTTACTACTGGCCTCCCGGTGGCGGAGCCGGGGTACAACGATGGCTCAAGTTTGTCAAATACCTGAGAGATTTCGGCTGGGAACCGGTAATCTACACCCCCGAAAATCCGGAGTATCCTGAAACAGATCATTCCCTTCTCCGGGATGTTCCGGAGAACCTGGAAATCTGGAAAACACCCATCCGGGAACCCTACGCTGCCTATAAAAAGCTGATGGGCCGGAAAAAAGATGAGAAGATCAATGCAGCCTTTCTTTCCGAAAAGAAAAACAACCCTGTCCTGGAAACCCTTTCGGTATGGATCAGGGGTAACTTCTTTATTCCGGATGCACGGAAATTCTGGATTCGTCCTTCAGTGAAATACCTCGCTAAACGACTTCAGACAAATCCTCCGGATCTCATCATCTCTACCGGTCCGCCACACAGTATGCACCTGATCGCAAAGCCATTGGCTTCCGCTCTTAAAATCCCCTGGATCGCCGATTTCAGGGACCCGTGGACTAACATCGACTTTTACCGCGATCTCCGGTTAACCCGCAGCTCCGACCGCCGCCACCACGCCCTCGAAAGAGATGTCCTTCAAAAGGCCGATGAAGTCACGGTGATCAGCGACACGATGGCTGATGATTTCAGGAAACTCTGGCCAAGAAAATACACCGTCATCACCAACGGCTATGATGCAGCCGACCTGCCTCCTGTACAGACCATCGTGCCTGACCGAAAATTCACCATTGCCCATATCGGGACCCTGGTCAGTACACGCAACCCGCTCACCCTGTGGGAGGCGTTGCAACAGTTGATCACTTCGGAAGATGATTTCCGAAATGACTTGGAAATCAAACTGATCGGAAAAGTGGATTATACGGTAACTGAATCTCTCCGAAGTTTTGGTCTTGAACCCTATGTTACCCGGACGAACTATCTTCCACACGATGAGGTAGTTTCCTGCCAGATCGCTTCGCGGGTATTGTTACTGATCATCAACAACACCCCCAATGCCGGGATGATCCTCACCGGAAAATTTTTCGAATACCTTGCCGCGCGGCGACCTATCCTGTGCCTGGGTCCCGAAAGGGGTGATGCAGCCAGGATATTGCATGAAACCCGATCGGGACTTTTAGCAGGTTTTGGAGATACTGAAACCATGAAAAAGCACGTACTGACATTTTACCGCCAATACCAAAGTGGCGTTCGGAACAGTCAGCCGGAAGGGATTGAAAAATATGAACGACGTTACCTTACCGGAAGGCTGGCTGCCTTGATGGATCAGTTGGTTGTGGGAAAGGAATGATCTTTCATTGTTTTACGGTTGGAGGACCACCGATTTGGTCTTCCACCGGCCCAGCCGGTAGTACCAGTAAGAAAGGATGACTCCTGCCAACCAGCCGATCGGAATTGACCACCATATCCCGTGAACTCCCAGCCCGGTACTTTTCGAAAGGTAATAAGCCACAGGGATTCTGACGATCCACAAGGAAAAGAGCGTGATAAACATCGGTATCAGCGTGTCACCGGCTCCCCTCAACACCCCGTTGATGACGAACATCATCGAAAACAGGACGTAAGTAAAACCCAGAATGGTCAGGTAGTCAGCGCCCATCTGAATGACGACCGGGTCGATGGTGAACATCCGCATGAGGAACCTGGCCAGCAGCACGGTGATGCCGCCGATCACAAGAGAGATGATGGTGGTCATGATCAGGGTTGCCTTCAGTCCTGTTTTGACCCGCTCGGGTCGGTTGGCTCCCAGGTTTTGCCCAACAAAGGTGGAGAGGGCAATGGAAAAACTCATGGCCGGAATGGCAATGAAACTGTCGATCCGCCCGGCTGCACTGTAAGCTGCATTGGCATCCACTCCGAATTGGTTGACCACCCAGTACAGGGCGACCATACCTGCGGCGACGAAAGTTTGCTGGAAACCGGTCGGGATACCGATCTTGATGCTTTTCAGGAAAATTTCCTGGTCAAATTTTAATCCCCGAAGGGAGAACTTTACTACTTTATGATACTTGTTCAGGTAGAGAATCTGGGCGATGCAGGCGACTGCCATGGAGATGACCGTTGCCAGGGCCACACTCCAAACGCCCCAGCCCAAAACCGGAACAAAAAGCAGGTCAAGGACAATGTTGAGCAACACCGATCCGATGAGGAAATACAAGGGTGTTTTTGAATCCCCAAGCCCCCGGAGGATAGCCGAGGTGCCGTTAAAGCCAAACATGAAAACCAATCCGCTCAGGAAGATGTTCAGGAAGACCATGGCGCCGGGAATGATCTCAGGGGACAGGTCGATCATCCTGAAAATAAATTCGCTCAGAAGGATCCCACCCAGGGATACAGCCAGCGAAGTGAAGAACATAAAAATATAGAGTGTATTGATGGCTTTCTGGACATTCTCCATTTGTTTTGCCCCGAAATATTGAGATACGACGATGGTGAACCCCATGGTCACTCCAATGACGAAGGAGATCAGCAGGAAGATGATCGGAGAAGAGGTACCGACTGCGGCCAAGGCGGTTTTACCAATGTACCGGCCGACCACGATGCTGTCGATCATGTTGTACAATTGCTGAAAAACATTGCCAAGCAGCATGGGCATGGCAAACCTGAAGATCAGTTTTCTTTCATTTCCGTAACTCAGGTCTTTCATCGACAGTGATTCCCCTCTCTTAAACCGGACCGGGCCGGCAAAGATACCTAATAATTAGCACAATATTTTGTACCTTTGCCAAAACAACAGTTCGGTCTGTCGCTGCACCAAGGGTGTGGAGGAAAGTCGGGACAACACAGGGCGCCATGCTTCCTAACGGGAAGGATTCCGGTAAAGGCCGGAAGACAGCGAGTGCCACAGAAAATGACCGCCCGGACGGTTTACCCGGCCGGGTAAGGGTGAAAAGGCGGTGTAAGAGACCACGCGCGGGCCGGGTGACCGGTCCGTGGGGTAAACCTCATGGGTTGAAAGATCAAGTATACCGGCTGTCAAGGGTTGCCCGCCCGATGCCGGAGGGTAGATCGCTAAAGCCTGTCGGCGACGGCAGGCGCAGATAAATGGCAGACATTAACAGAATCCCGCTTACGGAACTGTTGTTTTTTATTGATGTTTCTATGATCAAGATTCTTACCATAGCAGGCGCCCGGCCCCAATTCATCAAAGCCGCCACCGTCTCACGAAAACTCCGGGCCAACCCGCGAATCAAAGAAATTCTGCTCCATACCGGTCAGCATTATGACCAGAACATGTCGGACATCTTTTTCCGCCAACTGGACATTCCTGAACCCGATTACAACCTGGGAATCGGCTCGGGAAGCCATGCGGTTCAGACCGGTGGGATGCTGCAAGGAATTGAACAAATCCTTTTTACGGAAAAACCGGATGTAACCCTCGTTTACGGCGATACCAATTCAACGCTTGCGGGAGCTCTCGCCTCCGTGAAACTTCACATCCCGGTAGCCCACGTGGAGGCCGGCCTCCGAAGTTTCAACCGCACCATGCCGGAAGAGATCAACCGGATTGTCACCGACCGGATTGCCGACCTGCTCTTTGCACCCACCCTTACAGCCATCGAAAACCTCGAAAGAGAAGGCCTCTCCCCCATTACCCGCTTCTCAGGAGACGTTATGTACGACTCCGTGCGTTTTTACCAACAACGCATCCTCCGGGATCAAGAAAAATTTCATATCCCGGGAGTGCCCGATACCTATCTCCTGGCCACCATCCACCGGGCTGAAAATACCGACGTGCCTGAAAACCTCATCCGGATTTTCAGCGCCTTTGAACAACTGCCTTTTGACATCGTGCTGCCCCTGCACCCGCGAACCCGGAAGATCCTGTCGGGCGTGGTTCAGATCCCCTCCCGCGTACACCTCATCGAACCAGTCGGCTACCTGGAGATGCTCAGCCTGACCATGGGTTCCTTCAAAGTACTTACCGACTCCGGAGGATTGCAAAAAGAAGCCTACTTCCTTGGCAAACCTTGTATCACCCTTCGCACCGAAACCGAATGGATCGAAACCTTGCACGACCGGTGGAACATCATCACCGGAACCGATCCCGATCAAATCATCCGGGCTGTGAATGAAACCCTGCC
>CALMDO010000225.1 GCA_937862805.1 uncultured Bacteroidota bacterium
TGTGGTGGAAATCGGTTTGCCCTTGCTGCTCAGTATCTTCTCCATTTTCTTCGTACTTCGGTATACCCTTACGGAAAAACGAAGCCATGAGATCAAAGACCTTCTCAAACAAAGAAGCAAATGAATGATTTCCGGATTAAAGACAACCATTTTTATCAAAATGGGAAAAAAGTATTCCTGATCTCGGGAGAGATCCATTATTTCAGGATAGAAAAGGGATTGTGGGAAAAACATCTGGAAGCTGCCAGGAAAGCAGGTCTTTCGACCATCAGCACCTATGTTCCCTGGGCATGGCATGAGCCTGAGGAAAAGGTGTTTGATTTTGATGGCAGGACCCATCCCATGAGGGATCTGACCGGGTGGCTTAAACTGTGTCAAAAATACGGCCTTACCTGTATTTTAAAGCCAGGACCCTTCATTTTGGCTGAGTTCAGAGGCGCAGGACTTCCCGATTGGTTTCTGGAAAGGTACCGCGAAGAGATCAAGATGAGAGACAGCCATGGAACTATCGTTTCAAGTGACGGGGTCAGCCTTTTTAACCCGACTTATCTCAAAAAGGTGACTTGCTGGTATGATCAGATCCTTCCCCTGATCCGCGATCACCAGTACAACGTCGGAGGACCGGTCATCATGATGCAGGTCTGCAATGAAATAGGTGTCTTCTCCTGGTTGGCACATCAAGCCGACTATGGGAATCAGGTCGGTAACCGGTGGATCAGCTTCCTAGCCTCAAAATATCCGTCCATCGGTGTATTGAACCAAAATTGGGGCTGCCGGTACGATCATTTTGATGACATTAAACTCCCTCCTGATGGAAAAACACCTTATCAATCGAAACAGGACAGAAGCTGCGATTACGACTGGCACCTTTTCTGGAGGAGATATTATGGTGATTACCTTCGCTTGCTGACTTCCCAAATCCGGACAAAAGGAATCACCTTGCCCGTATACCATAACCTACCCGGGTGGATTTATGGCAATGGCTATGAATTTCCGGTCAACATCACCATGTACGATGACCTGTTTCGCGATAAAAGTGAAATTGTCTTCGGAGTTGACCATATTCCGGAATTTTTCTCTTACCGAAACCTGCACGACGATCGCATCATTAACGACATCCTCCGGGCCATGCAGGGCGACAAACCGTTGTTCGCGGCCGAGTTTCAAAGTGGTTCCCGGGAGTACCATGTGGTGACCAACCCGAAAGAGATGGAACTTTTTTACAAAGCAAGTGTTGCCAATGGTTTAACAGGTTGGAATTACTACATGTTCTCGCAAGGTAGAAATCAGCCACGAAAAGGTTATTCAGGTGAAACTTTCTATTGGTTCACGCCGCTCAGTGCCGAAGGAGAGCCTTCCGGCACTTACCCACTGGTAATAAGGATGAACCGTATCCTTCGCACAGCGGAGAGTCAGATTGTCAATGCAACCCGGAGAGCAGCTGTCGGGGTCCTATTCTACCCGCCTTATTACACCACAGAACTCGAAAGACCGGTGGATACTCCTTGTGATCTGACTTTTGTTCCTTCTGCCATCAGAAGGCCTGCCTATTTTGACGGATTGCTCAAGATGCTTCAATTCCTTAATGTCGATTATGATATGATCGACCTTACCCGGACCGATGCTGCTCAGTTGGCTGCCTATCCTCAGGTTTGGGCATTTTCTACTGATGAAATGGATGCTACCGCGCAGCAAACCCTTGTTGATTACTCTTTTTCGGGTGGTCGGTTGATCCTGTTCCCTTTCCTGCCCGACAGGGATCTGAACCAACAACCCTGTACCATTATCAGGGATGCCCTTGATATCCGTCCCTCAGGCAAAGTGATCATCGATTCTCCCTTGGTTGATGTCTATGAGTTTAAAGATATTAAATGTGCTAACCCTCTGATCATCTATGAAGAGGAGTCTCTGGGAGACGCAATGGTCATAGCCCGGACCCTAAATGATTCACCTTGTGGTTTTGAAAAGAAGACAGGTCCGGGTTCTGTGATCCACCTGGGAACATGGATGGGCTTTGATACTGAAGGGCACCTCCCGGTCTATAAAAAATTGTTGCATCAACCGGATGTGGTGCTTCGCCATGCTTCTGCCGATAACCCTTTCATGATCGTAAGGGAACGTTTTACCGAACAGGAATCGGCCCTTCTTTTTATCGGAAACTATTACAATGAAGAGCAGCAGGCACGGATCCGATACACCCACCCGGTAAGCAAGGAATATATCTCCATTCCATATTCACAGGAGAAAATCCTCTGGCCTGCTTTGTATGGCTTGATCATACCTGTCGGATTGCCCTTCACCAATAATATTCTCCTTCTTCATGCAACTTCCGATGTTCTGGAGGTTCGGAGCGATTCCGGGGAAATCACCCTTCAACTGTACGGAAACCGTGATCTTCAGGGAGAGTTACTGCTTGAAGGGGAGGGAACAGGCGCTATCCGGTCCTGTCTTTTGGATGAAGAACCCTTGTCGATACAACGGGAAGAGACAAGGGTGATCATCCGGTATTCAAACAAACATCAGTCAGAAATGAAGATGAAAATTGCTTTTCAATAAAACCTCTGCCTATGAAATGCTCCAATGCGCATGGCTTGTCGTTCACCTTTCTGGACAATGGCTCCATTCGTTGCATCGACATGGACCCCATCAGGATCAGCCTGAAGCCTGCATCCCTGTTTTCGTACGCCGGTAGCAACATTTACCTGAGAAAATATAGACCATCGATAACCTGCCTTCCGTTGCTGGGTCCGGGTAGCAACAGTCGTTTTACGGTCAATAATAATCAATTTCTTGCCGTGGGAGAATGGGAGGGGATAGGGTATGAGTGCCGTCTCAGGGTATCGGAAAAGAGTTGCACCTGGCAGTGGGACATTGCATTGACCAACCATTCGAAGGAGGCGGTAGAACTGGATCTGATGCTTGTGCAGGATGTCGGACTGAAATCGATCACTTCAGGACTGATCAATGAGTATTATGTCAGCCAGTACCTCGAACGGAGGATCCTTCACGATCCTATGAAAGGACCGGTTATTTGCTGTCGCCAGAACATGAAAGAACCTACAGGCCATCCCTGGTTGATGATCGCCTGCGACAACGGAGCGGTGGCCGCCTCCACTGACGGGATGGATTTCTATGGAAAAAGTTACCGTCAGACAGGCATTCCTGAAGGAATTTACAGAGATAAATTACCCGGGGAATCGGCCGGTGAATCGTCCATCGTAGCACTTCAGGAAAGATCTTTTATCCTTACAGGAAATGGAGGGCAACGCCAAAGCCGGTTTTACGCGACAGCGTTGAGGGATCACCCGGCGGCAACGGCTCTTGAAGATCTGAACCTTTTACATAGCCTTCAGGCTGAATTCGAAGAGATACCTCCTTCAACCCATTCCGCTGTTTTTCAACTTCCCTCGAGAAATCTTTTTAACACGGCTCCCTTCCTGAAGGTTGAGGAGCTGAACGATGAGGAGTTGGAGCACTTTTTTGGAAAAGTAAAGCG
>CALMDO010000226.1 GCA_937862805.1 uncultured Bacteroidota bacterium
ATCCTTTCATGGAAACCCCGCTAAATCCGGAACCGATTTCAAAAGCTTTGGCAGCAGGAATAGAGAGCATTGCTTTGCCTAAATCGGCTTCCAGTTTATCGAAAACAGGGTCTCCCAGACCGGGAGGAACGCCTGTAATGGAGCCATGAATGATGCCTCCGGTGGTATCCCCTGCGTTTTTGAGTTGTTCAATGTAAGCCAGGACTTCTGCAGGAAGTTGCTGAGGATCACTGACTGCGGGTTGGATCGGAAGCGGACCGATCTGGCTGATCTGAGCAACAACGGAAATGTTGCAGGTGTTCAGGAATAATTTGGCCAAAGCGCCTCCTGCGACCCTTGCCAGTGTTTCTCTTCCCGATGCCCGTCCTCCACCGCGATGATCACGATGCCCATACTTCATCGACCAGGTGTAATCCGCATGAGAGGGTCGGTACAGATCTTTTAATTCCTGGTAATCTTCAGGTCGTGCATCTTCGTTGTACACGATGAAAGCGATGGGGGCGCCGGTACTCTTCGACTCAAAGATGCCACAAAGCAATTCTATCCGGTCCTTTTCGTTCCGCGTGGTAGAAAATGCTGCATTATAGGGTCTTCTTCGGTTAAGTTCGGATTGAATAAACAGCGGATCAACAGGGATTCCGGCAGGAAAACCGTCCAGCACACCCCCGGTAGCCAGTCCGTGAGATTCACCAAAAGTGGTAAGGATCAATGCTTTGCCAAAAGAATTGCCATTCATGGTTCTTTTGCCCGGACATTCATCCGGCGCAGCTTATGTCAAATGATACAGAACAGTGGTTTTACCCCTGCTGTTTGAGGATTTTCATTTTAGCCTCCAGCACTTTTAATTCACTTTTGGCTTTGTTGATCTTGTTTTCGAATTCCTCTTTGACCAGGCTGGCACTTTTAGATTTTGCGAAAAAACCGATGTTGTTTTCCCAAAGCGTGATCTCTTCCTTCATTTTTGAGATCTTGGTGGCCAGGAATTCCCTTTCTTTGCTGATGACCCTCCGGGCATTGGGATCCTGTTTCATGTGGTCCATTCGTGCCTGAAAGTTTACCGTGCTCATTTCCACTTCGGTAATTTTCAGCTTATCAAGATGTTCGTTGATGAGGGAGCGGAATTCGTTTTGTAGTTTCTCTTTTTCCTTGATGGGAATATGCCCGATTTCGGTCCATTCCCTTTGGAAATTCTTGAGTGCTTCGAGGTTGGTTGGTTTATCTTCAGAAAACTGATACTCTTTTAAGCGTTTCATCACATCCAGCTTTTTCGCGAGGTTTTCCTCTTCACTGGCCTGGATGTTGGAGAAGAAGGCCTGTTTGGCATTGAAGAATTCGTCGCAGGCTGCCCTGAAACGTTTCCAGATTTTGTCACTGTGTTTTTTTGGTACAGGACCGATCTTTTTCCATTCGCCCTGTAAATGGATTAATTCATTGGCTGTCTTTTTCCAGTCGATGCTGCTTTTCAACGATTCAGCCTGCATGCATAATTCCACTTTCAGGTTGTAGTTGTGCAGTTGTTGTTCCTTGAGTTTGTCGAAATACTCTTTTTTGTTGGAGAAAAAATTGTCGAGGCTGGTTTTAAACCGGGTCCAGATTTCGGTATTCACTTTTTGCGGGACCGGGCCGATGCTTTTCCAGATTTTCAGTAAATCGTTGACTTTAGCGGTGTTTTCCTGCCAATCTTTGATGGATTCATTGGGCAATCCGGCAACGATTTCTGCTTGTTCACACAAGGCCGTTTTGGTATCCAGGTTTTTGTTCTGATCCTCTTCGATGACGGCATAGTGTTCACGGCGTCGCTCGTTGATTTTATCGGTAGCGGTTTTAAATCTTTCCCAGATCTCTTCTTTTTTATCGGCTGGTACCGGACCGAGTTCTTTCCATTCTTCATGGAATTTCTGTAGTTTTTTAAAAGATTTCAGGACAGAGGTTTCCAGCAGGAGTTCTTCTGTTTTTTCGCACAAAGCGATTTTAGCTTCCAGATTCTTGCGCAGGTCCAAGTCTTTGAGCTCTTTGTTAAGTTTTACCTTTTCAAAGAATTTTTCGACCAGGAAATGGTAGTTCTGCCATAGGTTGTTGATCTCTGTTCGGGGTACAATTCCTATTTCTTTCCACCTTTCCTGGAGTGTTTTAAATTCGTCGTAGGTTTTCTTCAGGGTTTCTTCGCTGCTGATCAGGGTTTTTAATTCATCCAGGATGAGGAGTTTTTGTTTCAGGTTCTCCTGTTTGATTTTTTCCTGTTCTTCAACAAAGCGCGCTTTATTGGCTTTATAAATATTAAAAAAATTGTTGAATTTTATATCGAGTTCATCCTGCAGCGCTTCAAGCTCTTCTTTTGCGCTTCCTTCTTCAGGGGCATTCTCATATCGTGCGAGGTTCTCCTCTTTTTGCTTTTTCAGAAAAGCCACCTTTATGAGGGCGATTTTGGCTTTGACAGTGTTGATGTCGGTTTCCGCAACTGCTTTTTCAAGAAGGTCAACCAATTCGGCCCGGCTCATGGAATCATAGTTGATGACCTCTTCCTGCCCGAGATTTTCCGCAACTGCTTCATGAAGGGCTTCCAGGTGTTCTTCGGGATGTTCATCCATGTGATCGTCAAGGTGTTCCTCGAGGTCCATGATGATCTCACCGGTCTTTGCTTCAGGTTCGGCTTCGAATACCTCCATGATTTCTTCTTTAATTACCTTTTTGTTTTCTTCTTGGTTTCCTTCTTCGTTTTCTTCCTTAATTTCCTCTTTGACACTTTCTCCGGTGACTTCCGTCATCGGGATCAGCGGTTCACCTATTGGTACCTGGGGTGACACAGGTTCTTCTGCCGTTGGCAGTTCGGGAGATGAGGGAATGTTGGTTTGTTCGTCAACTGTGTTGACAGAAACGGGTTGCTCCTCCTGTCCGATGATTTCATCTGAAACGGGATTCTGGGTTGTTTGATTTTCGGTTTTCATTAGGTGGATAAACTGTGTTAGATAAATAAAGATAGCGTCCGACTTATGCCGGTTATGATGGTCATTGGTTTGCGAAAATACAAAAATTTCGCATACTCCAAGAATATTCCGCCGGAAGGGTCTTTCTGTTCCTGACCGTCAGGTACAGTCGGTTACTGTTCTCCGCTACTGCCGGGTTATGGAAGGGCGCGTTGGTTGAAGAGGATGTACCCGAAATTAAAGTTGAGGGAAAAGGGTTCGATCTGCTTGTCGTAGTAATTCACCCCAAGGCTGATGGGACCCAACGGACTGTTGTAGACCAACAGGGTGGAGGCCATCCAGGCCCTGTCGGTAAGTTTGGGACCAAAATAGGGTGTAGAATCTTCATGGTTTTCCCTGATTTGTTCATAGGGTTGAAAAAGGTAACCTTCGAGCCTGTATTCAAATTTTTTATAGATCCGCACTACAATTTTCAACCCGGCGGCAGCGAAATTGGTGGCTCTGAAAGCAGGCAGAAAGTAAGTCTGGCTTTCAGGAATGGGTTGGAATGGAGAGGCATATAGCAGGCTGGAGGTATAATTGGCAAAGAGCGGTTGGTTGGAAACCACACATTCGCCGTAAAACCCGAATTTAACCGGCCCTAACGATTCGAAGTAATTATCGTACAACAGTCTGAATTTGAACCAGTCATGATATTGCGTCACCGGGTTCCTATTGGCCGATGTGGATCCCGGAAGCAAATCTTCACGCCCGTTGATGTAGGAAAGGGTAAGTAAAAGTCTTACCCCGGCATTGGCAAATTGTTTGCGGTTCAGGCTATTCAATTCAAAAGCGGCCAACGGAGAGAAAAAATTGAAACTGGTCTGATCGGCGGTGTCATTCCGGGTAAAGACGTTGGATTGGTAGTACTTATCATTGGTAAAAGCGTAATTGATTCCCAGTGACAATTTACCGCTGTTGGAGACGGGCATACCAACCCGGATGCTCCCGAAATATTCTCGTTCGATGACATAATTGGGGGTTTTATCATCGAAAAAGAAAGTGCCGTTTTTAAAATAATCCAGGTGGTTGTAAGTGTAGTTGAGTTCGGCGAACCATGGTTTACGGGTATTGAAATCGATCCTGGCGTCGGCTTTGGCCGAATTGTAAACTTTCCCGAAATAGCCATTCACTGTGAAACGGAAAGCGTTGGTCCAAAGCAACCTGTACTGCAATTGAAGAAATGCCTCATTGACATTGCCTAATGAAAAGTTACCGCCGAACTGCGCTCCGAACCGGTTGGTCTTCCGGATGTCGAGATAGAGGTCGTAATAGCCGGTTTTCGTGTTGTACCGTGCGATGGGGAAGATGCTTTTAATGTAACCTTCATCGATAAACCTGAAATACCGGGTTTGAAGCTCCTCAAGGTTCACCACTTGTCGACCCTGTTTAAGGATTTGACGGACATACCTTTCCTGTAGTTTATTTAGCCCGGTAATATGGATGGAATCGAACAGCATAGCGGGTTCTCTTTTTTTGAAAGCGCTCCTTCTGCAGGTCAGATCAGTGGTCGATATGGAATCCCTTACCAATTTACGGATGTCGGGAATTTTGCGCAGGGTGGCAGTATAACCGCTGTCGGCTAACCGGGCTGTCTTGGAGAAGTCGAGCAGGTTGATCGCGGGTATGTTAGGTACGATCATCACCGACCGCGGAAAGAGGATGGTATCGGTTTGTCGTTCCATCAAGATGGTCAGGAGCTGCGAAAGGATGTCATCCCGGTCGGGCTTGTCATAACGTTGTGCGACACGGCTTCCGATGATCACGTCGGGATGGAATTCCCGGATGGCAGCCTCCACGGGGAAATTGTCGTACATCCCTCCGTCGAAGACCAGTTTTTCACGGATCACTACGGGGTTAAAGACAAGGGGTATGCTCATGGATCCCCTCACGGCAGCGCTCAGATCTCCTTTCCCGAGAACCAGGGATTCCGTGGAGTCGATGTCGGAAACCACGCAGCGAAATGGAACCAGCAGACTGTCGAAATTTTCGTGACAAACTGCGGTGGAGGGTGACAGCAGCTCCATCAACCGGAAATCAATCTCATGACTTTTTATCAGGTGGGTGGGAAGGAGTTCGGTGAATTTGGCTGTGAAATCGAAATCAGTAGTTATCCAGGAAGGATTTGGGTCTTCTTTGCGGTAGTAATAGATATATTTTTCATCGAGGATGCCTGAAACCCAGTGCTGAAAATCCTCCGATTGCAGCAGTTGCTCCATTTCTGCGGATGTATAGCCGCTGGCATACAACGCTCCTACGATGGCCCCGATGGATGTTCCGATGATGCATGAAATGGGAACCTGATTTTCTTCCAGCGCCCGGATCACTCCCAGATGAGCGCCTCCTTTGGCTCCCCCGCCGCTGAGTACCAGCGCCACTTTTTGCCCCTGTAATGCAGTGGGAAAAAGACAGGAAATAAAAGCAACCGTCAGGAGTAAAAACCGGACAAAACAAATTTTCATCTTCTAATCAATGAAAGACAAAAATACAATCCTTTCCGGTCAGAAAAATTCCGGTAAGAAATAAAAAAAGAAGGGTCCCCTTTAAACTGTGGCCAGGGCCTGTTCCAGGTCAGCAATGATGTCTTCAGCTTCCTCGATGCCAACTGACAATCTGACCAGTTCATCGCTGATTCCGCCCTCTTTTTTGGCAGCAGCCGACAGTTTGCTATGGGTCATGGAGGCAGGATGCTGGATCAGGGTTTCAATCCCTCCCAGGGAGACTGCCAATACGCACAATTGAACATGGTCCATCAGCTTTTTCCCGGATTCCAGTCCTCCTTTAAGGCCAAAGCTCATCATCGCTCCGGGTCCCTTCATTAACTTGTTTCCCAACTCATACTGCGGGTGGGAGGGGAGACCGGGGTACATGATCCAGGCCACTTTTGGATGGGTCTCTAAGAAACGGGCCACCTTCATGGCATTTTCCTGAGCACGGTCGATTCGGATAGCCAATGTCTTGAGTCCTCTCCGCGTAAGGAAAGCCTGGTGGGGGTCCATATTGCAACCGGTGATCACCATCATGGAACGGATCTTTTTATATTCGGCTGCGTCTTTGGTGACGATGATTCCGCCGACGATGTCTGCATGACCATTTAAAAATTTGGTAAGGGAATGGAGCACGATGTCGGCGCCCAGTTCCAGCGGGTTCTGAAGGTAGGGACTGCAAAAGGTGTTATCGACGCAAACCGGGATGTTGTGTTGGTGTGCCAGCCTGCAGATGGCCGGAATATCGGAGATGCCTATGGTGGGATTGGCCGGACTTTCCAGATAGATCAGGGCCGTATTGGGACGGATGGCGGCACGCACCTGTTCCAGGTCGGTGGTGTCAACATAGGTCGATTCAACCCCGAATTTCGAAAAGGTACCTTCAATGATGGCACGGGAAGGACCGTACACGGCATTGTGGCTGAGGATGTGTTTTCCCGAACCCAGGTAAGCCATGTAAACGGTTGTCACGGCGCCCATCCCTGATGAGCAACCGATCCCGTCGTACCCCTTTTCCAAAAGGGCAACCGTCTTTTCGAGATCCCTGATGGTGGGGTTTCCGATCCGGGTGTAAATGTAGCCATCGCTCTCTCCCGCGAAGCAGGCTGCTCCATGGTCAGCGTTTTGAAAAGCGAAAGTAGAGGTCTGGTAGATGGGTGTGATTACACTTCCCATAGGATCTTTGGCACCGGTTCCGTGGACCAGTTTTGAATTGAAGCCTGAATGTTCGTGATTCATAATTGTATGCGTTAATGTTATTGGTTGTTTACGTCGCGGATAATGGTGATCCGGCTTTCGATGGCCGGGTTGAGGTGCCGTTTCACCGCACAGAGTGAAGCGGCGCGGATTACGGCATCATCATACTGTGCCGGGAAATCTACCGGGACATGGATTTGAAGGATAAACCGCGCGATCATCTTTTGTGCCGGATCATAATCATAATCCATCGAAAGGTGCATTCCCCCGGTACTGATCCCACGCTGATCGCAGAATCCTTTTACATAAATGCCTGCGCAGGCTCCCATCGAAGCGATGAAAAGTGCGAACGGGGTAGGGGCTGTTCCATCACCTCCTGCCTGAACTGGCTGATCCGTCTGCACAGTGTAGCCATCGATCAGCGCATCTACTTTTTTGTTGCCCGGGAAAATGACTTCAATTGCCATATTTTTTTCTCCTGTCTTTTGTTGTTTTTTTTTGTGAATTGAAAGTTGAAAAACCCTTGGGGGGACTTTTCAGGGTGCAAAGGTACATTTTTAAATTTACCGAACGGATGATGTCCTGAATTCCGATCCCTGACCGGATTTCATCGAGAAAATCGGGCCTTGGGCCGAATTTGTGAACGACAGTCAGTTTTTATCAATAAATTTGCGTATCCCAAAAATCAACTAAAAGAATGAGATCATGAGAAAATTGTACTGCGTTGTATTGCTTTTTGCAGGAATGCTTTTACCGGCCCTTCTTAAGGCCCAGGATGAATCCCGGCTGATGCGTTTTCCGGCAATCCATGGAGATCAGATTGTATTTACCTATGCCGGAGATCTTTACACGGTCGGGAAAACCGGTGGAGTCGCCCGTAAACTGACCAACGACGAAAAGGGTTATGAAATGTTTGCCCGGTTTTCACCCGATGGCAAAAATATTGCCTTCACCGCTCAATATGACGGAAACACAGAGGTTTACCTCATTCCTTCAGAAGGAGGCGTGCCCAAAAGATTGACGTACACTGCCACCCTGGGCAGGGATGATATTTCTGACCGTATGGGGCCCAACAACATCGTGATGACATGGCGCGACAACGACCACGTCGTTTTTCGTTCCCGTAAACAATCATTCAACGACTTCAAGGGACAGTTGTTCCTGGTTGACATCAAAGGAGGGGTTCCTGCCGAATTGCCGCTTCCCTGCGGAGGATTCTGTTCTTATTCTCCCGACCAGACTCAACTGGCCTACAACAGGGTGTTTAGGGAATTCCGGACATGGAAATACTACAAAGGAGGCATGGCCGATGATATCTCCGTTTATGATTTCAAAACGAAAGAGACCCTTAAAATCACCAGCAATATTTATCAGGACATGTTCCCTATGTGGAGCGGAGATAAGATTTATTTCGTTTCGGAAAGGGAAAGACCCGTTAACCTTTACTGTTATGACCTGAAATCGAAAGAGACCACCAAGGTGACGGATTTTACAACCTATGATATCAAATTTCCGTCATTAGGGGATCAGGCGATTGTTTTTGAAAATGGTGGATTCATCTATACTTTCGATCTGGTTACCCGGAAAACGGAGAAAGTGCCCATCCGGATTGTGGGTGACCTGATCACCGGACGGGATGCCATCAAAGATGCTTCCAAAATGATCAACACTTTTTCACTTTCACCCGATGGTAAACGCATCGCTTTTGGTGCCCGCGGAGATATCTGGACCGTTCCCGCCAAAACAGGTATAACCAAAAACCTGACCATGACTCCCGGGGTGCATGATCGTGATGTCGCCTGGTCACCCGACGGACAATACATTGCCTTCATTTCTGACCGCACCGGTGAAGATGAACTTTATATCATTCGCCAGGACGGTAGTGAAGCGGCTCTTCAATTGACAAAAGATGCCGATACTTACAAATATGGGATGATTTGGTCTCCTGATAGTAAAAAATTGCTTTGGGCAGATAAAATGTTGCGGTTGCAATACCTTGACATCAACTCCAAAAAAATCACCGTGGTGGATCAATCAAAAAGCTGGGAATTCACCGAATTCGCTTTTTCACCCGACAGCAAATGGATTACCTATGTTTTTCCTGATCGCCGATCCACCTCCCGAATATACCTTTATGAGCTCGCTTCAGGATCAAAAACCCCTGTTACCAGCCAGTGGTATGATTGCGACGACCCTGTTTTCAGCAATGACGGAAAATACTTGTTCTTCACCTCCAACAGGGATTTCAATCCCACTTACAGTTGGACGGAATGGAACCATGTCTATACCGATATGACCCGGATCTATTTTCTGACCCTGGCTCAATCCACACCCAATCCCCTGGCTCCTGAGAACGATGAAGTGTCAATAAAGAAGGATGAACCGGCAAAAGGGACATCGGCTGAAGAGGGTAAAAAAGATCCTAAGAAAGAAGGTGAAGCCAAAAAGAACGGCGATGAGAACAAAGAGGTGACAGTCAAAGTCGATCTCAACGGAATTCAGGACCGCATCGTCGTATTGCCGGTGGATGCCGGTAATTATTACGGTATTAACGTGATTGGCGACAATGTTTACTATATCAAAGCAGGCGGACGCGGATCCGGCGGACTGATGACCTTCAATCTGAAAGATAAAAAAGAGACCAACCTGGGTGATTTCGGAAATTATGAAATTTCAGCAGATAGTAAAAAAATGGTGGTCTCTGACCGGGGAAAATACGGAGTGATTGATCTTCCGAAAGGTGGCAAAATTGATGTCAAAGATTGGGCCGACCTGTCGAACATGAAACTGATGGTTGATCTGAAAGCAGAATGGAACCAGATTTATCATGAGTCGTGGCGTCAGATGAAATACTTCCTCTATGCCCCCAACATGCAGGGCGCCGACTGGCCCTCCATCGAAAAAAAATATGAAGTGCTGTTGCCTTATGTGAACAACCGGAATGATCTCAATTACATCATTGGTGAAATGATTGGCGAAATCAGCATTGGTCATGCTTATGTAGGAGGAGGGGATAAACCCGAACCTGCGAAGGTGAAAATGGGTCTTTTGGGAGCCCGGTACAGCCGCGATGCTTCAGGTTATTTCCACATCGACAAAATCCTCAAAGGGGAAAACTGGACCCGCGGGACACGCTCTCCGCTCACTGAACTCGGGGTGGATGTCAAAGAGGGTGACTATATTCTGGCAGTCAATGGCCAATCTGTCAAAGACGTGAACGACCTCTCGGAATTGTTGATCAACAAGGCAGGAATACAGGTAGAACTGACCGTAAACGGAACACCGGCAGAAAACGGATCGCGGAAAACCATTGTTATCCCGACCGACAATGAAGCCGATCTTTACTATTACACCTGGGTACAGAACAACATCCAAAAAGTCAACGAAGCAACACAGGGAGAAGTCGGATACATCCATATTCCGGACATGAGTCCCGAGGGATTGAATGAATTCGTCAAGCATTTCTATCCTCAGCTTACCAAGCGTGCGTTGATCATTGATGACCGCGGCAACGGCGGAGGCAATGTTTCTCCCATGATCATCGAAAGACTGGGCAGGGAAATGACCATGATCAGCATGTCGCGCAACGCAGAAGGAGCGCCCGGACGCCTGGAGATGCAGTGGGGCCCGAAATGCGTACTGATCGATAACTATTCTGCTTCCGACGGCGACCTTTTCCCCTATCAATTCAAAAAACTCGGAATCGGGAAAGCCATTGGCGTACGCACCTGGGGCGGCGTTGTAGGTATCCGCGGATCCTTACCCTTTATTGATGGCGGTTCCCTGACGCGGCCTGAATTTGCATCGTACGACACCGAAGGCAAAAGCTGGATCATTGAAGGTCATGGTGTCGATCCTGACATTGAAATTGATAATGATCCGGCCAAAGAGTATGCCGGTGAAGACCAACAACTTAACAAAGCGATCGAAGTCATGAAAGATGCCTTGAAATCCTGGCCCCGTGAATTACCGACCATGCCTCCTTTCCCTGATAAAACGAAATAAACGGCTATCGGCTGCCTTGTTATTTTCAACGTGATGAACCCATTCGATAAAACGATCACTTGTCAGGAGGATAATTTTTGATAATTTTAACAACAAATTAACTTGACATAGACATTTTCTTATTATATTTGACCATCCAAAAAGTTAATCACTAAAATTTAAAAAACTATGAAAAAAAATCTACTCCTATTTGTCCTGTTGCTGACCATGGTCAGTTTTGTACATGCACAGGTTATCGCTGATTTTGAGGTTATCAAAATGAATGTCATGCAGGGGGGAGAAGCCGACCAGAGCAATATCACGGTTGTTCCCAATCCTGATCCTACCGGAATCAATACCAGCAATTGGGTAGGGAAACTCTTACGCGATAAAGACGGTGTTGCATGGTGTGGTTTCTGGTGCCCGTTACCCGAACCGGTTGATGTGACCGTTAATAAATATGTCCATGTTAAGGTTTGGAAACCCCGTATTACTCCCATTAAATTCAAACTGGAAGGTGGAAGCGCAGGCACCCTTGAAGTTACTTCCATGAATCCCCAAACCCTTACCGGTCAATGGGAAGACATGGTTTTTGATTTTTCCTCAAAAACCGGGACCTATCCTACCATCGTCTTAATGCTCGACTATGAAGAACCTATCACCCTTACAGAGGATATTGTCATCTATTTCGATGACATCGTGGTCAACAACGATTCCTTGCCCAACACGGAACCAGCCTACGTGATGGAAAACTTCGAAGAGCTGATCAAGCTGAACCTCATGATCAATGACCCCTCTACCGATCTCAGCTCCATGGTTGTTGCTCCGAACCCCGACCCGTCAGGCATCAATACCAGCAACTACGTGGTGGATTTTCTGCGTGACAAAGACGGCGTTCCCTGGGGCGGCTTCTGGTCTGCACTTCCGGCTCCCATCGATGTGACCACCAACAAATACATCCATGTGAAAGTCTGGAAACCCATCATCAGCCCGCTGAAATTCAAAATCGAAAAACCAGGTGAAAACCATGAAATCTATCCCATGAACGAACAAACCCTTACCGAAGGATGGGAAGACATTGTTTTTGATTTTTCAGCTTATACCGGCGAATGGACAGTCATCGCCTTCATGCCCGATTTCGAGGATCCTGTTACCCTTACGGATGACATCCACATCTATTTCGATGACATCCTGCTCAACAACGATCCCAACCCGATCATCCCCACGAGCGAAGTAATCCTTAACGTCGATATGCACGGCTCCGGCCTGCAGGCTGGCCAGCAGGTTTACTTTGCCGGTGACTTTGGTGGTATCTACGGAACATGGAATGCACCCGGAAGCAACGCCAACAACGAATTGTTTGACCTCGACGGCGATTCGGTTTATACTGCCACTATCACTGTTCCCCCCGCTGATTATCAGTTTAAATTCTTCATTGGAGCCGGATGGGACGGCGGCGAATGGACCGGCGATCCGAACCGGAAAGTGACCATCGAAAATGATGTAGAACTGACCTATAAATGGGGCGTTAAACCTGCGGTGGTAACCTTCAACGTCGATATGAAAGGCTCCGGCCTGGCAGGCGAGTCCATTTACGTCGCAGGTAACTTCGGCGGAATCTATGGAACCTGGAACGAACCGGGAACCAACCTCAACAACCTTTTGACAGCTGTTGAACCCCTCACCGACTCCCTATACACCATCACCATGACCCTCGATTCCATCGGTACCTACCAGCTCAAATTCTTCAAGGGTGCCGGATGGGATGGTGGTGAATGGGTCGGAGATCCGAACCGTATTTACAAAATTCGCCAGGATACTACCTTTAGCCTGAAATGGGGAAAAGTTTTTCCGGAAGGAATCAGCG
>CALMDO010000227.1 GCA_937862805.1 uncultured Bacteroidota bacterium
TCATCCAGCTCCTGTCTGAGGGAATGTCCACCCGCGAAATTGCTGAAAAACTCTTCATCAGCAACAAAACTGTCGAACGTCACAAAACCAATATCCTGAAAAAAACCAACACACGAAACACGGCTCACCTGATCCGACAAGCCATCCAGAACGGTATTATTTTTAATTGATCTGCGAAGGATAAACATTTTTTCTACATAACATTATCCTGCATTTCAACATTAGAAGCGGCTGCCTTTTCCGGCCCCTGGCATTAGGGGGTTGGATCTCACATCGAGCCCGTATTTCTGCTTGATTTCATCCGCTTTTCCTTTGGCTTCCAGCAGCCGGGGATTGATGGCAAATGCTTTGTTATAATAATAGGAGGCCACATCATAGCGTTGTAACCATTCATACAGGATCCCCAGGTGCCGGTAAGCATCTCCGAGAGTCGGGGCAAATTCGGTCGCCTGGTTGAAAAAATAGAGGGCCGAATCGATGTACCGCTTTTCAGGACGGTAAGTCAGTTTGACTTCATACCCGTAAGCATACCGGTACATGGCATCTCCAAAAGAGGGATGAATGACCAGCGCCTTACGGATAGCGCTCATTCCCTGATCGACCATCTTCGATTTCATGGCTGTGTCCTTCACCGTATTGGCCTTGATGATCAGATCCGAACCGTAGTGCAATTGGTTCTGGGCGCTTCGTTCGCCTGTTTTAATATCGGTCGAAAAAAGGGTCAGACTGTCAGCCCAGGCCCGGTTCCGGTCAACCGTGATAACCGAAAAAACACCCGTCACCGCCAGTACGAGAATCAATGGCATCAAACCGGAAAAACTCCACCATGACCGGACCGGTTGATCACCAGTAATAACAGTTCTAAATATCAGATTTAATATAACAACAATAACCATACATATTCCGAGTGAAGGGGCGAATAAGTTCCTCTCGGTAAAGATCCCTCCCCTCAAAAAAATGAAACCCATCATCGGAGCCAGCGTTACCAGATAAAATCCAAGAGCCAGGCCGCTCTCCCGCCGCTTTTTAATAAATATCACTGTCAGCACAACCATTGCCAGAAAGAGCACAAAACCCACCAGGGCAAGGGGATCTGTCCAGGTGACGGCAGGGATCTGATTGTAAGAATAATCATAACGCAATGGCCATGGAACAAAAAGCATCTTTAAACTGAAGAGAAACAGCAGAAAAGCCGTGGAATACCTGACCGATTCGTCTTTATAAGGATAATTGATGAGATCGATGGGAATCCGGGCCGGATCAGCTCCCAATGCCCAACGCCTTTGAATGAAAAACAGGAGGAGAACTCCTGCAAAAGGAGCGGTACGCTTCAACAAGTCAAGAGTACTTCCGCGCCAGAGGTAATAGAAGACCAAAGGCAATAACAACAAACCGGTCATGGCGCTCTCTTTCGAGAGCAACCCGAAATAAAAAAAGAGCATTCCCAACCACAAATCCCGCCGTTTGCGATGGTCGGCATAACGGATAGAAAAAAACAACAAAAGGATCACGTTGAAAAAACTGAGCAATTCATCCCGCCCCTTGATGTTATCCACCACCTCCGTGTGGATGGGATTGGCAGCGAACAAAAGAGCGATGGCTAACGGGAAAAGAAGGTTCCGGGAAGGAAAGAGACGAACCATTAAAAGGAATACAAAAAAAACCGTGAGGGAGAAGAAAAAAACATTCATCAAATGGGATACCAGGGGAGAGGCGCCGAAAAACTGATACTCCATCGCGAAAGTCACCAGCGACAAAGGACGGTAATAACCCAGCTGGAGGTTCGAAAAATGCCAGAAATCGACGGTCATCAGTTTTGGAATTCCTGCGAAACCCTCCTGCACGTACCGGTTTATTGTGATGGCGCTGTAATCGTCTAATACGTAACCATTGCGATAAGTGTTAAAATAAATGGTAAAAGCAAACAAGGCCAATATCAAGCCTGAATAGTAATGGACCGGCTTGAAAGTAAAAGGAGGTGATGCAGGTACGGTCTTTGAATCTTTGGCCGGTTTTATTTTACCAGGCTTTTTATTCGGTTTGGTCATGGAGGGTGTTTTTATTTTGTCACTGTGCCAGGAGATGAAAGAAAAACGAGGCAAGAGGCACTACAAATTTATGAAATCCCGGTTTCTCATCCGGTACTTGAATTGCATCTGAAAAAATTGTACCTTTGAAACATATTGTTTTACCGATTCTGCTTCGCCATGAAAAAATTATATCTCTTATTACCAGCGTTTTTCTTTTACACCCTGACCCTTTACAGTCAGGTGGGAATCAATCCCGACGGGAGCCAACCTAACCAGGCGGCCATGCTGGACGTGAGTTCCACTACAAAGGGTTTTTTACCACCCCGGATGACTTCCACCCAGCGAAATGCCATTCCTACTCCCGCCAACGGATTGATGGTCTATTGCACTGATTGCGGAATCAATGGTTCAGGAGTTCTTTCATTGTATATCAACAACGCATGGGTCAATTTTTCTCCCTGCCTTGCCAGCAATGCGCCCTCTGCCGGAACGCATGTCGCATTCACCAACAAGATTGAATGGAAATGGAACCAGACAGGTGGTGCTTTAGGTTACCGGTGGAACACGACAGGGAACTACGCAACTTCCATTGACATGGGCATCAACACTTCTTACACGGAAACGGGACTTGCATGTAACCACCCGGAAGTCGCTTACGTATGGTCGTATAACCCCTGCGGCCACTCCGATTCCACATTTTTAACCACAACAACCCTCAACGCTCCCGCCACTCCTTTGGAAGGTACCCATACTACCACTGATAACTCCATTACCTGGAACTGGAGCCCGGTGGAGGGGGCTACCGGCTATAAATGGAATACCACCGATGATTACGGCACAGCCAGCGACATGGCAACCGCCACTTCTTACACCCAAACAGGGCTGACCTGTGGAGATTCTTATACTTCCTATGTGTGGGCCTACAATACCTGCGACTCTTCTGCCTCCAGGCAGATGACCCGTACCATTTCCACCGGTATTGCTGCACCCTCTCAGGGGCTCCATGTCGCCTCTCCTACGCAGATCATCTGGAAATGGAACCCGGTAGCAGGCGCCACAGGCTACAAATGGAGTACGACCAACAACATCGCAACCTCCCAGGAAATGGGTGCGGCCACTTCACTTACCGAGGGCGGACTGGTCTGTACCACCTATTATAAAAGATATGTCTGGGCTTATAACACCTGCGGTTCATCGCCTGTCTGTGTACTCGACCAGCAAACCACCATCGAACCGGCACCACCTTTGGAAAGCACCCATCTTGCGGAGCGAACGCAAATTACCTGGAGATGGCATACTACCGTCGGAGCCATTGGTTATATGTGGAATACGGTCGACAATTATGCGACGGCTCATAATTGTGGCACTGATACCACCTTCACCGAGACCGCCTTATCCTGCAGTACCAACTACACCCGCTATGTATGGGCTTATTCCTCCTGCGGAGGGATTTCCACCTCCAGAACGATCAGGCAACGAACTGCACTCTGTGCCTTTTCAGGCTGCGGGACGAACTCCCTCACCGACACCCGCGACGGGAAAGTTTATCCCACCGTCTTAATAGGAACCCAATGCTGGCTGAAAAAAAACATGAATGTTGGTACCAGAATCAACGGCGTGACGAACCAGACCGATAACGATACCATCGAAAAATATTGCTATAACAATAACGAAACCTCCTGCGATGTTTACGGAGGACTGTACCAATGGGCTGAGGCAATGCAATATTACCAGGGGGCAAGCAATACCACGCTCTGGAATCCCACACCCTTAGGCAATATCCAGGGAGTTTGTCCTGAAGGTTGGCATGTTCCCACCGATGTCGAATGGGCTACCCTAACAACCTTTCTTTCCGGAACCTCGGTTGCCGGAGGAAAAATGAAAGAAGCCGGGACGACACATTGGGCAAGCCCCAACACCGGAGCAACCAACTCCAGCGGATTTACCGCACTTCCGTCAGGCTATCGTTATCCCGACGGGAGTTACCTGGTCTTGTACTACCTCAACTATATTTGGTCAGCATCGGAAGGCTCTGCCATCGGAAGCTACATCAGATATATGGAATACAACACAACGCGCGCCAACCGCGACACCAACGCCAAAACCTTTGGTCTCAACGTCCGCTGTATTAACGACTGACCTTGTCGCTGGAGCCTATGCAAAATAAACCGACTAAAAAACAGAAAAAACAGGAAGAAGCGAAACCCACCGCGGGAAAAGTCATCCGTGCCGGTTGGTCACAAAAATGGCCGGTCATCCTTTTCGTTACCGGTTTTGCCGTGCTGATGATCCTCTTTTACCTCTTCTGGCTCTCCGATTTCAGCCAGGAAAAGGTCCAACCGGTGATCGTCTCCGTCAATTCGCATGTTTCTGGTTTTATCCTGAACCTCTTCGGCATGGGAACTACCGCCTCCGGCGGGATGCTTTCATCTCCACGATTCAGCGTAAGCATTGCACGCGGTTGCGACGCCATCGAAGCCATGGCCCTTTTTGCCACTGCCCTGATCACCTTCCCGGCCCGCTGGAAATACAAACTTACAGGACTCCTTACAGGTATTGCCCTCCTCTTCTCGCTGAACATTCTCAGGATCGTCTCCCTTTTCCTTACCGGCATCTGGTTCCCCTCTGCTTTTGAAATGATGCACGTGGAGGTCTGGCAGGTAGTCTTCATCGTTTTTGCCATCGCCCTTTGGATCTTCTGGATCCGTTGGGCCCGAACTGAAGAAACCCATGTTCAGCCGTAAAACATTATTGCTTTTTTTGCTTAAAGCAGTTGTGATTTATGGACTCTTAGCGTTGCCATTGACTTTCTATGATCAATTATACGGTGATTTTTACCGGAAACTTGCCGGTTCTTTTTTTAACACCTTCCGGGAGACCGGCCTTGTGAGGTTTAAGGAGGGGGTCAAACCCGAACTGACCCACATCAACATCGGGAACCGTGCTTTGCCAAGAGGACCGGGTGGCGCCATCAAAACCCTTCCCATTGATATCAATACCCGTTACCTGGGTTACCTCCCCACCATCCTGCTGATCGCCCTTGTGTTGGCCTCCCCGGTACCGTGGAAACGAAAATTGATGGCCCTGGCACTGGGACTGGTTCTGGTCACCCTGCTCGTCCTTTTCAAACAATACATCTCGTTGCTGTGGCGGTGCGATCAGAATCCCTGGCTGCAACTGACCGATTATGGCGAAAAAGGGAAATCTTTTCTAAACGGCACCTATCATTTTATCGCCGTCACCTCCTCCTCGGTCCTCTATTTCGTGGTAGCCATCTGGCTGCTGGTCACTTTCCGACTGGATGACTTTCGTAACAAAACCGTGGCAGAAACCGGGGTAAAACAAAAATCTCCTGTCAGAAGAAAATAAATCCTTTCTTTTGACAGGAGATTTTATACCCTGGATCTTGTTATCCGATCCTTACAAAGCTTTTCCTTCTGATGATGTAAAAGGTTCCAAAAGCCAGCAGCGCCAGGCCCAGGATGATCAGTCCCCACTCAGAGACGGTAGGTACCGCGGTCGGATGCGGGGTGACGCTTCCGAAAGTCACATCGTCAAAACCACACTGGTTTTCAACCCCGGTGAAGACTATCGATTTTGCAGTCCCGGCAAAGGCGACGCCAACAGCATCCCAATGACAAAAACCAACGGCGCATCCATTTTCATAGTTGGCCGGAAAGGTTTGTGATGCGAGAAGGGTACCGGTTCCTTCCAGTCCGTCATAAACGTAAACTGTGACGTCAGCTGCTGAGGTGTAATAGAAAGAAAAACCGGTGCTAAATCCGGCAGCCACATTCATTACAGGGGATCCCGTTAAAAAAAACAATACCGTGACAGGAGATGGTTCATTGGTGAAATTGCCGCTTCCTCCATGATCACTTCCAATAATGGAGAGGGCGTTCTCGCTGAAAGAGACACCGTAATTGGGCCCGCTCCCTCCATTATAATAATTGCCAATAGATTGAAAGTCTCCAATCCCTTCAAAAGTAAGGGTTGTGACATCAGTCGGCGCCTTGGGGGCTTTATCTTTCCAGGCGTCGATTTGCTCCTTGGTGATGGTTACCTTGGCGTTGGGATTGTGAAATGTCGGCATCTGCGCAAACGCCAGGGTTCCTGCAAAAATCAGCGTTAATAAAGTGGTCAACTTTTTCATAATGGGGTTTGGAATTTGGTTTAACATCAATGGATAAATCAGGATTATTACTTTGGTATTTGTAAAAAACGCTATCTCCCTTCACAAAAAACCTGACAATAATATGAAGTTTTTTTATCAAATGCAAGTTTTTTGGAAGATTTTTAACAGCTATGCG
>CALMDO010000228.1 GCA_937862805.1 uncultured Bacteroidota bacterium
TGCGCGATGCATGGTGGTAAATTTTCGCGACAAAGTTTTCCCAACTGTGTTCATTGGCCAGGGCGGTTCTTTGGCGGGCCAGTTCGGGAGAATCCTCCTGTAAGGCTTTTTCGATCAGCGGAACGTAATCTTCTTTAGTAGCAGCCAGGTAGACAGCTTCTTTAAAATATTGCATAAAGGTTGTTTTAGTTGCCACGATGGGTTTTCCCATGGCCAGGTACTCATCGATTTTCAGGGGATAATTGACATCGGTTATCGGATTGATTATCTGCGGATTAAGGGCAACGTCAAAACCTTTAATATAGCCCGGCAGTTCTTCCGGAGCTTTTCTTCCCAGGAAGTGGACATTGGGGAGGGAGTGGAGTTCACTTTTTTGAAACCTTTCATCTTCAGGACCTACGAGTACGACGCTCCATTGGGGGCGATGCCGGGCGATGTGGGTAAGAATTTCGATGTCAAGTCTTATGGTGGTAAGTGCTCCGGTATATCCGATAATAGGCGCGGTAATGGAAAGTAACTCCCCGGGAATTTGCAGCGTACCTTCCGGATCCTGGTAGAGGGATACATCGCACCCTTGTCCGATCAGGTAGGAGTCGGGGTTAAATTGTTTGGCGAAGTTGCAAAAGTATTCGGAGTTGGTGACGGTGAGATCTGATTTTTTAATGATTTTGGGTTCGAGTACCACTCCGTGTTTCCTGTGGTAGGCCACCTGGGTTACCGCATCGCGTAGCAGGTAGATAAAGAGATTGGGTTTCAGTAACTCTTTGAGGTAAAAGCCTATGTACATACTGTTGTCATCAAGGATGAGGAAGTCCTTGAAGCCCAGTCGCCGCGCTGCTTCCCGGATTCGGGCAGCGAATTTTCTCTCGTTGAAATAATTGAAAAAGTTGAAGAGGGTGTGGGGGCCAATCCAGTTTATGGATTCAATGACCGTTTTTGGCCAGAGGACCCAAAGGGTTGGGGAGATTTGTACGAGGTCAGGTTCTTTTCCCTGGAGAATATTCATACGGCGGGCCACCATCGGGGAATCACGGTGACGAAGGAGTTCGCTTCTGACGATGGGTGGGTTGACAAAGAGGACCCTGTTTTTTTTACTGATCTCCATCGCGGTGTACTTGCAGGTGCTCCCGATGGTGATGTCCCAGGGTTGGAGTCCGAAAACAATGAAATCGCGGTTTTCCATATCAGGGTTTGTTGGCCGTTTCTTGGTATATTTTCATTACATCCAGCGCCATTTTTTTCCAGGAGAAGGTCCCCGCCTGGATTTTTCCTTTTTCTGTCAGTCCGGCTTTAAATTGTGGGTCGGAGGTGATCTTCAGCATCGCTTCAGCCATTGCTTCAGGTTGGTTGGGATCGATCAGTAAAGCAGCGTTTCCGGCTATTTCAGGCATGGAAAAGACGTTGGAAGTGATCACCGGGGCGCCGCACTTCATGGCTTCAAGGATCGGGATGCCGAAACTTTCCCAAAAAGAAGGATAGACGAAAAGATCGGAGAGGCTGTAGATGGCGGGCAGGTCGGTGTTGCGGATATAATCGAGACGGTGGATGGCTTTCCGGAGGGTGCTGTTCCCGGTTTTAGCCAGGATGGCAACCAATGCAGCTTCGGGGAAATCGGCTACTACCAAAGGTAGTGGGGCTTTACTTTGCTGATGGTAAAGGGTGTAAGCTTTGATAACCCCTGCGGTATTTTTCTTGGGATCGGTATTTCCAAGGGTGAAAATAAAATTATCGGGGAGTTTGTACAATTCGCTGACACGGGTTAATTCAGCAGGGTTGGTGACGGGTTTGAAAATTTCGCTGACGCCATTATAAACCACGGTCAGTTTGTCGTCGTAAATCTTGAAGAAATCAGCGATTCGTTGCTTTTCCGAAAAGGAAACAGTGATGATCTTTCTGCTCTTTTTCACTGCCTGGGGTACGACGTACCGCCGGTACATGTTTCCGAATTTCTGGTAAGTTGAAAAACCTTTTTTGAAGAGGCTTACAACCTCCATGTAAAAGATATCATGCAGGGTGAGTACCAGAGGAACACGGCAATGAATGGGAGCGGTATTGCTGGTGCAGTGCAACAGATCGCATCCGTATCTTGCAGCAGCTTCGGGCAAGGCAATCTGCTCCCAAAAGGGATAAGATCTTCCGGGCAGTTCAATGATATGGACATTTTCCGTTGATTGAAGGCATTTATCCGGTCCCGGCTTGACAAATACAAAGTATTCATTGACAAGGTCATTTTGCTGAATATTTCTGACCAGTTCCAGTGCCACAAAATCCATCCCGTGTTTTTTTTGACGGAACAAACGCTGGCCTTCGATACCAATTTTCATGGGGATAAAAAAAGTTTAATGATCGACAGGGTTTTGGGTTGAAGTGTGTTGGGTGTGAATGAACTTTTTATTGGCTCCGCGGGTGGTGAATAAGGATACCAGCATAAGCAGAAAGCCTTTGGGAAGGTACAATACAGCATGGAGTGTGGAGGTGTTGTAGAACTTTCGCGGAACAGCCAACAGCAGGGCTGAAACCAGCAGGAAGAGTAACAGGAGCCAGAGGGTAGTGTATTGGAAAGGGTTGACCCAAAAGGAGAGTAAAGTCATGATAGGTATCAGACCCATGAGGAGGATCCGGGGAGGAAGAAGCATCTGGACTGCTTTATCAAAGTAGTCGGTATTTCCCTCTGCAAGTAGTTGCCAGAGTGAATCTGTGAAATAGCGGGCATAATGGAGTTGTGCCGATAACCAACGCCGCCGTTGTTTAACAAAGACATCTGAGGCTTGTACCTTTTCATCAAAGATCAGGGCATCCTCAAGATAGCCGATGGTTTTTCTTTCGCGGAGCAGTGTCAGTTCTATCTCCTTGTCAAAACCTCCGATGGCTTTTATGTGTGTCATCAGGGCTTTAAAAGGAATGTAAGGAAACGCCATCCCGGAACCGATGAGGCTGGCAGAAAGCCGGAGGACCCGGTGCCCTTTGCGAAAAATATGGTTGTTGATCTCTTCGCTCACCGCGTCCAAGACAGCAAAAGGGGTGTTGGTATTTTTAGCGATCCGGTGACCCTGGATTCCAAACGTGGTTCCGGTCATGGACCCGTTGATCTCGTTGAGAAAATCTTTAGCCATGATGTTATCGGCATCCAGCACCAGTGCAATGTCGAATTGATCATCGGGAATGATCTCCATGGCTTTATTCAGGGCTTTGGCTTTGGTACTTTTATCGAAAGAGACGGGAATAACGCGCACGGGGAGGGTTTGGAGTTGCTCCATTGTGGCGGGTTGAAAGGAATCGGCAATGATGACCACCTCGAATTTTTCACGAGGGTAGTCCTGAAGGAGCGCCTCTTTGGCAGCTTCGATAATGACCTGATCTTCTTTGTACCCCGGGATAAGCACAACAATGCGCTGATAATCAAGCATTTGACGCATTGTGTTTTTCTTATGCCAATGCCCGGCCATCGAAAAGATGAAGATATAGACTGTACCGAAAGCCAGGTAGGCATAAAGGATCCACTGAATCAGGTCGAGGATCAGAAAGAGGAAGCCGGTCAGGTTCATTGGGGTTGTTATTTACAACGGTCAGGTTCAACAAATATAACCAATTTACCGGTAAATGCCATCATGCCTTTTCAAAGTTGGGGATTATTGTGGATATCCCGGTTGAAGATATTTTTCAGGTGCCATCCGATGGCCCGGCAATAGGCATAGAAATAGGCCGGTTTGCCTTTTAGCAGGAATTTCAGTGCATTCTTGGGAATAGAAACCAGAAGTTGGTAGAGGATACCGATATAGAAATCTTTACCGAAAATATTGCGTCGCATAAAAACAAGACGATTCCGGTTGAGGTAATAGATTTTCAGAGGGCTCAGCTTACCGGTAGAGATCGATTCCTTATGATAGACGAGAGAATTGTGTACATATACAATTCGATAGCCTGCTTTCTTGATCCGGAAACTCCAGTCGGCTTCTTCATAGTAAAGAAAGAAAATGTAGGACATCAGTCCGACTTTTTTGATCACTTCCATCGGAACGATCATAGCGGCGCCGTGGGCATAAGCTGTCTCCCGATCTTCGTTGTATTGGCCCCGGTCTTTTTCCCGGTATCCGATCGCTGAATTCCTGACCGTGTATTTGTTGATAGGATGAAAACCCGCATATTGAATGATATCCGGGTCGTAGTAAAACCTGATTTTAGGACTGGCAGCACCAATCGTTTTATCCTCTTCCAGTTTTTTTACCAGGGGTTCGAGGAATCCTTTATCGACAATGGTGTCGTTGTTAAGGAGCAACACATAATCACCTCTTGCCCTCATGATCCCCTGGTTGTTACCCCCGGCAAAACCCCAGTTGGTATGGCTCACGTATAGGATGACATTGGGAAAACGTTCCTTGATGATCGCGGGATCATCATGAGGGGATTTGTTGTCGACAATGATGACTTCGATGTTCGGGTAGGAGATCTTGTGGAGCGATTCAATAAAATCGCAGGTTACTTCAGGGTGATCGAAGTTGACGGCAATTATTGATACCAAAGGATAGCTTGTGGTTTTTCCCTTTTTAGGTCCGGAGTATATTGTTAAAACTTCAGCCATCAGTTGGTGTTTCAGGGTTCTCCTTCCAATTGTGATTGTTGGTGTAGTTCTCTGTTAAACATGTTTTTCAGGTGCCAGGCGATGGCCCGATGGTAGGCGCGCATCAGATCGGGACGCCCCTGGAACAGGTACTTCAGCGTATTTTTCGGAATTGCGAAGAAGGCCTGGAAAAGGAGGCTCACCCCGAAGGTTGGCCCGTGCACGTTCCGTCGCATATAGAGCAACCGGGAACGGTTCAGGTAATAGACTTTGAGCGGGCTCTCTTTTCCGGTAGTAACCGATTCTTTGTGATAGATCAGTGAATCATGGACATACCAGATTTTATAACCGGCTTGTCGCAACCGAAAGCCCCAGTCCAATTCTTCATAATAGAGGAAAAAAGCCTCTGACATCAATCCCAGTTCCATCACAACTTTTCGGGAAAACATCATAGCCGCCCCATGGGCGTAGGCAGTCACCGTATCCTTTTCATATTGGCCATTATCTTTTTCCGCGAACCCTATGGCGCGACTGCGGATGGTGTAAGCGTTTATCGGGGTAAGACCGGCATATTGGATGGTATCCGGTGCGTAAAAATAACGGATCTTGGGACTTACAGACCCGATGGAAGGGTCAGATTCCATCTTGTTGACAAGCGGTTCCAGGAAATTGTCGGTGACAATGGTATCGTTGTTGATCAGGAGAATGTACTCGCCATGTGATCTGTTGATTCCCAAGTTATTGGCCCCTGCAAATCCAAGGTTAACCCCCGTTTCGATATAAGTAACCTGAGGAAACCGTTCTTTAATGACTGCCGGTTTATCATCGGGAGAGCCATTATCGATCACGATGACCTCAAGGGAAGGATAAGTAATGCGGAAGAGGGATTCCAGCATGTCGCAGGTGACCGCGGAATGGTTGTAATTGACAGTGATAACTGAGACGAGTGGTACATTCATAGCGTTTGATCGCGAGGAGCTTTACTGAAGCCACTGTAAATATACACTTTTAAATTCTTCAGAAAACTTTATACAACCTCGCCGGTTCAGGTGTGACGGATCGCCGAAAAGGCTGTCGCTGGCAGGATAGATGGCATCGTCGAAGGTGACATAGGGGTAACGTTTTTTCAGGGTTTTAAAAAAATCCTGGTAACCGGTAACGTACTCTCTGTGAAGGTGGTCGAACGAGCTTGCATTGCAGGGAGCCGTCTTGTAGAGGATCTCAATCCCGTGAGCATGAGCCAGTTCAAATGTCATTTCCAGATATTTCACGCAAACTTTATTGAGCAGGAATTGTTTTCTCTCGGCCTCTTTCGATAGTCCGTTGGAGAATTCTGCGGAACCGAAGTTGAAATGGCCTTTTCGGCCTGTTATTTCGCGGTAAACGGCCATGTTGACCTCGTACCTGTTGATGGGGGAGAGGTTTGAGAGTTCAGGTTTATAATAAAACGGGAAGTTGATATAGATCAGTGCAGCTTTGCAAACCGTAGAGGTTTTATCCCACCAACCGTTAAAGTGCAGGTCGTTCTCATCCCAAAATTTTTGGTCGAGGGAAAAAGAATCTTGAAGCAGTGAAGAGAGCCCCGCTATTGTAAGGAATTTGAATTTAAGCGTTCTTTCAAAGAAGGTGTCAGTTGATTCGAGATGAAAGGGAGCGTAAGAAACAATTATTTTTTTGACTTTGCCGGTGGCGATAAGACGTTGAAGGGTAAAATATCCTTCAATGGGAGTTCCTCCTCCCAGGGCGAGATTATAGCAATGATCGGAGATTTTTTCCGGAAGGAAGGCCGAAAGCGCCCTTGAATCGCCTATAACAAAGAGGGTGTTGGCCTTGGGATCATCCATGATCTCTTCTTTGGAGGCCCACATGGCAAATTCACGGTAAAAGATCCTCCATGGGAAACAGGCGATGAGAAGAGCATACAAAAGGTAGAACCCTATCAGTAAAGCGAACAGTTTTAT
>CALMDO010000229.1 GCA_937862805.1 uncultured Bacteroidota bacterium
TTGCGAAAACTCAGAAACGCTACCGTGAGTTTGGCTGAAGGCCGTTATTTCTTAGACATTCCAGCCAGAGGAGACGCTGAGATCGTGCAATTGATCAGGGCTTTCAATGCAATGGCACGACAGGTCAAAGAAAAGACCCACGAATTAAAGCAAGAGCGTTACGGAAGGATGCGTTCGGTGATAGACGGTGAGGAGATGGAACGACAACGATTGTCGCGGGAACTGCACGATGGAATAGGGCAACTGCTCATTGCAATCAAGTTACGGCTGGAGAGTCTGTTATACCAGGATGAAACAGAGGTGAAACATTCGATCCAGGAGATGAAAAAATATTTCGATGAAATCATCGACGAGGTTCGGCGCATTTCCAACAACCTCCTTCCCTCCGTACTCGAAGCTTTCAGCATTCCGATTGCTTTCCGCAACCTTTTTTCCGAAACAGAAGAACACAGCAACCTGAAAATTCGTTTCGAGGCCAAGGGGAATTTCGACGATCTGGACAAAAAAACCAAGACCTATATTTACCGGCTCACCCAGGAGGCGATCAGCAATATTGTCAAACATGCCGAAGCTACGACCGTCAATGTGAAGTTGGTAAGAAAAGGAGAATCGCTCACCCTTGGCATCAGTGATGATGGAAAAGGTTTTTTGGTGGACCAGTCCGGCAAGGAAGGCGGTAACGGGATCCATAACATGCGCGAAAGAGCCAGTCTCCTTCAGGGAAAGATCGAGATCGCCTCGGTCCAAGGCGAAGGAACCACCATAACCTTGAAAGTACCAATCTTCATTCCCCATGTCAATCATCAGGATTTTCCTCGTGGATGATCACCAACTCGTAAGAGACGGGATCAAGTCGCTGCTGCAAGGAGCAGGCAATATCTATATTCTGGGAGAGGCCTCCACGGGCAAAGAGTGTTTTGAGAAAATCGCCCTGGAACCGCCACATATCCTCATCCTGGATATCTCGTTACCCGATACATCCGGCATTGAAATCACCCGGCGTATCACCGCTGAGTACCCTTCGGTCAAGGTGCTAATTTTGTCGATGTACACCAACGAGGATTTCATCATCAATGCCGTGAAAGCCGGGGCGAAAGGATATTTGCCGAAAAACACTTCCCGTGAAGAGCTGCTGCATGCCATCCAGATAGTCAGTGAGGGCGAAGAGTTCTTCGCCGATTCCATCGCAAAGATCATGCTCAAAAGCTACCTCCGAAATGCCAAGGAGGAGGTGACAGTTGCCGAACAACGGCCGTTACCTCTGACGACAAGAGAGATCGAGATCCTTCGTCTTTACGCGGCAGGACATATCAACAGAGAGATCAGTGAAAAGCTGGATATCAGCATCCGCACTGTCGAAACTCATAAAAACCACATCATGAAAAAATTGGAACTGAAATCGACCGTTGACCTGATCAAATTTGCAATTAAAAACAACTTTACCGAACTCTGAATCCCATGAAGCAACTGTCGACCCTTCGCGAGATGGAGCGTTTCATCACTCCTCTTACTGAAAATGGAACCTCCATTGGGTTTGTCCCAACAATGGGAGCACTCCATGAAGGGCACCTATCCCTTATCCGCAGGGCGAAAGCTGAAAACCAGCTGACCCTTTGCTCGGTTTTTGTCAATCCAATCCAGTTCAATAATCCGGAAGACCTGGCCAAATATCCCCGCACCCTCTCCACCGACGCCAAAATGCTGGAAAAAGTCGGTTGCGATGTTCTCTTTTCCCCCGGCGCTGAAGAGCTATACCCTCAGGGAACAACCGAATCATTGGAACTGGATTGGGGGATGCTTGACAAGGTCATGGAAGGCAAATTCAGACCGGGCCATTTCAAAGGAGTAGCCATCGTGGTTAAAAAACTCTTTTCCATCACCCATCCGACCCGTGCATATTTTGGCAAAAAAGATTACCAGCAATTGGCTGTCATCCGCAGAATGGTCGAACAGCTTCGACTACCAGTTACCATCATCCCCTGCGATACGGTTCGTGAACCCGACGGACTGGCCATGAGTTCAAGGAACCTGCGGCTGACCATCGCCGAACGCCAGGTGGCACCGGTCATTTATGAGGTGTTATGCCAGGTCAGGGAAAAAGCCGGGAAAATACCAGTGAAAGACCTGAGGGAGTGGGCCATAAGGAAAATCCAGGAACATCCTTCCATTCGCGTAGAGTATTTCGAGATTGGGGATAAAGAGACCCTGATACCACTGGAAAACTGGTCTCTGAAATCGCGTGCAGTAGCCTTTATAGCGGCCTTCCTGGGAGATGTCCGGCTCATCGACAATCTCGAACTTTTTTAGTAATTTTGCGTCATGATGCAGATCGAAGTATTGAAATCGAAGATTCATCGTGCCACTGTTACCGATGCCAACATCAACTACATGGGCAGCGTAACCATCGATGAATTGTTGATGACACAAGCCAACCTGATCGAAAATGAAAAAGTCCAGGTGCTGAATGTCAATAACGGAGAGCGGATTGAGACGTATGTTATCAAAGGTGAAAAGGGAAGCGGAACCATCTGTCTTAATGGCGCTGCTGCGCGAAAATTTCTCCCCGGCGATACCGTGATCATAGTTTCTTACGCGACCATGGATTTTGAAAAAGCTAAAAAATTCATCCCGGCCATCGCTTTCCCCGACGCGAACAACCGGCTCCAAAGGGGTAAAAAAACTCGCTGATGACCAACCCTCCGGATGTAGCCGTCGCTCCTCCAAAAAAACGGCTCTCTACCATCATTCAGTTTGTGCTCTTCCTGGGATTGGGACTGTTAATGATTTGGCTTTCACTCCGAGTCCTCACTCCCGAAGAAAAAATCCAGATACTGAATTCTTTCCGGATTGCCAATTATAACTGGGTCATCCTGACTATTTTCCTGGGGGTCATCAGCCATGTTTTTCGTTCGCTGAGATGGAAACTTCTGATGAAACCTTTGGGCTATCACCCTTCCTTAAAAAACACCTTTTACGCGGTAATGGTGGGATATTTTGCCAACTTAGCCTTTCCGCGGCTGGGAGAAGTGACACGTTGCGGCGTTCTGGCCCGCTATGAGAACATCCCTTTTAACAAGAGCTTCGGAACCGTGATCACCGAACGAGCTGTTGACATGATCTGCTTCATACTGCTTTTTATCCTGATGATCCTGACGCAGATGGGAACCATCAGCGACTACATGAACAACAATGTCTACCCGCAGCTTGTCGCGAAATTCGGGAACCTGCACTTTACAAAGATCATGATCTACGGCCTTGTTGCTATTGCTATCCTGGCCGGTATCTTCTATTTCCTGGTCCATAAAAAAGTAAGGAAAACTGCATTTTACCTGAAGATCAAAAACCTTTTACACGGGTTTTGGGAAGGGCTGAAATCGCTCACAGAAATGGAACACCCATGGATTTTCGTATTTTACTCCGTGGTGATCTGGACTTTCTATTTTTTCATGCTGTACATCTGTTTCTTTTGTTTTTCGGAAACGAGCCATGTCGGTCTTGGTGGTGGTCTCTCCTCCCTGGTGCTGGGAAGCGTTGGTATCATGATCACTCCCGGCGGAATCGGTCTCTACCCGGCTATCATACAGGAGACCCTGCAACTTTACGGGGTGGTCCGCACCACCGGGTTGGCCCTTGGCTGGATCGCCTGGGCAGCCCAAACCGGAATGATCATCCTGATCGGCAGTATTTCACTAATGCTCTTATCATTCAATAAAAAATCACATGGAAAAACTGGCGTTGCTTAAAGAAAAAATCTTTACCTGGGACCACCTTCAAAAGCAATTGGCCGTCTGGCGTTTCAAGGGTAAAAAGATTGTCTTCACCAACGGATGTTTCGACATCCTCCATACCGGACATGTGGAGTACCTTGCAAAAGCCCGCGACCTGGGTCAAGTACTGATCATCGGATTGAACACTGACGAATCGGTACAACGCCTGAAAGGTCCGCATCGTCCGCTCAACCACGAGAATGCACGCGCCCTCACCCTGGCCGCCCTCTCTTTTGTTGATGCGGTCATCCTTTTTAGCGAAGATACCCCCCTTGAACTGATACGTCTCATTCAACCCGATATCCTGGTCAAAGGAAAAGATTATGACGGCAAAGAGATCGTCGGATCTGACATTGTGAAAGCCCGGGGCGGAAAAGTAGTGACCATTGAACTGGTCAAAGGCTTCTCTACCACCCACACCCTCGAAAAGATTAAGCAGATCATACAGGAAGAGGGAGGAATGAACGTCTGATCCGGGGAGAGGCAGTTAAAGAATTTTGTCATGTCAAGGGTTAAAACGGCTTTTTTCTGCCAGCATTGCGGCGCACAATCTCCCAAATGGATGGGAAAATGCAACGCCTGCGGTGAATGGAACACCTTTGTGGAAGAGGTCATCCAACGTGAAGAAAAACCTGGGCAGGGAACCGGGATAACCAACCGCCGGCCTTCACAACCGGTCAGAATTGCTGATATCCGATACGACCATGAAACCCGGATGGCCATCCCCGACCAGGAACTCAGCCGGGTGCTCGGCGGCGGAGTGGTCCCCGGCTCTCTGGTATTAATCGGCGGAGAACCAGGCATCGGGAAATCGACCCTTATGCTCCAGACAGCATTGCGCTGTATTAATCGTAAGATATTGTATATCAGCGGAGAAGAAAGCGAACACCAGCTTCGGATGCGGGCCGAAAGACTGGGTATGGCCAATGAACACTGTTATATCCTTACCGAAACGAATACGCAGGTGATTTTTCAGCACCTTGAGAAGGTGAAGCCCGACCTCATCATCGCCGACTCAATCCAGACCCTCCAAACCGATTCCATCGATTCTTCTGCCGGAAGTATTTCACAGATCAGGGAGAGCGCGGCCGAATTCCAGAAATATTCAAAAATCACAAACATTCCTGTTTTCCTAATCGGCCATATCACCAAGGATGGCAGCCTGGCCGGTCCCAAAATCCTCGAACACATGGTCGATAGCGTATTGCAGTTCGAAGGCGACCGGAACTATGGTTACCGTATCCTACGCTCGCTGAAGAACAGGTTCGGTTCCACATCCGAACTGGGGATCTATGAGATGAATGATGCCGGATTAAGAGAAGTTACCAACCCTTCAGAAATACTCCTCAGCCAGCGGGATGAACAGGTGAGTGGCACTGCCATTGCCGCCATGATCGAAGGCCAGCGCCCCATGCTCATCGAGACCCAGGCACTGGTCAGCTCGGCCGTATACGGAACCCCCCAACGTTCCACTACCGGTTTCGACAACCGGAGACTCAACATGCTGCTGGCAGTACTTGAAAAACGCAGCGGTTTCCGCCTGGGTCATAAAGATGTTTTCCTTAACATCGCCGGGGGCCTCCGGGTTGATGACCCTGGAATTGACCTGGCTGTGGTCGCTGCTATCCTTTCCTCCAATCAGGATATATCCATCGGACATAAAACCTGTTTTGCAGCAGAAACGGGACTGAGCGGCGAAATTCGTCCGGTCAACCACGTGGAACAAAGGATTGGTGAAGCCGATAAGCTTGGATTCAACCGCATCTTTATTTCGAAATATAACCTGAAAGGGATCGACACCCAACGTTACACCATACAAGTCATTCCCGTCGGAAAAAT
>CALMDO010000230.1 GCA_937862805.1 uncultured Bacteroidota bacterium
AAAACTTTTTATGCCCAAAAACGCCAGCTCGATCCGAAAAATGTGGTATCTGTCTCCATCATGCCCTGTACCGCCAAGAAATTTGAGGCCAACCGCCCCGAAATGCGTTCCAGCGGCTATAAAGATGTTGATTACGTGTTGACTACCCGCGAATTGGGCATCATGATCAAACAGGCAGGATTGGAATTCGACGGCCTGCCAGAAGAAAAATTCGACAGTTTCATGGGAGCCTCCACCGGCGCCGCCGTAATCTTCGGTACCACCGGCGGGGTAATGGAAGCTGCACTCCGTACAGTGTATGAAGTGGTAACAGGCCGGGAAGTTCCATTCGACGGACTCAATATCGTACCGGTCCGTGGTACAGAAGGCGAAGTCAGGGAGGCTACTATTCACATCGAAAAGGTTAAACCGGAATGGAGCTTTCTGGAAGGAGTTGACCTTCAATGCGTAGTAGCCAACGGATTGGCCAATGCCAAGAAGGTTATGCAAAATGTAAAAGAGGGAAAAGCCAACTACCATTTCATTGAAATAATGGCGTGTCCGGGCGGTTGCCTGGGTGGAGGTGGTCAACCCATCCCGACCAACAAGGAGATCCGGTCAAAACGCAAATCGGCTATTTACCAGGAAGATATGGGCATGCCCATCAGAAAATCCCATGAAAACCCCGACGTTGCTTCCATCTACCAGGAATTCCTTGAAAAACCCCTGGGACATAAATCCCACGAACTGCTTCATACCCATTATACCCCCCGCAAAAGGTATTAACCGGTAGATTAACCAGGAAAGAGAGGGCGGCCTTTTGAGCCGCCCTCTTTGCGCATAATAAGCTTACCAAAATGGTATGTATAAAGAACGAGGAATTAAATTTTCTTTTGATTTTCACCAGCCTTTTGAGGTGGTTCGGGAGTCTTTGGCGCATTTTCTTCTTCTCCCGATTCAGCCTTGATAATGACTTTTACCTCCTTGGGCTGCCGCTTCATATATCGATCACGGACTTTCATCGGAACCCCTTCACGGTAAATAATCCGGTCGCGCTGCACAACCACCGGGGCATCATCAACATCGATGATGATCCGTTTCCCTCCTTTGCGCTCCTTGATAGAATATTGTTTTACCTGATCAAGAGGGATCTCTCCGATCAGATCTGAAAGGGTCTCCTCCCGCTGCATCATTCTCTGAATAACTCTGCCAGGCATCCTGCCTCCCCAGCGAAACCTTTGTGCCATCTCAGGCGGACCGGGACAATCAGGCATGCATGGAAAGTCGAACTGATAAGCCCGGCCACGGGGGAACCGCAAGCCTTCGCAACCCTTTCCCGGTAACATCCGCAAAGCCCTTTTAATCTCTTTTCGAACGGAATCCGATAAGAGGGTATCAGGTGAACCCGGATCGAAAAGAAACTGGTATTCACGCATCTGGTCTGAAAATTCTCCCATCTTATCCTGCAGATCCCTCATAAGAGCCTCAACCTCCTCCTGCGTGATAATGTTCTCTTCCGAAATGAGGGTTGTGTCAAAAACATTTGTTTCCCCGTTTTTCTCTGTAATTACTTTAAGTTTAACGGTCGATTTGGAATCACTTTCTTTCTTCTCCTGGGCTACAGCCGGACGAAGGATAAAAACAGCCAGCAAAGTGAGGCAACCGGCTATCATCTGATTTTTTTTCATAATGGATGGTAGATTCATGGATACTCCCGGATTAATAATTGATGACACAAAGCTACCGGGATACATAGCCAATGAGTGTTAATGAATCGTTAAAATTGGTTAATGAACCGTTAATCTTTGGCTAAAGCTCTTTTCTTTCAATAATTTTGTACCATGAATAAACGGAGACTTTACCTGCTCATTGCCGGTATCTGCATTTCTTTGATAGGAATTATCCTTGTCCAGTTTTTTTGGATACGCAATGCCATGAATGTTAAAGAATCACAGTTCAACCGGGGCGTCAATGATGCCCTTGGCAGCGCTATCGATAAGATGGAAACCCGTGAAAACATGTACTTTATCAGCCGGAATTTTGAAGGTGACAGCATTCTGTCGATCGTACAAGCCTTTTCACAAGATTCATCCCGGTTGATTGTTGACCGGCTCAATGCGCTCTTAGCCTCCAATGAATTGGACCCTTGCAAAGAAAATGAATGCCCTGCAGTACAACCACTGTTTCCGCCGCCGCCGGAAAGGCCACGACAACGGCCCCGTCGGCAACAGATTCAGTCTGCTTACCAGTACAATCTCAGGCGATCACAATCAACACTCGACAGCCTTTCACTTCACATGAAGAGAATGATGAGAGATATGCCCGAAGCAGGTTTTTATGATCTGAATTTTGAATGGAATGACCAACTCTCTTTCCTGGATTCTCTTCTTGAAAATCAAATTGCAGCCGGTTCCCTCGATATGGAATTCAGTTCCAACCTGATGGTCACTGATCTCAGAACGGAAGTGATCATTGAATCCTCTGTTCCCGGAAACTCCGGTTACATCCGATACCAGATGCCCCGGATGATGCCACCCCGCTATACCCGCCCCAGGAAAGAAAGGGCGATACAAAAAGCATTGCATGAACAACAGCTTCAGAAACTTGACAATAAAGCCCAACGCATCAAAGATGTGATTAAAAAAATGGCCATTGAACTGGAGAGCAAACCCGCTCCGGTACAACAGCGAATCAACAAAAAAAACCTCCAGATGACGTTGGCAAAGGCTCTTGCTGACAAAGGAATCGATCTGCCTTTTGAATTTGCAGTCTTCTCCCCTTCCAACGACAGCAACCCGGTTCCTATCCGCTCCTCAGGCTTTCTGAAAGAATACCAGCCCAAAGCACACCGTGTATCGCTATTTCCAAATGACCTTTTCCAAAAACCAGACCTGCTGCTTGTCTTTTTCCCCGACCAAAAATCACACGTTCTGAAATCTTTATCCCTGCTCCTTTTTGGTTCGGTGTTGTTCACCCTGATCATTGTCCTTACTTCCGGTGCAAGCATTGTTGTGATGATCCGGCAAAAAAAGATCTCAGATATCAAGACCGACTTCATCAATAACATGACGCATGAGTTCAAAACACCCATCGCCACCATTTCCATTGCAGCTGATTCTATTACCAACCCTAAAGTATTGCAAGAGCCTGAAACGATCAGGAATTTTACCCGAATCATCAAAGAAGAGAACAACCGGATGAATGCCAGGGTAGAACAAGTATTGCAAATGGCAATGTTAGACAGCAAGGACTTTCATCTGATTCCCCGGGTCATAGACATGAATGCACTGATCGAAAGGGCCGTTGATCCTTTCCGGCTTCAGATTCAAAAGCGCGACGGTATGATCACCACTTCACTGGAAGCTGAGTATCCCATGGTATTGGCAGATGAAGACCACCTGCGCAATGTCCTGCTCAATCTTTTGGACAATTCCAATAAATACTCCCTCGCAAAACCCATTATCGACGTTTTTTCGTTCAACCGGTCGGGAAAATATTATTTCGGGGTGGAGGATAAAGGAATGGGTATGAGCTCCGAAACCCAGCGGAAAATTTTCGACAAATTCTACCGTGTGACTACCGGCAATATCCATAATATCAAAGGATTCGGACTTGGTTTGAGCTACGTTAAAGCGATAGTTCTCGCGCATCATGGTGAAATCAACATTACCAGCGATGTGGGGAAAGGCAGTCGTTTTGAAATCGCAATTCCCGCTGTCAGAAATCTTTCCGATCAAGAAAAACACCTGTTAAAAGAGGCTTGAGGCTATATCTCCATTGGTTAACCATCCTGTCAAAAAGAAAACAATGAGCCCAAAAATAAAAATCTTGTTGGTGGAAGATGATCCGAACTTCGGATCTATCATGAAGTCATATTTAGAATTGAATGATTTCGAAGTGGTGCTGAAAACAGACGGAAAACAAGGGCTGGCTACCTTTAAATCGATGGTTTTCGATCTTTGCATCCTGGATGTGATGATGCCCGAAATGGATGGATTTACCCTTGCCCGAGAAATCAAACGCATCAACAGCCATATTCCGCTTATTTTTCTGACTGCCAAATCGCTCAAAGAGGATATGTTGGAGGGTTTCCGGACAGGGGCGGATGACTATATTACCAAACCGTTTGATTCAGAGGTACTGCTTTTCAAACTGAAAGCCATTCTAAAGCGCAACAATCAGCTCAGTGAAGCAGAAAAAGATTTCCAAAACCTGACTCT
>CALMDO010000231.1 GCA_937862805.1 uncultured Bacteroidota bacterium
GAGATCGACCGGTTACAGGTTTTGCTGGACCAGGAGTTCAACATGCAACGGTATTACATGGGACTTCCGTTGGATCAGCCGCTTGCTTTTCCCGACTCGGTGGATGTCACCGGTTTTCAAAAAGGCGCTGTCCAGGATCTTTCCAACCATATCGATATCCGTATGCTGGAGATGCAGAAACGGTTGATCAATGCCAACATCCGCCTCAACCAGGCCGAATATTTCCCTTCGCTAACGATGATTGCAGCCATGAACTACAACAACCAAAGCAATACCTATTATGTTTTTGGTAAGTCGACCGAGTGGTACAACACCAGTCTGGTAGGACTCAGGCTGAATGTCCCGGTTTTCAGCGGGTTTCAGCGTTACCACCGTGTCAGTCAGTCAAAAGTTGCCTTGGATCAACTCCAAATTACGGAAGATGATACCCGTAGAATTCTCCGGATCCAGTCGCTGGATGCTTCCCGGAAGCTGATGGCGAGCATTACAGCCGAAAAGCGACAGCGTGAAAACATGAATCTGGCCAACCGCGTCTATGATGTTTCACAGGATCAGTACCAGAAGGGGATCATACCCCTGACCGATCTGCTGAATGCCGAAACAGCGATGAGCGACGCCCAGACAAGTCATACCATGGCGCTGATCCAGATGAAGATAGCAGAACTCGAATACCTCAATGCCAACGGTACCCTTTTGGAAATTATCCGGTAACAAGGTTTCATTCTTTAATAAAATTATTCCCGTTTTTCAATACCCATTCCATGAAGCGAATCACCGTCATCAGCCTTGTTGTCATCGTGCTTGTCGGAGCCTGCACTGTGACTCTTTTTATGAATAAGAAGAAAATAGAAGAAAAATCGAAATTGGAAGGCAATCTGAAGGCGATCCCGGTTTTTGTCACCCGGATCGGGAAAAGCCCCATGAGCGGTGATTTTACCGCCAACGGGTCGTTTGCAGCCATTCATGAGTTGATGCTGGCCTCGGAGGGACAAGGGAAAGTAGTCAAATTGTTATTTAATACGGGTGATTTTGTGAAACAAGGGGAGGTCCTGGCGCAACTCGATGACGAAGTGCTCCGCAGTCAGTTGTCGCTGGCGCAGGCAGCGCTTGAAAAAGCGAGGGCTGACTTGAAGAAGTATGAAGGATTGCTGAAAAATGATGCCATTTCAAGCCAGCAGGTGGAGGATGCAAAACTTTTCGTCAGGAAATCGGAAGCCGATGTGGTGACCCTGGGGAAGCAGCTTGACAATACCACGATCAAGGCCCCCATCCAGGGAACCATCACCAAACGGTCGATCGAGATTGGTTCTTTGTTGATGCCGGGTTCTCCTGTGGCAGAAATTGTGGATATCAGCCGCCTGAAATTCGTCGCTTACATTGCGGAAAGTGAAGCCATTCATGTTCATGAAGGGGACCGTATTACCATTACCACCGCCCTTTTTCCCGGGATCACTTATCAGGGCAGGGTGATTTCGGTCGGAGTGAAGGCCGATGAGGCGCACCGTTTCCCGGTGGAGACAGAGGTGGTGAATGATTCGCGTCATCCGGTCAAAGCAGGTATGTTTGGGGTTGCCGCATTTACTTCCGGTGAAGCACGCGAGTGCCTTGTCATTCCCCGCAACGCGATCATCGGGAGTGTGAAAGACCCAAAAGTTTTTGTGGTTGAAGGAGATCGTTCGGTGTTAAAACCGATCCGGATCGGATCGGCCGATGATAAGCAGGTGGAGGTACTCGACGGGTTGAAAGAGGGAGAGTTGGTGGTTACATCCGGTCAGATCAACCTCGACAACAACTCCATCATATCCATCGTCAATAAAAAATAATCAGGGACTGCCATGAACATTACCGAATTATCAATCAAAAGGCCCTCGCTGGTCGTCGTGATCTTCGCCGTGCTGACTTTCCTGGGGGTGGTCAGTTATTTTTCCCTGAATTATGAATTGTTGCCGAAGTATTCCGAACCGGTCCTGGTGATTGTGACCACCTATCCGGGAGCTTCCCCTTCGGAAGTGGAGAATTCGGTGACCAAAAAGATCGAAGATGCCATCTCGTCCCTCGAGGAGATCGACAACATCCAGAGTACCTCTTATGAGGGGGCTTCGGTGGTGGTGATCATCTTTAAAAGCAGCGCCGACATGGACCGTGCTTTGGAAAACGCCACCCGGAAGGTCAACAACATTCTCTATCTTTTACCGAAAGATGTTCGCCCGCCGTTCATCAACAATTTCTCGATGGATGACATTCCCATCATGCGGTTGGGGATCACAGCCAATGTGCCTTCGACGGAGGTGTACGATCTGGTAAAAACCAGGATCAAACCCATGCTTTCTACCATTGCCGGGGTTTCCCAGGTTGATCTGGT
>CALMDO010000232.1 GCA_937862805.1 uncultured Bacteroidota bacterium
CATCCTCCATTTTATTGGTAGGAAGTTTTAACGACTGGCACATTGGGGAAGCCCCGTTCAAAAAAGCCAAAAACGGGACATGGTCGGTCACGGTAGATCTGGAAAGCGGCAAAAGCCATCAGTTTCGTTATCTGATTGACGGGAACAGTTGGGAAAATGATCCCGAAGCCGATCAGTTTCTTCCCAGCGGATTGGGTTCTGAAAATTCTGTTATAAACCTCTGATGAAAAAGGGTGAGAAGGATTGACCTTCTCACCCGTCTGATTGTTCCATACGGAATATTGATCAGGCCAGCTTAATCAGGATGGTCTTGATGATATCCGAAACATCCTCAGCCATATCCACCGTTTTTTCCAGGGTAGCGATGATTTCTTTGTTTTTGATCAGTTCTACCGTGTCCTTTTCTGTTTCGAAGAGGGAGGAAATGCAATCGTGGTAAAGGTCGTCAGCTTTATTTTCCAAGGTATTCAGGTTAATGCACGATTGCAGAATCTGCTGGTGGTTTTTACCGGAATGGCGCAGGCCGTGTAGTGAGAATTGAATTTCACCAGCTGCTTCATGGATAACATCAGCCAGTTCTTTCAGCGGCGGAAGGATTTGTTTGGGTTTGTACAATCCGATGCGCTGGGCGGTACCGTTGATAAAATCGGTTACGTCATCCAGTTTGGAGGTTAGTTCCTGGATATCTTCCCGGTCAAAAGGGGTGATAAACGATTTGTTCAACTGCTGGTATATTTTATGGGTCAGTTCATCGCCATCATGTTCGGCGGCTTTGATCTGTTTGATAAGGACCGCACGTTCCTCAAGGGTTGCAGCATCCATGAGCTGTTGCAACAATTCCGATGCCCTGATAAGGACACCGGCTGCCTCTTCGAAGAGAGGGAAAAAAGAGTCATCCCTGGGGACAAAGAGTTTTAAGAATGCATCTATTTTCATACGTTTTGTATTAAGGGGTTGGTTTTATCCAACCAGTGTATTCATGATAAGAAAGGCAAGACCGCCAATGAGGGCTGAGATGGGAATGGTAAGGATCCAGGCCCAAAAAATCTTGGTCGTGATGCCCCATTTCACAGCAGAGGCTCCTTTGGGTGCTCCGACCCCGATAATGGAACCGGTAATGGTATGGGTTGTGCTGACCGGGATGCCCAGTTCAGTAGCGCCAAACAAGGTAAGGGCGCCTGCCGTTTCAGCACAAAAGCCCTCAAAAGGTTTTAATTTGGTGATGCGTTGCCCCATCGTCTTGACAATCCTCCAGCCGCCCAATAAGGTTCCGCACGCAATGGCGCTGTAGCAGGCAATTACGATCCAATCGGCAATGGGGTCGTGCATGGTAGCATGGCCGGTCACGATCAGGGCGACCCAGATGATCCCCATTGATTTCTGCGCGTCATTCCCTCCGTGACCCAGGCTGAAAGCCGCCGCCGAGACCAACTGAAGGCGGCGAAATAACTTATCCACTTTTGAAGGCGTTGAACGACGGCTGAGATGGAGTACGACGACGGAGATGAAAAATGACATGACCATGCCTAAGACCGGCGCGATAAATATAAAAAGACCGATTTTCACAAGGCCCGACATGATGACTGAGCCGAAACCGGCTTTCGCGACCGCGGCGCCAACCAACCCACCCACCAGGGTGTGGGACGAACTGGAGGGAAATCCCCACCACCATGTGACCAGGTTCCAGATTATCGCAGCAAACAAGGCAGAAGCAATGACTGTCAGGTTGATCACATCGGGGTTAACCACCCCTTTCCCGATTGTAGTAGCCACCTTCAGGCTGAATATCATGAAAGCGACGAAATTGAAAAAAGCAGCAAACATCACTGCAGTAAGCGGAGAAAGCACCTTTGTGGATACTACCGTAGCTATGGAATTGGCAGAATCGTGGAACCCGTTGATGAAGTCAAAAACGAGCACCATCCCAATGACAACGTACAAAAATTCCATGGAAAAAAAATTAGTACTTTTTTGGTGCGGACAAAACTAATCTATTTTCCTATCCTGAATATTAAAATATTGTTAATTAATC
>CALMDO010000233.1 GCA_937862805.1 uncultured Bacteroidota bacterium
TTTTGATAACGGATGGCTACCGGGATGATGTGGTTGCCCGCCAAGTCTCCCAAAACCCTCGATTCGATCTGAATTTTTTTTGTATAATGTTCCAGCCGGATTTCGTGACGGGCAACCAATTCTCTGGTTGTCAACACATTGTTTCGTTCAAAAAGGTCAATTGTATTTTTCGAAGTAAAAGCCTTTAAGGCTAACGGTGTAGTTGGAAGGTTATTCAGCCCTCTTTTGGCAGCCTCTACCATCCATTCCTGTGAATAGTTATTCCCCTCGAAGAGGATCCGGCGCGACTCACGGATATATTTTTGAAGAACCTTGAAGAGGGCATCCTCTTTATGTACCTTTTTGTTGATCAGCGCATCGGTCTCGTTTTTGAATTTCCGGAGTTGGTCGGCAACGATAAGGTTCAACACGATCATGGCCGGTGCGCAGGTTTGGGCGGCACCCACGGCACGGAATTCAAATTTATTGCCGGTAAAAGCGAAGGGAGAGGTTCTGTTGCGGTCGGTATTATCGAGGAGTATCTCCGGAATTTTGGGGAGGTTCGACAACAAGCCGTTATCATTATCGGTTTCGGTACTGAGCCGCATCCGCTTGTCATTTTTGCTGATCATGTCCAGGAGGCGGGTCAGTTGGGCCCCGATGAAAACGGAGATGATGGCCGGCGGAGCCTCGTTGGCTCCTAACCGGTGGTCGTTACCCGGTGAAGCAATGATGGAACGGAGGAGATCTGCATGGTCGTTGACTGCCTTGATGATATTGATCAGGAAGGTCAGGAACCGAAGGTTGGCTTTGGGAGTAGTACCGGGTGAGAGGAGGTTTTCGCGGGTATTGGTAGCAAGCGACCAGTTGTTGTGTTTACCGGAGCCATTGACGCCACTAAAAGGTTTTTCATGAAGAAGCACCATGAAATCATGCCGTCGGGCTACCTTATCTAACAGGTGCATCATCAACTGGTTATGATCGATGGAGAGGTTGACTTCCTCGTACACCGGGGCACATTCAAATTGATTGGGTGCCACTTCATTATGACGCGTTTTGACAGGGATACCCAGGCGATGGGCTTCCAACTCAAACTCCTGCATAAAAGCGAGGACCCGTTGAGGAATGGTGCCGAAGTAGTGATCCTCCAATTGCTGGTCTTTGGGTGAAGAGTGGCCAAACAAAGTCCGGCCTGTAAGAACCAGGTCGGGCCGGGCCAGGAAAAGAGCGTTATCGACCAGGAAGTACTCCTGTTCCCAACCCAGTGTGGGATAAACTTTTACGATATCTTTATCGAAATACTGGCAAACATCTACGGCTGCTTTATCGATCGAATAGGATGCTTTCAGGAGTGGTGTCTTATAATCGAGCGCCTCTCCGGTGTAAGAGACAAACACTGTGGGGATGCATAAGGTGCGGTCCATAATAAAGGCCGGAGAGGTAGGATCCCAGGCGGTATATCCCCTGGCTTCAAAAGTGCTGCGGATTCCTCCACTTGGGAAGCTGCTGGCATCCGGTTCCTGCTGCGTCAGTTCGATCCCCCGGAACTTCTCGATCCCCTGGCCGCCTTCTACCGGATCAACAAATGCATCGTGTTTTTCGGCTGTTGCGCCCGTCAGTGGCAGAAACCAGTGGGTATAATGGGTGGCTCCTTTACTGATGGCCCAGGCTTTGATACCGGCAGCCACCTGGTCAGCAATCTTACGGTCAATTTTTTCACCTTTCTCTATGGAATTCATCACCTGACTGTAAGCCTCTTCGGTGAGGTATTCGCGCATGGCAGCCCGGTTGAATGTCAACTCTCCAAAATACTCGGAAGCTTTCCGGTCAGGAAACCTGACCTCCTTTTCTTTGTGCGACATCGCAACAGAGAGGGCTTTAAAACGTAAGTTTTCCATAATTCATGCCTCCAAATCATTGGTTTTTGTTCCCGTTATCAGCCGGGGTTATCCACTCCTTTGTTTTTCTTCCTGACAAGGAACAATCCCACAAATGTAAGAAATCCATTCAAGATAAGCAGCTCGAACCCAAACCTGTACCCGTTGAACAATTCGACGGAATATTCACTGATTAAAAAGCAGATGACTGGCGAAATAAGGGCGATCAGGGGAACCCATCGGTCGCGGGGGGTGTACCGGGTAAAAAGGCCGAAAGCATAAAGACCCAGCAAAGGCCCGTAGGTATAGCCTGCCACCGTGAAAAGCTTGTCGATGACCGCCTGGTTGTTGATCATCCTGAACAAGACAATCACCAGCAGGAGCACCCCTGCAAACCCGACATGGACACGCTGACGGATCCTTTGTCGCTGACGCTCATCCAAATCCTTGCGCTTGTTGATCCCCAGGATATCGATGCTGAAGGCTGTGGTGAGCGAAGTGAGTGCCCCGTCGGCACTGGGATATGCAGCGGATATCAGTCCGATCAGAAAAACCAACCCGGCCACCGGCCCAAGGTGGTTGATGGCAATGACCGGGAAAAGGTCATCCGTCCTTACCGGAATCTGAATCCCTTTAAAATCTGCAAAAAGATAAAGCGTCGCACCCAGGAACAGGATCACGAAGTTGACCACTACCATGATCCCGGTGTAGGTGAGCATATTCTTGCGGGCATCCTTCAATGATCGGCAACTGAGGTTTTTTTGCATCATCTCCTGGTCCAAACCGGTCATGACGATAGCAATGAAGGCCCCGCTCAGGATCTCTTTGACGAAAAACCGTTTGCTGTTCCAGCTGGTATCTGCAAAGGTCGAAAGATCACTGGTAAAAACCTTTTCCACCATACCTCCAAGGTTCAGTCCCATCTGATCGATAATAATATAAATGGATACAAAAAGGGCAAGCAACATAAACGTCGTCTGTATCATATCGGTCCAGATGATCGTCTTGATCCCTCCTTTAAAAGTGTAAAGCAGGATCAGGACGATAAAGATCAACACCGTGAAAGTAAAGGGAATGTGGTATGCATCAAATACGAAAATTTGCAATACATTGACAACCAGAAACATACGGAAAGATGCCCCAATGACACGCGAAAGCAGGAAATAGAAAGAGCCGGTTTTGTACGACCAGGCGCCGAAGCGGCCTTCTAAGTACGAATAAATGGAAGTCAGGTTCAGTCTGTAATAGAGGGGCAGGAGCACTGTTGCGATGGTAATGTAACCGAACACGTAACCAACGACGACCATCATGTATGAAAAATGGGTGGTTCCGACCCAACCGGGGACGGACATGAAGGTGACGCCTGACATGGATGCGCCGATCATTCCATAGGCTACCACCATCCAAGGGGAGGATTTATTGCCGATAAAAAAAGCGCTGTTGGTTGCCCGGCGTGCGGTAATCCAGGTGACGATGAACAGAAGGGCAGTATAGATCAGAAAGCAGGCAAGGATCAGCGAAGGTTTCACGACAGGTTATTTAGGGGAAGAAGGATTGTGGGGATTGGCAGTGAGGAGCGACAATTGGCGGGCCAGGGTAATCAGGTCGGGATAGCAGCCATCGATCCATCGGGGGTGGCGTCGGGCGATTGTGTTGTCGGGGTTGATCAGGACGGTTTTCATCCCGCAGCGTTTTCCAAAGATCATGTCCGACATTGAATCACCGGCCATAAACGCATATTTGAAACGGATCTCGGGAAATCGTTTTCTGGCTTTGAGGGCCATCCCGATGGCCGGTTTGCGAAGGATACTTTTTTCCGAAGCGAGGTTGGGGGCAAAGAAGACAGCATCGATCCGACCTCCGGCTGTTTCGATCTCTTCACACATTTCGTGATGTATCTTTTCCACATCCTGAAGGGTCATCAATCCTTTGCCGACACCCTGTTGGTTGGATACTATGATGATTTTTCCAAAAAGAGGAGCGAAAAGGGCTATTGCCTCCTTCACACCGGGCAGAAATTCAAAATCCTTCCAGGTTTTGGCATAATCACCCACCATGCGCCGGTTAATCACCCCGTCGCGGTCAAGAAAAAGGCTCCAGGAGGCATCAATCTTCAAATTGCTGAAAATCATGTTGTGCTTTTTGATAATCTGCGGGGATGCCAATATCAAGGAAATAACCTTCACCGGGATACCCATAGATTTTGGCTTCCTTGTACACTTTTTCGAAGCAATCCTTTTCGATGGAAAATTTTCCCCGGTAACAGGGTTCCATCAGAAAGATTTTTTCCAAAACATAAATGCCGGCATTGATCAAACCCTCTCCGTTGTTTTCATTCTTTTCACGGAAGCCCGTCACCCTGCCGGTCCGGTTCAGAACCACTTCACCATAACGTCCTGCATCATCTATCTTTCTGACAGCCAGAGTAATATCAGCTTTACGGGACAAGTGCCGGTCGACCAGTTTTTGAAGCGGTATCCTGAAAATTGTGTCACCGTTTAAAACGAGTACACGCTGACCTTCCGCTTTCCATAAAGCCATCCTGATCGCTCCCCCGGTTCCCATGGGTTCTTCTTCCACTGAATAGCTGATGGTTGCTGAACGGTACTGCCCGGCAAAATGGTTGATGATCACTTCGCGTTTATAGCCCACCGCAAGAATTATTTTTGTAAAACCCTCGGCAATCAGCCAATCCAACTGGTATTCCAGAAAAGGGCGGCCATTAACCAGGGCCATTGCTTTGGGAACTTCGCTGACAACCGGCTGCAGGCGTGTCCCGAATCCACCTGCCAGGATAATGGCTTCCACTGTCAACCTTGTTTTGGGAAAAGGTTTGACTCCACCATTTCACAAATAATATGTCCGATCATGATATGGATCTCCTGAATCCTGGGTGTATCCTCCGAAGGGACGGCAATCAGGTAATCGCACAATGCATTCATCTCTCCGCCCCCGCTTCCGGTAAATCCTATTGTTATCATTCCCAGTTCGTTGGCTTTCTGCAGGGCCTTGATAATATTCTTTGACCGACCGGAGGTGGAGAGCGCGATCAGTACATCTCCTTCATCACCGGTGCCGGCCAACAAACGGGCATAGACCTCATTAAAAGAGTAATCGTTGGCCACAGCAGTCAGAAAAGAGGTGTTCACATGGAGTGCTTCTGAGGGAAGGGGGGGGCGATCGTAGTAAAACCTTCCTGAAAATTCTGCAGCCAGGTGCTGGGCATCGGCAGCGCTTCCCCCGTTTCCACAAAAAAGCACTTTATTCCCTTCACAGAAAGTTTCACTGCAAACCTGCGCAATGTCCCGGATCTCCTGCAATAAATCCTTATCTCCAAGGATCTTTTCCCTGATTCCTATGGATTCTTTAATCACTTCAACTACACGCATCACATTTATTTTTCAAGGTTTTTACCCAAAAAGTTTTTTCCCGTTTACAATTTTATCCTTCTTAAATCGTCAATCATCATTCGTCAATCGTACATCATCCTTCACTCTCATCTTCCCCACGTCGTCAGTCCCTTGGTTGTGAACTCATAGCGTTTGGATTGTCCGCCGAACTGTTTCAGGGATTCGATCACGGGTGAGCGACTGTTTTCAGGGCAGTAGAAAAAGATAAATCCCCCTCCACCGGCGCCTGAGATCTTTCCTCCTGTGGCGCCGCTGGCGATGGCTGTTTCATAGATCCGGTCGATGAAAGGGTTACTGACTCCGTCGGCCAGGTTTTTTTTGAATTTCCAGCCAAAATCGAGGATTTCACCGATTTTATCGATTTCTCCTTTGAGAATGGCCTCTTTCATCATCAGGGCCTGTTCCTTCAATTTATGCATCGCCTGGAGGGATTTTTCATTGCCGGCGATGACATTTTTCGTTTGCTGATCGATGATGGCAGAAGAAAGGCGGCTTGTTTCGGTATGGTACAGGATGAGGTTATGGGCCAGTTCGTCAAGGTATTTGTCTCTGATTCTCAATGGATTGACTATCACTTTGTCCTCTTTCATGAATTCCATAAAATTGACACCCCCGAAAGTGGCGGCATACTGATCCTGTTTACCTCCGGCCATTTTCAGATCCAGTCGTTCGATCTCAAAAGCCAGGTGGGCCAGGTCATATTCTCCCAACGGAAGGTTAAGCCATTCGGCAAAAGCGCCCAGGATGGCCACTACCAGCGTGGAGGAGGTACCCAGACCAGAACCCGGGGGGGCATCCACGTAGGTGGTCAATTCAAAGGACAAAGGAGCCAGTCCGAAATCGCGAACGATCCGGTTATAGACCCCTTTGTGGAGATCAAGGTTGCCATCGACGGGTAGAAAAGCTCTTGTATCGAAGGTGAAGCGTTCCTGTTTATCAGTCGAATGAAGGACAATCTTGCCATCGTGAGTGGGGCGGATGGTGGCGTAGGCATACATGCTGATGGTAGCATTAAGGATGGCGCCCCCGAATAATTCGGAGAAAGGCGCTACATCCGTTCCCCCGCCGGCCAATCCCAACCTTAATGGCGCTTTACTTCTGATCAACATTGAATTCGTTTTATGGGTAAACGTCTTTACCCGATAATCATTGTATGCCGGACCATGGGTGTTAAAGGCCCATGGGTCCAGGCCAGGTTATGGTTTCTTCCCGGCTGCTTCTGCGATGGCCAGAATCATTTTTTTCCAGGAGTACTTTTCTTTCTCTGACAGGGCATTTTGTGAAAATTCATGTTCCCGCTCTTCATCATAAAATTGAACCATAGCTGATGCAATGGCCTCAGGATCAGGTTCTGTAACATAGCCAACTTTACCGTCGGGGACAAATTCAGCCAACCCTCCTACCCTGGTGATGATCATCGGTTTCCCGAAATGGTAGGCAATCTGTGTTACCCCGCTCTGGGTGGCTGATTTGTAAGGTTGAACGACCAGGTCGGCAGCACAGAAATAGTTGACCACTTTGCTGTCGGGAATGAAGTCGTTGCTCAGGATCACCCGTTCTTTGAGGTGCAGGCGGTCAATTATATCGTGATAGCGTTGCGGGTCATCATAAAATTCACCTGCTACCAACAGTTTGATGTTTTTTGTTGACAGTCGCGGGTCGGCGAATGCCTCTAACAACAAGTCAAGTCCTTTGTATTCGCGTATAAATCCGAAAAAGAGAACGTAATGGAAGGCCGGGTCAAGGCCAAGGGTTTTCAGCGCCTGCTGTTTGGACACGGAATCCCCGTAATGGTCATAGATCGGATGGGGACAATAAATACAGGGAGCGGAGGGCGCCAGGGAATGGAGGTCATCCATCACCGATCGTGACATGGCTACAAAGCCATCAGCCGAGCGAACCCAGAATTTTGACAACAGTTTGTCGCCAAAGCGTCGTTCGTGGGGGATAACATTGTCGAGAATCGAGATGATCCGGGAATGTTTGTTTTTCCGGATCAACCGGACGATGGTGCCGAAGCAGGGTGCCATAAAGGGCATCCAGTATTTTACCAGTACCAGGTCGGGGTTTTGCCGGCGTAGTTCCCTCCCAACGCGTATCCAATTGAACGGGTTGATGCTGTTTACTTTAACATAAATCGGAAGGTTGGCAGGAGCCGGTTCTGATGACAATTGGGTTTTACCGGGAAAGAGAAAGGATGGATACTGAAGTTTGAAGGTATAGATGTAGGCTTGTTCCCCATTTTTGCGGTATTCACGGATCAGGCGTTCGTTAAAAGCGGCCAGGCCTCCTCTCAGGGGATAGGCTGTACCGATCAGGACAACTTTCAGTGGTTCCTTCATGGTTTTGTCAACTCAGGGCAGGGTGAAAGAGAAGCATGAACCCTTCCTGAAACTCCATTTCTTCAACGTTTTCAGCAATCTGGCACAGCAGATCGACCGGAGATTCCGGGAAGATCGAAACATTTTGCAGAAAAGATACCCGGCGGTTGATATCCATTGAATAACGTTGAAATGTTTGTCAATGCCGGAGTTAATCCCCGGCAGGTTCAATTCCTGTAGTACTTTCGATCAGATAATGGTTTCGGTCGAAAGCGCTACGTGAGATCAATTCTCCCAGGAAGCCGGCCACAAAGAGTTGTGTTCCCAGGATCATGGCCAGGATTCCAAAGTAGAACAGCGGCCGTTCAGTCATTTTAAAGGCCAGGTTGACATACTTATCATAAGCCAGGAATCCGGCAATGACGAAGCCGGCCAAAAAGATAAGGGTCCCCCAAAGTCCGAAGAAATGCATGGGTCTTTTACCGAAACGGGAAGTGAAGGTGATGGTCAGCAAATCGAGGTAGCCTTTGTAGAAACGGTCGAGGCCATATTTTGTCTTCCCGAATTTCCGTTTTTGATGATGGACGATTTTTTCTCCGATCCGGTTAAATCCTGCCCATTTTGCCAGGATGGGGATGTAGCGGTGCATATCGCCGTACAATTCAATGCTTTTGACTACAGAATGGCGGTAGGCTTTGAGGCCACAGTTGAAGTCATGGAGCCGGATACCCGAGATACAGCGGGCAGTCCGGTTATAGATTTTAGTGGGAATGGTTTTGGAGATCGGGTCATGTCGTTTCTTCTTCCAACCCGACACCAGGTCGAAACCCTTTTCCCTGACCATGCGGTACATTTCGGGTATTTCGTCGGGGCTGTCCTGAAGGTCTGCATCCATGGTAAAGACCACGTCACCCTGTGCTTCTGAGAAACCGACGTTAAGGGCAGCGGCTTTCCCGTAGTTCCTGCGAAATTTGATCCCTTTCAGGTTTTTATTTTGTTGTCGCAAGGTTTCGATGACAGACCAGGATTTGTCTTTGCTTCCGTCATCCACGAAGATCACTTCGTAAGAAAAGCCATTTTCTGACATGACACGTTCGATCCATGCCGCCAGTTCCGGAAGTGATTCTTCTTCGTTGAATAAAGGAATAACAACCGAGATGTCCATTCCTGGAGATTAGATAGAGGGAGAGAGAGAAGTATCTTCTTTTTTAAGGAAGATGGAGGCAATGAGGGAGATCACGGCGCTGAGTACGGTATAGGTAATGAAACCCATCACCATCATCATGACCGGGGTAGTGAATTTTTCAGTCATTGCCAGTGCTGTCTCAAGTTGGTCCTCCGACATTTCGGGGTTGGTATTGACCATTTGCTGCCTTGCTTGTTCTATTACTTCAGTAACCAGTCCCGGGTGGATGAACTGGGCAAAGACATAGGTATAGATGGATGCGGCAATACCTGCAAACAGTCCGATCATAAAACAGGTGGTAAAGGCTTTGCCGTAGGAGATGAACCCTTTAAGGTATTTTTCACGATAGTCGTAGGTGCCATAGATCATTCCTGCAATCAGGATGAGATAGCTGATGGAGGAGAGCCATTTGTTTTGGATAAGGCCGGCGATGAAAAGGATCAATGAGAGGATGATAAGGCCTGCGCCGGTGATGAGCCCGTAGTAGATCCCCTGAACAGAGATGGAACGTACTTTTTCTTCCATGGTTGATTTTTTTAAATATTAAGCAAACATACAAAAATAATGAGGATTTTTGGCCAATGGGCTGGGAATATTTGTATTTTTGCACAGGGTAAGTCTTATACGACCAGCTCCTGTTCAACTCCCCCAGGTTCGGAAGAAAGCAAGGGTACAATGGTCGAGCGGTGCGATATAAGGGGCTTACCCCTTTTTTATGCTTTTAAGAATCCATCCCGACAATCCCGGTGAGCGCCAGATGAAGATCATCATCGACTGTCTGCGCAAGGGAGGTGTGATCATCTATCCTACGGATACTGTTTATGGTTTGGGATGTGACATTATGCAGATCAAGGCGGTTGACCGGGTAGCGCAGATCAAGGGGATCCGACGGGAGAAAGCCAATTTTTCTTTTATCTGCAGCAGTCTCAGTCAGTTATCGGGTTATTCCAAGCCCATTCCCAATCCCGTTTACAAAATGATGAAACGGGGGTTACCGGGGCCCTATACCTTCATTCTTAATGCCAATAGCGAGGTACCTCATTTTTTTCAAAGTCGGAAAAAGACGGTAGGTATCCGTATACCCGAACACAATGTTCCATTGATGATCGTGGAACAGCTCGGGAATCCGATCATGACAACTTCTATCCACCATGAGGACCAGATCGTGGATTATCTGACCGATCCGGAGTTGATCTATGAAAAGTTTCACAAGCTGGTGGACATTGTCATCGATTCGGGTCATTGTGGCAACGTTCCTTCTACCATCATTGACTGTACCGGTGACGAAGCCGTTGTCGTGCGTCAGGGGAAAGGCGATGCCGGGATTCTTCTTTAAATATTGCTTTCAATGGAAACAGTGCGGATAGTTCAATAGAATGCCATAAAGTATAAAGGCTGTCACCCATGAATCCAATGCATAATTTTTTTGATCTGACCGGCGTCAAAGCGCAGTCAGCGGAAGTCTTCGAAGAGCTTTTGAAAGGCGATCGGGTGCGCGTGGAACGGATCGTGAGCAAAGGGCAGGTGACACCGGCCGGGGAGTGGGATGATCAGGATTGGGATGAGTGGGTAATGGTTGTTTCGGGAAAGGCCGTGTTGGAGTTGGAAGGGAGCCCTCCGATGAAAATGGCTTCAGGGGATTATCTGCTGATTCCTGCACATTGCCGTCACCGCGTCAATTTCACTTCACGCAGGCCGGAGTGTATTTGGTTGGCGATTCACGGCATGTTGGTTTGATTTGGGATCTTTTTTCGGTGAGGTATTGCTTCTTTGAAAAAAAATCGTAGCTTTGCACCCTCAAAATTGAGAACCGATTCGCTAGCTCAGCAGGTAGAGCATCGCCCTTTTAAGGCGGGGGTCCTGGGTTCGAATCCCAGGCGGATCACTTTGTAACATATTGATATTCAATTACTTAAAAAGAACTCAGAAATGGGTTCTTTTTTTATTTTGAATGTCGATTTGCGATATTATTTAATCCTTCGAATAGAAGCCACAAACTTAAAATGATTTCAAAGATCAACCAATAGCTATGTTCATGGTCACCTTATTCCATAAATGGTTCATATAACCGTCCGGATCCAAAACCTCGGCTTATTCGGAGTATAACTTGCCAGCTTTTCTTGACAATGGAGAATATTTATGTAAATTTGCAATACAAAAACAAAATTCCATAAAATGATCCCAAGAAAATTATCCGAAACCGTATTGAAATTTGCCGGAAAGTACCCGGTCATTTCTGTTACGGGCCCAAGGCAATCAGGAAAAACAACGCTGGTTAAATCCCTTTTCCCTAAGCATAAATATATATCCTTAGAGAACCCGGAAACAAGGAGTATTGCCCTGAGTGATCCCAAAAGCTTATTCGATCCAAAAGATCAATTGATGATCCTGGACGAGATTCAGTATGTTCCTGAATTACTTTCGTACATTCAGGTAATCTCGGATGAAACAAAGATACATGGACAATTCATCCTTACCGGTTCACAGAGCCTGATCCTTAGTGAAAAGATATCCCAGACACTGGCAGGCCGGACGGCAATCCTGAAATTACTTCCCTTCAGTCTGTCGGAAATCAGCAAATTGAAGCAGGTTAAGGATTTTTCATACGAAGATTTCATCTTCAAAGGATTTTACCCCAGAACCTATGATGAGGACATTTCCCCCGAGGAGTTTTATCCTTTCTACCTTGAAACCTATGTACAAAGGGATGTCAGAGTAATCCGGAACGTCAGGGACCTGAATACATTTACAAACTTTGTCAGACTATGTGCCGGTCGTACCGGCCAGCTCCTGGATTATTCATCACTCGCTAAAGATATCGGTGTTTCCGTTCATACTATCAAAGGGTGGATCTCTATCCTGGAAGCAGGCTTCATCGTTTTTCAGCTTTATCCTTACTATAAAAATTTTGGAAAAAGGATGATCAAGGCCCCGAAATTGTATTTCACCGATCCGGGGCTTGCCGCCTTTCTTCTGGGAATCAAAAACGCTGAACAGGTGAAGACTCACTACCTGAAGGGTTCCCTGTTCGAGAACCTGGTGGTGCTTGAATTACTGAAGCAGCGATTCAATCATGGGCTTCCCCAGGATCTTTGGTTTTTCCGTGACAGTAACCGTAACGAAGTGGATGTTGTGGCCGAGAACGAACAACTGCAATGGATCGAGATAAAATCGACACGGACTTTTTCCCCGGATTTTCTGTCAGCGTTCCGGTTCCTCGATAAAAATCCGGATACCCAAATAGGAAATAAAACGATCATTTATGGCGGTGATGAATCGTTCACCCATAAAGAAGTGAAAATTCAATCCTGGAGGGACCTGGGAACTATCAATTCATTTTCTTGAATTCCGTTTGGGATCATAACCATCGAAAAATACAAATCTGTTACAGCGAAAAAATGAATCTCTGAAAACCTCAGATAAACAGGCGTTTCAGCGAATGTGTTCAAGTCCCAGGCGGATCACAAAGCGGGTCTTGACAGAATGTGCCCTTGACAGTTTTACAGTCACGGGTTACCGGGGCGTTTTTCGCAGGAAATATTGCGGGAATTTCGAGGAGAGACAGGAACATTTTTGAGCCCATTTTGAGCCCATTTTCTTTTTTCTTTAGACGTTAATCGTACTGACCTCCTTTTACCTGAACTTTTAATTCCTTATTTGATTCTTTCCGTTTTCTTTGATAAAATGAACAGGTTTCATTTACTTTGTTTGGTTTTAACATGAGTCAGGAAGCTTTCAAGATTCAGGATTCGGGATCTGAATGAGACAGGGAAAGATTTCAGGTAGGGCTCGGGGACGACCAGGATCACGTTATATTTATACATTTCGTTCAGCTGATTGGTTGAGATACCCTGTTGTAAAGTAAAAAGATGTTTTTCCGGAATTCTGTCAGCTTCATTTAAAACCTGCCTCCATCTGTCTTTGCAAGTGGTTTTGGCTGCAAGGAAAACCAATCGACCCGGATCAGTTGTGGCATTATGATAATATGCAGAACCTGGAAATATGAAATCGGGCCGCTTATTTTCTTCTGTCACAACCTGCATTTCAAAATCCAATGCTGATTTTTTGAAAATTTCAGTTAAATGGTGCTCGAGTGATTTTCCTGCTCTGCTTTTTCTTCTGTTCAGGATAGTATTAGCATAAACAATCAGTTCTTCTACGTTTTTGAATGGGGTTTGAATTCTGTCAGAGTATCGATAATTCTCAATGGTTTTGAACAGATCGAATTCAGCGGCCAGCCATTTTAAAAGCATGTCATCAGGCTTATTTTGAATATAATGATCTGAAACATTAAATATTCTGTTATAGCAGATTCTGGCATTTACAGCCAGATCAATGGTTGAAGGAAAGTCTGTCTGTAAAGTTGTGATATATCTCTCAAAACAATCAAGGATCGTTTCCGAAGCGGTAACACTATTGACTTTGGCAATCAATCTGTTTGTGTCAGCAGAAGAAAGATTGAAGGCTGTAAAAAAATCCTCAATATCGTCGTCTGCCTCCAGGACAAAACCCTCATAATAATCGCCTTCGATATGGGATAAAATGAATAAATCTCCGACATTCTCATCGGTGAGGAAAGGGAATCCCCGGCCAAAGCGGGTCAGTCGATACTCATTACGGGTACCCTTCCCATAATAGATAAAACGACTTCGGGTTTCAAAATCCTCCTGCCATTTTATGGTGATAAACCGTTCATCATTGCTCCCTTTTACTCCCGGAGGATCGAACATTAACGAAACAGAATTTTTTGGAATGTAAAAACCCTCCTGATGGGCACCTGTTTTTCCGGCATCATTTGCAGAAATAAATTTGCAGAATGACTTTGTGCTTTTGGTAACAGAAGTAATGGCAGCTTCAACAATTCTGTTCATTGAGAATAACTTTGATAACCTGACTTGCAACTGCCTGAATCAGAGGAACGACAACAGAATTCCCGAATTGCTTATAAGCCCTGTTGTCGGATACCGGTATGACAAAAGAATCGGGAAAACCCATCAATCTGGCGCATTCCCGGGGGGTAAGTCTTCTGGGATTTTTCCCTTTTTGAGGCACTAAAATTTCCGAACCGTCTTTGTAATATCTGGCACTTAAAGTCCGGGCTATACCATTCAGATCAGTTAATCCAAAACCAAAACCATTGCCTTTGGCTTTATGTTTAATAGCATAATCCTGCAAATAATTCCATAATTTATCGGATAAGGTAAATTTTCCGTCTGGTTTTTCTTCAAGAATCGATCTGAAGATTGTATCACTCTCTTTGGGATCGGGAAATGTAAAAGTAACATTGTCCCCGTATACTTCTTTATCGAATCCGACAATTATGATTCTCTCACGATGTTGCGGGACATAAAACTTTCCGTCAAGAACTTTATAAAAAACATTATACCCAAGGCCTGTAAGAGTGCCGGTTATTACTTTGAATGTTTTTTTATTATCATGGGAAACCAGGTTCTTGACATTTTCCAGCATAAATGCTTTGGGCCGTTTGGCTTCAAGGATCCTTGCTATATCAAAGAAAAGAGTTCCCTGGGTTTCATCCTTGAATCCGTGTTCTCTTCCGAGACTTGCTTTTTTCGAAACTCCGGCAATTGAAAATGGTTGACAAGGAAATCCGGCTAACAGTATATCATGGTCAGGGATGTTCCTTTCATTGATCTTTGTGATATCTCCAAAAGGGACCTCTCCGAAATTCGCCTCATAAGTCTTTTGAGCGTAATGATCAATTTCGGAGGTAAATACACTTTTTCCGCCAAGGTTTTGATAAGCCAGTCTGATACCTCCGATCCCGGCAAACAAATCAATAAATTTAAACACGGGTTTATGGGGTGATGGAAATGGAATATCCCATATAATCGGACAAAACTCAGAAAAAAGATCATTATCCCTGATCAGATTGAGGCTTTGGCAATATTCCTCAGCCGATTGACGGTAAAATTGAGAGATTCCGTTTTTCTGATTCTGCAGAAAATGTGTAAAGTTGGCCAGGCCGGACATCCCTGGCTTATCAACCAGAATACGATATTTATGCCTTAATTCAGTGTAATTCACCATGTTTACGGTCTTCAACAGCCTTTTCAATTTCTGAAATACAAATGTCCAGATTCTTCTCTATTGCTCTGCCCCAATATCGTAAAACTTTCCAATTATTTTTCAACAATTCCTCATTGACTATCTGGTCACGTAACATATTTTGCTCTATCTTCTTATGCCAGAATTCTGTATTGGTTTTAATCCGGTGTTTCTCTTTATCCCAATTCTTCCCGTGAAAATACTCACTGTCACAGAATACAGCGATCTTTAACCGCTTAAATACTATATCGGGTTTCCCGTATACGGATTTATCATTCCTGCGATATCTGTAACCTTTCGAAAAAAGAGCCTTTGCGAGTCTGTCTTCAATCCGGGTTTTTGAATTCCGGATTGCCTGCATATTTCTACGTCTCTGATCTTTTGTCAAAACATCCATGACCCGATAAGAGATTAAGGAAAACTCCAAAAGAATTTTAATATCACAAAAGTACAAATAAACAGATCA
>CALMDO010000234.1 GCA_937862805.1 uncultured Bacteroidota bacterium
AAGCTACATGGAGATCCGGAAAATGACCTTGTTCGATTTTCAAAAAGAGGAACGGCTGCATTTTGACCCCAACGCATTCAAATAAAGGCTAACCCACCTGAAGTCTTTACTTTTCGAGGTTTTTAGCTTCGTTCCAGTAGCGATCCATTGTTTCCAGCGTTAATTCGTGCAGTGGTTTTCCCTGTGCAGCTGCTTTTTCCTCGATGTACCGGAAACGGGTAATAAAACGCTGGTTGGTCCTTTCCAGGGCATCTTCAGGGTTCACCTCGATAAATCGGCCGTAATTGATCAGTGCAAAGAGCAGATCCCCCATTTCATGTTCTTTTCTTGAATGGGGTGCATCAGAATCGATGGTCTCTTTCAGTTCCTGCAGCTCTTCCATTACTTTTTTCCAGACCTGACCGGGGTTTTCCCAGTCGAAACCCACTCCGGCCGCCTTCTCCTGGATCCGGTATGCCTTCACTACGGCGGGTAAGCCCGAAGGAACCCCTGAAAGGACAGAATGATTGCCCTTTTCCTTCAACTTGATTTTTTCCCAGTTATCGCGGACCTCTTTGGCATCTTTGACCTTTACATCTGAAAAGATGTGAGGATGGCGGTGGATCAGTTTGGCAGTAATGGTCTTCAGCACATCGCCGATATCGAAAGCACCTGATTCTGAAGCAATTTTTGAATAGAAGACCAGGTGAAGCATAAGGTCTCCCAACTCTTTTCTGATCGATTCCATATCCTTTTTGAGGATCGATTCCGATAATTCATAAGTCTCTTCAATGGTCAGGTAGCGGAGGGATTCAAGGGTCTGTTTCTGGTCCCAGGGACAGCGGGCCCGGAGTTCATCCATCACTTCGAGCAGTTTGCGGAAGGCCGCAATTTTTTCTTCCATTCTGATTATTTTTTGACGGGACCGGTTTTGCGTACTGCCTCTTTTCCGAATTTTACATACCGGGAACTACTGGCAGCGAGAACCCATAATGCTTCTGTAACAATGAGTTAATAGGCTCTCGCGAAGAGTACCCGCTGGGTAGAGGGACGGCCGGTGTAAATACATTTTCCGTTTTCTTTCGGATTATTGAGCGGGATGACACGGATGGTCGCCTTGGTCTCTTCTTTAATTTTTTCTTCCGTTTCGGTGGTACCATCCCAATGTGCTGAAAGGAAGCCACCTTTCTCGTCCAATACTTTTTTAAATTCATCCCAGGTATCAACCCTGAAAGTGTTGTTTTCACGGAAGGCAAGTGCCCGGTCGTAAAGGTTTTTCTGGATCTGATCGAGCAGGTGTACCACTTTTACCTCGACATCGCTGAGTTTGAAGATCTCTTTTTCCAGTGTATCCCGGCGGGCGATCTCCACGGTGCCCTGTTCAATGTCGCGCGGACCGATGGTCAGCCGTAAGGGGACGCCTTTGAATTCATATTCTGAGAATTTCCATCCGGGTTTCTGGGTTTCCCGGTCGTCGTATTTAACAGTTACCCCTTTGGATTCCAGCGCTTTTTTAAGAGGAAGAACCGTTTGGGTGATTTGATCTAATTGTTCGCGGGTCTTAAAGACAGGGACAATGGCTACCTGTACGGGTGCAAGTTTCGGGGGAAGTACCAGCCCGTTGTCATCGGAATGCGACATGATAAGGGCGCCCATCAGGCGGGTGGAGACGCCCCAGGAGGTGGCCCAGACATAATCAAGCTGGTTCGCGTTGTTCAGAAATTTCACGTCAAAAGCCTTGGCGAAATTTTGGCCCAGGAAATGGGAAGTTCCTGCCTGGAGCGCTTTACCATCCTGCATGAGGGCTTCGATGGCATACGTGTCGATCGCTCCGGCAAATCTTTCTGAAGGTGATTTGGTTCCTTTGATGACCGGAATGGCCATGTAATTCTCAGCGAAATCGGCGTAAACATTCAGCATGGTCTCCGCCTCTCTGACTGCTTCTTCCCGCGTGGCGTGGGCTGTGTGCCCCTCCTGCCAGAGAAACTCAGCGGTACGTAAAAAGAGGCGGGTCCGCATCTCCCACCGTACTACGTTGGCCCACTGGTTGATCAACAATGGCAAATCACGGTATGATTTGATCCAGTTTTTATAAGTATCCCAGATGATGGTTTCTGAAGTAGGCCTGACGATCAACTCCTCTTCCAGCTTTGCCTCTTCATCGACGACTATCCCTTTCCCTTCGGGTGAATTCTTCAGCCGGTAATGGGTAACAACGGCACACTCCTTGGCAAAACCTTCGACATGGCTGGCCTCTTTGCTGAAAAACGACTTGGGAATGAAAAGGGGGAAATAGGCATTGGAATGACCGGTCTCCTTGAATTTTCTATCCAGGACACCCTGAATGTTCTCCCAAATAGCATAACCATAGGGTTTAATGACCATGCATCCCCTCACTGCAGAATTTTCTGCCAGATCAGCTTTAATCACCAAATCATTGTACCATTGTGCATAATTTTCAGAACGGGTTGCAAAATCTTTAGCCATTTTAGTATTTTGGTATGAGTTTTGTTATTTTTCAGAAGGTAAAGTCGGACAAAATTACAAAATAATACCATTCCGGCTGCGTTTTGTGAAAGGCGGTTATAAAGAATCAGAACCATGAAAAAATCAATCCTTGGCATCGCGGTGATCAGTTTGATCCTCAGTGCCTGCACATCCCAGAAACTGTCCACATCCTCCTCTTATGATGATGTGTACAACACCTCCGCTCCGCAGGTGACCCACAACCGTCAGAAATTCGATACGCCCCCGGTCACGGGAGCCCAGGTGATCACAGCACCCGACAGTATCTCGGGAGTTCAATCCCGGTCCTCGACTTTTGCGGATGATTACAACGATTATTCCTATTCTTCCCGGATCAACCGCTTCAACAGTTCAGATACCACCAAAGGTTATTTTGATGATTCCTATACCGGCAATTCGGTATATGGCAGTTCCGGGAGCAGCGAGCCCACTGTTAACCTTTACCTGGGTTATGGCTTCGGGAATTACTGGGGTCCTTCAACCTCTTTTGGCTTCGGTTGGGGCTATCCTTATTATGGCTGGGGTTATGACTGGGGTTGGGGATATCCCTATTCCGGTTGGTACAGTCCATGGTACAGCCCCTGGTACAATCCCTGGTATTATTCTTATTACTACCCGGGTTACTATGGTTGTTGCTGTTGCTACCCGTGGTACCATGAAAATTATCCGCCCTATTATGCCAATGATTACTACTATGGTTCAAGAAGAAACCTTACCAGTACTGACCGGGGCATCTCTGCACGGAACGACAGGATTGCTTCGGTAAATAATAACACCCTGAGCATGAACAATGACCGGACGAGCGGTTCACCAGCCAACGCGAGGGTCACTGAAACAGCAGGAGGAAAGCAAGTTTCCGTACAACCCGCTGCGCGTACAACCCCGTCCAACCAGTCCACCTATAAATACAACCGTTCGACCCGTTCAGGACAGGCCGCTTATTCCCGTAGCGGAAGCCAGCAGGTACAAACCCGCGGACAACAACCGGCACCACGGTACAGCCGCCAGGGAAGTACCACCCAGGTTCAACGTTCAGGTAACGTCCAAAGTTATACTTCACCGGCTTACCGTCAACCCAAATCGAGTCAGGAATACATCAGGCCCAGGAGCCAGAATGCAGGAAGTGCCCGGTCGGCTGCCTCGGATGTCAACCAACGCAGCAACCAGGTACCCTCCACAACCGGTTATCGTAACAAGACAACACCTTCGGGAACATCAGGAACCCGTAGTTACTCCACGCCGTCGAGATCCAATTCTCCTGGTTATTCCACTCCTTCACGATCTGGTTCCAATTACACGGTTCCATCACGGTCTGGTTCAAATTACTCCGCTCCTTCGCGCAGCAGCGGCGGATCCTACTCGGCTCCTTCCGGCGGTGGTCAAAACTATTCCGCTCCTTCACGTTCAGGAGGAGGCAGCGGTTCAGCACCTTCCGGTGGAAGCACCGGCGGTGGCGGTGGTCGCCGCAGGTAATTCCCTATTGTTTCCGGATTATAACTCTAAACGACTGATCCATGAAAAAAATCATCCTCACCGCCCTGCTTTTGGGAGGAATCAGCCAGCTCATGGCTCAAACCGCGGAAGACGCACTCCGCTACTCCAGGGTATTTTACAGCGGCACTGCTCGCTTTAATGGCCTGGGTGGAGCTTTCGGCGCAGTAGGAGCCGACTTTTCCACCCTGGCAACCAACCCTGCAGGAATCGGCCTCTACCAAGCCTCTGAAATGACCTTCACCATCGCCCCGATCATTTCCAATTCCTCATCACTTTTCGAGGGGAACACTTCCACCGATAACCGGGTGAATTTCGGACTGGGGAATTTCGGATTCATTTTCAATATTAAACCAACGAACCAGGGGAGACCCAGCCTTCTCAAATCCCTTAACTTCGGATTCGGCTTTAACCGCCAAAATGATTTCAACAACGAAATCGCCATCAACGGGTATAACCGTTCTTCCTCCATGATGCAAAGCTGGGTGAATGAACTCAATGCCAGTAGGACACCGCCTGAATTTGTCTATGACGATTATCCCTTTGACCTCGGACTGGCATACAATGCCAACCTGATCGCATACGACTCGGTTCCCGGAGAATATTACTGTGATGCACAATACGGAGGCGTCCTTCAGAATAAAACCATCAACTCCTACGGATCGATGAATGAAATCGACCTCTCTCTTGGAGGAAATATTGCGGATCAACTCTATTTCGGGCTGACCCTGGGTATCCCCACGCTTCGTTACTACGAACGAAGCGTTTACCAGGAGGTAGCCGCTTCGGATACAATCCCCAACTTCATCTCACTCAATTACTATTATAACCTTCAGACTCAGGGTACCGGTATCAATGTCAAATTCGGTTTGATCTACCGCCCTGTGAACTGGTTCAGGATCGGGGCTACCATTCATACTCCGACGTGGTTTCCAAGCATGAACGATGAATGGTTCAGTTCCATGACCTCACGGTTCTCCGTACATGATTGGAATACAACAGCTTATTCACCGATTGGCAATTTTAATTACCGCCTTACCACCCCCTTCAGGGCCATGGGCAGCTTGGCATTCATCATCGGGTCTTACGGATTGGTATCTGCTGATTATGAATACGTAAATTATTCACAAGCCCGCTTCAATTCAACTCAGGACAGCTTTTCGGATGTAAACAACGAAATCAGCTCCGGCTACCAATCCTGGGGGAACCTGCGACTCGGTACAGAATGGAGGCTGGGGGATTTCCGGTTAAGGGGAGGTTTTGCCTATTTCAGTAATCCTTACAAGCAAGGCACCAACAATACCGAACGTTACCAGGCCTCCGGAGGGTTCGGATACCGGTCGAAATACTTTTTTGCTGATGTTACCTATGTATGGTCGCAAATGAAACAGGAGTATTACCTGTATGACCGCACCATGGTTCCTGCCGCATCCATCACGAACAACACCCATACGGTATATACCACGATCGGGTTCAGGTTTTAATCATTTTTTCCTGAGTCTGTTTAAACCAGCCCGGGCTTTTTGGCTCAGGCTGGCTTTGTATTCGGGTGTCGGGATATTAAGGCATAACCTGAAAGCGCTGTCGGCAAGGGTGTTGTTGTGCAGTGTTTCATACATCAAGCCCATTTGCAATGCTGATGCACAAGCGAAGTAGTAAGGCTCCGCCTTTCCCCTTTGGATGGTCTGCCGGTAATAACCGATGGCTTTATCGAACTCCTTTTTTTCCTGGAAAATTCTTCCCAAACGGTATGTGTACTCGATCAGGTCGCGGCTGGTTTTGAGGTAACTCCTGACCGGATGGCCATTCATTTCATCCAAAGCGCGGTCGTAATAACCCCCGTCAAAAAGCAATCGGGCTTTGAGAAGAATCTTTGAGGGTAACATTCCGGACCGGGCTTCCTGAATGGCCTGTTTGTCTTCATCGATCAACGGGGAAGGAATTTTTTTCAGACGGTCCATGCGTCGAAGATAACCTGCAGTGTCTCCTTTTAAAAAATCGATCCAGGCCAGTTTTTGCAGGGTCGCTCCCACGTAATTCCGGCCACGGAACCGTGCCAGGTACCTCTGGAAAAAGATTCCTGCATCCGGATCCATGCGATGCAGGCGTACCAGACCTTCGAGATAATCAAGGTAATAAAACGGGTAGGCCTCCCGGTCTGCTTTTCGCGAAGATAACGCATATAACGCCCTGTCATTCATCCCATTACGCATATAAATATTGGCTTTTGCGAATACAATCAGGGGGCTCTCATTAAATTGTACATTTTGGGCTGATTCGGCTAATTGATCGATCAGGTTTAACGCTTCAGTATGGTTTTTCTGAAGGTTGCCCGCAATGAGTGCCAGATAAAAGGCTGCTTCGGGGCGTAACAGGTTGATCACCGGATCCGGACCGCAATAAGAGACCACGGAACGAAGTTCTGCCATTCCCTGAGCGATGGATCCTTTGAATCCCAGTATTTTACTGATCCAGGTCAGGTTATCGGGAATCATTCCTGTCAGAAGATGGATAATTCCCAGGGGTGTATTATCAGGAAGAAAAACCGGAAACATGGCCTCATTCTCATTGAGCAGGGTACCGGCTGTGTGTACATCCAGGGCAGCTTGGGTGAAATCGCCGAATTTGAGCCTTACAAAGGCCCATTGCATGTAAATTTCAGCCAGGCAATACCGGTAGAAAGGTTGGGATGGATCACCTTTTTCAAGAACCCTTATCCGTCGCGTTTTGTTGGGGAGAAGTCTCTCAAGATCCTTTTCTTCCTCTCCCATGTAAAGGATCAGAAAGTCGATGTAGTTTTCGAGATAATGGGGAAGCAGGTTGGTCGGATTGGTTGCTTTTTCCTCTTCCAGTAACCTGGTGGCTTGTTGGAAATGAAGTGTAAAGATCGCCTGGTAAGCCTCCCGGCAACGATCATTAAAAAGGTATTGGGCCGTCAGAGAAGGAGCTGTACCTATAAAAATTCCCGTGATCAGTAAGATTCTGATCACGGGAATTTTAGCCGGGAAAACCCGAACAAACATTATTTAATGGCGTTCACAATCCCGTTATCGACAAGGATGCGACCGCAATACTCGCAAACAATGATCTTTTTGTGCATCCTGATATCCAGCTGGTGTTGGGGTGGAATTTTGTTGAAGCAACCGCCGCAGGCATCTCTTTCAATCTGTACAACGGCCAGACCGTTGCGTGCATTCTTCCGGATGCGTGTATAGGCGGTCAGCAATCTTTCTTCGATAAACTTCCGATTTTCATCCGAGGACTTCTGGAGATCTGACTCTTCTTTTTCAGTCTCAGCAATGATGTCATCGAGTTCATTGCGTTTGATATCGAGATCATTTTTCCTGTCCTGGAGTAATTTTTGGTGATGTTCGATTTCCTGTGATTTCAGATCCAATGCTGCCTGGTACTCTCTGATTCTCTTTTCCGATAATTGGATTTCAAGGTTCTGGTATTCGATTTCCTTCGTGAGAGAGTCATACTCACGGTTGTTTCTGACATTCATCTGCTGATCCTCGTATTTTTTGATCAGCGTGAGGGCCTCTTTAATGGCATTTTTTTTATCGGCGATCGATTTATCGAGCGCTAAGGTTTCCTGGATAAAGTTGTCGACACGGGTTTCGAGACCGGCAATTTCATCTTCCAGATCTTGAACCTCGAGGGGTAGTTCTCCACGGATAATTTTTATTTTATCTATCTGAGAATCTATTTGTTGGAGGCTATATAAAGCGATCAATTTCTGTTCGATGGAAACTTCGACTTTCTCTTCGCTTGCTTCGGGTTTAATTTTGGTTGCCGCCTTGGTTGCAACGGCACCTTCCTTAGGTTCTACGGTTGATTCCTGCCCTGTCGATTTGGCGGAAGTTTCACTGCCTGTGGCAGGTTTAAGTTTGGAGGGTTTTGAAGTTGCAATGGGCTTGGATGTTGATTTTGCCATACGTCATCTGTTAAAATAATGTACCGGATTGGTATTGGTCTCAGAAATAAAGACGGCAAAGGTAGGAAATTTTTCAATCAGCGTTGCATGAAGCCATTCTTTTACTCCCACTTCGCTCTCATAATGACCAATATCGGCGACCATCATCTGGCCGGATGGGACGAAGAAATCATGGTATTTCAGATCGGCTGTCAGAAAGATGTCGGCTTCCGCTTTCATTGCATCCGGAATCAGGAAGCTTCCCGAGCCGGTGCAGAGGGCGATTTTTTGGATCGTTTTGTTTCTCCATCCCGAATGACGAATGCAAGGGATTTTCAGAAGCTCTTTGACTTTTTCCAGGAATTGTGTTTCTTCAACAGGTTCCTGAAGTTGGCCGATCAATCCCGAGCCTGCTTTGGCAAAGGTGTTGGAGAGTGGATAAAGATCGTAGGCTGCTTCTTCGTAAGGATGGGAAGCTAATAGCGCTTCGACTACCTTGTTTTTTATATGGTTTTCAAGGATGACCTCTATTCTGATTTCCGGTTCCTGGTGTTGCTGGTCAAGGGTTCCGATAAAAGGATTGGTTTTGCCATAAGCTCTGAAAGTACCATTTCCCGCGACGTTGAAACTGCATTGGTCGTAGTTACCGATATGACCGGCGCCAGCCCTGAACAGGGTGTCGCGGACAGCTTCAGCATGTTCTGCCGGACAAAAAGTGACCAATTTGGTCAGCTTTGAAGTCACCGGACGAAGTACCTTGTAGTCGGCGACTCCCATTCCTTTGATCACATGGGCATTGAGCCCTTCGAGGATGTTATCGAGG
>CALMDO010000235.1 GCA_937862805.1 uncultured Bacteroidota bacterium
GGGAAAGACGATTACAGCCTGAACATCGTAAATGTACCCCTGGAGAACGAACCGGCAGAATCAGTCATGGATTCACAAGTTAACCAGATTGAAAAAAAAACCAAGACACCGATCGGGAAAAAAGCCTGGAAACAAGATACATCTGACCCAACCCTCTTTTAATGCTTTGTTTCGCTATGGATAGAATTGCCAACCAGATCAATAACCGCCTCAGTCTTCGCCCGCCACAGACAAGAAGCCTGGAGATCCTTTCTGAGCTCGTAAACGGGGAGCAGGATATTCTCCAGCCAGCCTCCCCCGAAGAGAAACTTAAAACAGTGAATGAGCGGTTTCGTACATGCGTTGATTTTGAGCGGGATTTCCCTTCCATGTGTTTTGCACTGGCGACAGGCGTTGGAAAGACCCGGCTGATGGGTGCATTTGTCACCTACTTGTATCTCGCCAAGGGAATAAAACATTTTTTTGTACTTGCTCCCAACCTTACCATTTACCAGAAACTGATGGATGATTTCCAGAATCCACAGAACCCGAAGTATGTATTTAAAGGAATTGGTGAATTTGCAACGGAACCGCCAAGAATCATTACCGGAGACAACTACGGCGAAATATCACAATCCCGTTTATTTCAGTCCGACGTCCATATCAATATTTTCAACATTTCTAAAATCAATGCTGAGACCAAATCCGGAAAAGAACCAAGGATAAAACGGCTTGTTGAATACTTAGGAGAGTCCTATTTCAATTACCTGAGCAAATTGGATGACCTGGTTTTGTTGATGGACGAATCCCATCATTACCGTGCTGACCGGGGCATGCAGGTTATCAATGAACTTCAGCCTTTGCTTGGACTGGAGCTCACTGCAACTCCACAGGTAGAACGAGCCGGAACGCCGGTAAAATTCAGAAATGTGGTTTATGAGTATTCGCTGGCTCATGCCATCCGGGACGGATTTGTGAAAGAGCCATGCGTTGCCACCCGCAGGGATTTCAATCCAGATGCTTACAAAGCAGAGGAGCTTGACCGGATAAAAATTGAAGATGGGTTACGGATACATGAAGACACCAAAGTCGCTCTGGATATCTATGCCCGGGAAACAGGAACAAAGCAGGTTAAACCCTTTGTCTTGATCGTTGCCAAAGAGACGGATCATGCCGCCGAGATCAAAAAGCTGATTCAACAAAACACTTTCTTTGATGGCCGCTATTCTGATAAAGTGATTGAAATCCATTCCAATCAAAGAGGAGAGGAAAAGGAAGAAAACATTCAGCAGTTACTTTCAGTTGAAGATCCGGATAACCGGACCGAAATCGTGATACATGTGAATATGCTGAAGGAAGGATGGGACGTGACGAATCTTTATACGATTGTTCCCCTGCGTACGGCAGCATCGCTTACATTGAGGGAACAGACCATTGGCCGGGGGCTTCGTTTGCCCTATGGCAAGCGTACCGGAAATCCCAAAGTTGATAAACTGACCATCGTTTCGCATGACAAATTCCAGGAAATTATTGAAGAAGCCAACAAGCCCGATTCCATTATCCGGAAAGAAAATATCATCGAGATCGATCCGGTGGAACTCTGCAGATCGAAAGAAGTAATATCCGTAAAGTCGGCGCTGGACACCAAATATGAAGCGGCAAAACAGGAGATAGCAAAAATCCCGGATGAAAAGAAAAGAGAGGAAGCTACACTTACACTTGAAATACAGCAGAATATCATACAAGATTTACCTGAATTGGCAAAACTTGTTAGAAATGTCAGTGAGATCAGCAGCAGTGAGGTTAAAAAAATTGCCATTGAACGTTTTAAAAGCCGGATTGAGAGCAATCCGCAGACCCAATTATTTGTTGCCGCCATGGTTGCCGAAGCTGATAGGATTTATGCTATCGCCGTACAGGATTTTTCCGACCACATCATCGAGATTCCCAGGATCATCATCCAACAGTCGGGCGATATCAGGCATGGGTTTCATGATTTTGATCTGGATACGAAAAACCTGAATTTCCAGCCCGTATCAGAGGAGATACTCCGGCAATCCTTAAAGGATAATTCACAGGAGATCATTCAGGGCAAAGGCCGGATAATCGCCGACACAAATGAGAATATTTTAGTGAATGAATTGGTCAATTACCCGGAGGTGGATTATGATTCACAGTCGGATCTGCTTTTCAAAATGTCATCGCAGGCTATCGGGAAATTCAGGACTTACCTGAACGATGAGGATCTTTATAACGTAGTTCTGTATAATAAGCGGGAGATCGGCCGGTTCATCTTCTCCCAGATGATGCTGAATTTTTACATTGAAGAAGCCAAATATGAAAAACCCGTGGTTTATCCTTTTGAACGAATCCTGGATCATAATTATTCCAAGTACACCCAGGACAAGATTCATCTATACACAGATACCATAACCCCGACCTCGTTGATTCCCGGTCTTTTATTCAGTGGATTCTCAAAGTCCTACCATCATTCCTATAAATTCGACTCAAAGACAGAGAAGGACTTTTCCATCATTCTTGAGCAAGATAAAACAGTTCTGAAATGGTTACGGCCTGCAAAAAACCAATTCAGGATTTACTGGAAGCACAATTCAAAACAGTACTCTCCTGATTTCGTAGTTGAGACAGCCGATTCAATATACCTTGTTGAAACAAAGAAAGAAGGTGACATTGACGCAACCGATGTTCAGGAAAAAGCGAAGGCAGCGTTGGAATATTGCAAGCACGCATCGGACTATACGACAAAAAATGGTGGGAAGCCTTGGAAATATTTACTGATTCCGCATACTGATGTCAGCCTTTCTAATAGTTTCAATTATTTTGTAAGCAGATGTTTACAAAAATAATATACCCGGGAAAAAACCGGACAGCTTTCCCCCGGGTATATTGGTGGAATTGATCTAATTGATGATCAGTTTACTGTTTTGAATTGCCTGGTCGGTGATCACCTGCAGGAAATAAATTCCGGGTTTGACGGTTGAAATATCGATTTTCTGGATATTTTCCCCTGGTTGAGCAATCGCTGAACAGTTCTTCAGAAGTTTTCCCGTAAGATCCGTAATGCGAAAAGTAATCCTAATAGCTTCCGGCATGGAATACCGGATAGTAACCTCTTCGTCGGCAGGGTTTGGATAAAAAGTAAGATCCTTGAACGCAGTCTTTTCTTCGGTGCCGACTACCGGGGAATAGTCAAGGTCCCAGCCGGCTCCGCGCACCGAATTGTTGGTTTGCCAGATCAGCATCACCGAACCTGTGGTCGAAGAGATCGGGGCAGGAGGTGTTGTATAGTTACCCGACAATGTTGCCAGTAAATCACCGGTACCGATATCATAAATCATTAGTTTATCCTGGTCTGGTTCGGTATTGAAGTTGTTGGGCGTAATAATCAGCTTGCTGGCGCCTGGAGGTGTGATGAACCATTTGCAGGTAGATAGATTTCTGTATGAGAATCGTCCGCTACCATCATCAATATGTCCCCATGCTTCCAAAAGGTTTGTGGTCATGTTACAAAACTTAATAAAGGTGGTAGAATAGTTGGCCTTCCACCCGGGAGCGGTACCGGAACCATTGGTGATAAAGGTAATGAACATGGAAGGACCGGTAGAAGTCACTGAAGGCATGGAGGTTAAATTCCCTGAAAAAGTCCCTAAAAGCGGAGCTGTCGCATCGATCCCATCATAAACATTCACGATATCTTCGGTGGCTGTGTTGAAATCGGTGAAACTGAGTGTGATCGTATGTACACTGTCGTCAGGTGCGATAAGCCAGCTGCAATTGGCGTTATTCTGGTAGTCGGCTACCGGACCGCTGCCATCCTCAACAGAACCTAAAGTGGCAGTAACATTCACATTTCCTGCACAATAAGATGGATAGAAAGATGGATCGGGGGCAATGTGCACCACAGCGGCCTGGTTGAGATTGAAATTACTACCATTGGGGTTGAGGTTGTTGATATAAAAATAACCGTTTGCCGTGCCACCCCACCCCCAGTTGAAATGGAACATATAGTCGGACCCGACCTGCTGGTATCCGTCCAGTACAAAAGCATGGCCTACCACGTTGTTATCCCCGGAATATTCAATGGGTTTACCAGCGTCAATATCCCCTTTGAGAAGGGTGAGCCAGCTCTGGTAGTTGCTGTAACGGAGTTTATGCTGGACAGTATTGGCATATTTGAAGTAGGTCTTCAGGGCATAGGGTACTTTACTTGTAGCTGTGCCTGAACCATCCGGACCATATTGCATATCGACGCTGATGCCACAATGCCAGGCCAGGAGGGCCAATGCGTTGGATTCAAGATTGGTTTCGTCGGGCATTCCATTCCAATCGTAAGTGGTTTCCCCGAAATTGGCACATTGTTGTCCATAGTTTGATTGTATGGGACTGATACAGTGGGAACCTTGTCCCTGGGCAGGATACCGCCAGTAATGCATGATCTGGCTCATGGCAGTAGCCACGCATCCCGACGGAACGCGCCCAAAATAGCTGCCTGTACTGGCCGGGTCTTTCGGACACATACCATTATAAGGGAAATCCTGATTCCACATACTCCTGATCAGAGGCTCAACATCCCTGGTGGCCACAGGATGGTCAGAATAAACCGGGCCTTTCTTTAAAAGCTGGCTCCATTCCTTGTTGATGGCAGCATCGGATTTGAGGTTTTTCTCCCGCACCGAGTTGATTTCGAATTTATAATTGGATAACCAAAATGTAAAATTTTCAGGAACGTTTTCCGGAGAATAGGAGGATTCGAAAGAATACCCGAGGATCGGATAACAAGCATCATCGGCCGAAACAATGATGTAACCATTTCCTGCAAAATTGAAAATATAATACACAGGAAGACCATCGGTTTTTTCAACAAATTCGTCCTTGATGGTTATAGAACTGTATGGGACTGCCTGATGAAGATTATTCGTCAGGCGTTGAAAATAAAAAGTGATCCCGGCCTGTTTTGCATCTTTGATCTCTACCAGTTTTGCAGAGACGCTGAGACTGAAAAAGATGCTCAAAACGAGAAAAACAAAGGCATTTTTTTTCATGAATTTACTTTTTTTACTAAATTATTGGGTGTTTTGTACGATAAGTAATCTAAATAGGAGAATAATACACGATCCCCTGATAATGGTATCATATTACTTGTAGAAGACATTTAACTGTCTCCGGCCGGATGCAAAACCACAACCGTCCTTATGAAAAAATAGTCGGGCAGAAAAGCGAACGGGGTGGCGGAGTGAGAATTTCCCTGTCGACGGATTGTAATACCACCGAATATTCCCAGTACTGAATGATTGTCATATTGAAAAACAGGGATCCCCTAGTGGGAAGCAGATAATCATTAACGGGTTTTTTCTGAATCGTGGTTGACCGGGAATCGCTTGTTTGTTCCCTGACAAGCTTATCCAGGTTGACCATCAGCTTTTTCTCCCTGGTATCATTAATGCAATAATAGCAGGTGGCATTACTTTTCTTTTTGATCTTGACGACGTCGTACATGTTCCCCTCATACCAGAATTCTTTGTTTTTTTCTATCCACCTTATTTGTTTGCAATTTCGCTCAGTAATGGTGATCAGGGTCAGTTGACTGATGGGAATGTTTTCCTTCAGCCTGTGTTTTATGGCATGTCTGATTGAATGTTGTTCAAGGGTATAATTCAAATAAAATCCCATCATATTGTAAAACAATATGACGATCAATGAAGCTGGCAATATCCTTTTCATTTCTTCTTTTTCATCAAAACCAGAAAAAAGACCATGCTGATCCCAAAGAATATGGCCAACATCATCACACCCGAACGCATGCTGTGGGTCAGACTGTCCATAAACCCGAACAAGGCCAACCCAAATACAGTAGCGAACTTCTCCATGACATCAAAAAAACTGAAATAGGAGGTGTGGTCCGTCGTCTCAGGCAACATCTTGGAATAGGTCGAACGGGCCAGCGACTGTGAACCGCCCATCACAAAACCGATAAATACGGCTGCCGTGATAAACCCGGAAGCAGAACGGATCGTGTAAGCGCCTAAGCAAATGAGGATCCAGATCACAATGGCTAAAAGCAGGGAAGGGATATTGCCGATTTTGCCGGATAACCGGGCGAAAAACCAGGCCCCGGCAATCCCCAGGAACTGGATGAGCAAAACAGTCGGGATGACCACCTCGTTGGGGAGCTTCAACTCTTTGGTCCCGAAAGAAGCTGCCATGAACATCACCGTGATGACACCCATCATCATGAAAAGAAAACCACCAAGATAGACCGATAACCTGAAGGATTTTCTTACCTCTTTGAAAACCTTAATGATCTCACGATACCCGGCCAGGATGACGTTTTCTTTACCGCTTCTTCGACGATAAGCGTATTTGGGAAGCCTGTTAAAAGTGATCTGTGCAAAGCCAAACCACCAAAGGCCTACCGAAAGGAAGGAAATCTTTGCCGGAAGCAACGAATCCTGCGCGATTCCGAAAAAACCGGGGGCAAGGATCATCCAAAGGTTGAACAACAATAAAACCACACCCCCGATATAACCCATTGAATACCCCCTCGCCGAAATCCGGTCCTGATCCTCAGGAGCGGCAATGACCGGGAGAAAGGAATTATAAAATACAATGCTCCCGGCATAACCTAACGTACCCAGCCCGAAAGCGAAGATCCCCAGAGTGATATGATCGCTGTCGAAAAAATAAAGCGCCATGCAGGAGATGGACCCGATCAGCGTGAATACTTTCATGAAAGTCTTACGACGACCCGTGTAATCGGCCAACCCGCTGAGCAACGGGGAGAAAATTCCGATGATTAAAAAGGCAGCAGCAATGGTATAAGAATAGAGCGCACTGTTGACCACCTTCATCCCCAAAAAATTGACCATGCAATCATCTCCCCGGCAGGTTACCAGGTTGTAATAACCGGGGAAAATGGCTGAAGAGATGGTCAACTGGTACACCGAATTGGCCCAATCGTACATGATCCATCCCCGGATGGCCTTGGGATCACCTTTGCGAATCGGCGGTATTTTGGCAGAACTGGTCAGAAATGATACAATGGATTTACCCGGCATGGTTTTGAGTTTAGCAACGAGAAAGTTTATGACCCCAAGGGCTTTTCAACAAAAGCTGTCGAAAAGAGCAAAGCATTGAAAAAGGCGTAAAATACCACCCCGGCCTGAATTTCGAGCATCGACTCAAACAGGAGGTTGACGGCAAAGATGACAATGAAAGCGACATAGAGGTAATCCTCCTTTCTCAGGTTGTGCCATGCCGGCCTGAAAAGAACTGCCAGCAAGAGTAAAAAACCCGTCACCCCTAAGGTCAGAAAGGTCTGAATGTACTGGTTGTGAGCGTTCAGTTTTTTTTTGTACACCGGATACAATTGATGCTCACGGTACGATTCCATCAACACATTTTTCACGTCGCCCGTTCCCACACCAAACATAAAATGCTGCCGGATCAGATCTGCCGAGATCTTCCATATCTCCATCCGGGCCACCGTACCGTCATTCGGATTGGTGGCCCGGGTCCTTGAATCGGTGATCATCTTATCGGCAGTGGAAAACCGGTTGAAACCCTTGGGAAACATCCTGGAATTGACCACAAAAACGATGGCAAGGAACATAAATACATAAACAACCCGGTACAAGGGTGTTCTTTTATGAACCAGCAAAAGCAGGAAGAGTACCTGAATCAGCGCCAGTACCATGACACCTGCCTTGGAACTGAGCAGAAAAATGAGAATTTCGAGGTACAAGGCGCAGAGACAGAGCAGCAGGGTGAGAATAAAGGGGTTTTTTGAAGAATTCGAACCGATATGCCACAGCAAAACGGCCATCCCGAAACAGTAGTACATGGCCAGATAGGTAGGATGGAAGAACCATGCCAGGTTGGTATAGTACCACGGGTCGGGAACTCCCCACCGGGCGTTGATCACCAGGGTATGCAACAACAACATCACCGAACCGGCGATGATCCCGTTAATATAAGCTCCAAAAAGCAGGCTTATCCTGGAAGGAGTGAAGGTGGTCAGGTCGCTCGTGGAAAAAATCAGGGGAAAGATCAGCAGGGAGAGTTTGACTTGCAGATCGAACCAGCCGTAACTGAAATCAGTGGAATAGAGCATCCCGACCAGGTATAACAGGTACAGTGCGGCAAAGAAAAGGGTTTGGCCCCTCCATTTTTCGGAGCGGAACCGGGAAATCGTTCTCAGCCAGATTCCGCTTACCAGCCAATTAATACCCATGACCATGATCAGCGAAGGAAGGATTTTGGGAGCAAGAGGAAGGAAAAAGGCCAGCGCAATGCAGGAAAGGTAAAGGATCTGTTGATGGATTCGATGGCGCATGGTCAGATCTTATTATCTTGAATTTTGTAAATGCAAAGCACGTTTCCTCATGAAGACGAACCTGAAGATTCCCGCCAGATATCCGCTCCCGTATGAAAAATGTTGTATAAAAAAGACTACCGGAAGGTAAGGGAAAAGAAAAAACTGCCGGCTCCGGATGCCTTCTTTCAATGCGAAAAACAGACCGGCTGCCAGGTACAAAGCAATACCGGCACAATAACCGATGAAGAGGGGGGGGCAGAAGATCCCCGGTACCCAGCCGATCAACAAAAAGAGGACGAAAAGTGGAGGGATGAATTGACGTATTGTGGCAGGTTTTTTCAGTTTGAGGTTGACCAGCGGTTTGAAATAGCCGTATTGGTAATACATCCTGCTCAATGACTTGAGGTCAGGACGGGCGAAATAGGTGATGGCGATATCGGGGATCAGGTAGATGGCTCCCCCGTTTTGAAGGATCCGGGCATTGAATTCATCATCTTGGTTGCGAAGAAGCTCTTCGTCAAAATACCCAATACGGTCAAACAGTGAACGCCTGAAACACCCGAACGGAACGGTATCCACCGGGCAGCTTCCGGCTGGTTTCAGCCGGAAGCTGGCATCCCCCACACCAAAGACTGAGGAGAGGGCAACTGCAATAGTGCGGGCAGTCATTGAATCGTTGGCAGGAACGGTGATCCATCTTCCTCCCACATTGTCAGCTTTCAGTTCAAAAAGGTTTTCTACCAACTGCCGGATATAATTCTCCGGGTAAACCGCGTGGGCATCCATCCGGATGATCACTTCCCCGGCTGCTTGCCTGATCCCCAGGTTCAGGGCGAAAGGAGCGAACCGCTTTTCATTGATCAGGAGCTTAATCCGCGGATCATGCTTCCTGTACAGACCAATAATTTCCTGCGTGGTATCCTGGCTCTGACCATCGATCAGCAGGAGTTCGAGCCGGTCGGTCGGATAGTCCTGCTGTTGTAAATTCTCAATCAAAGGACCGATGAATTTCGCTTCATTGTAACAGGGAACAATCACCGATACAAGGGGAGCCTCAGGGCCGGGTTCGACAGTCAACCGGTTCATTGTTGGTTCAGATTCATTGATAATACATTGAGCGGATCGATCCGCACATTTCCCGGTAATACCTGTTGGTGGTCCGGTTTACAAAAAAGCCTACCGAAGCGTGTTCATAATCAAGTATTTCCAAAGATGGATCGTAAATCACCTCCAGCCCCAGGCGCTTCGTCGTCTCCGCCACGAAAATTTCCTCTCCGAAGAGAAAATGGGGAAGTCGGAGGTTACCTCCTTTTTCAAACCACCGGTGACTGAATATAAGGCACGATCCGTGAGGTGCATAGATGCTGGTCAGGGGAGGTACCCTGCCCTCCACCCTTTTGGCTTTCGTTTTACAGTGTCCGGTTAACCATTTTTTAAGGTAGGCGGGCAACAGGTAAAGATTGTGGATCAGGTAATGGCTGTAAAGGAGCCTGAAAAACCGGAACCTTGATGCGGAATAGGGTTTAAGTAACCCCGGGTTATAGTCGATCTTCCATTGCTTCGAGAGGATGGAGGGAGCTACCATGCCCAGTTTTTCCGGGCACTCCCTGTTCTTCAACCGCGATAGAAAACCGGGTGTGAAAACAATATCCACGTTGGTAACAAGTACCCACCGGGGAATTTCAGGTTGGTCCCTGAGGTAGTGGTCGAGCGCCTCCCTGGCTCCACCAAAATAACCAAGGTTTTTACCGGATGAAAAGTAATATACATAGGGAAGAGTTCCTATAAAATCAAGAAAATCAGCGGGGGGCGGCTGTTCACTGTTGTCGGCAAGTACCAGCAATATTCCCTGGGTATTTTCAGGTTCAAAACTCTGAATAAAGCGGATGGTCTCCGGGTAGGAATGATAGATAACGCTCAGGATCAGTATATCTGCTTTCTTCATCGGTCACCGGATCAGCCGTTCAGATTGCATTTCAGGCAGAAGGAGTAGAAATGAATTCCCCTTTGCGCCTGAAATGGAACAAGAATGCGAAAATAACGATTAAATAGGTAATAACGGAAACCAGAGAAACCAGTGCTGCAGCAGGATACCCGAAACGTGGAACCAGCAGAAGGTTCCCGACGCCGTTCACGGCCAATGCAACGAAAATCGCTACCAACATAAAGCCGGGTTTCAGCAATAATTCCAACGGTTTATGGACTAATAACGCTGCCTGCCATAGAAAAGCGGAAAGCAGGAGAGTCACAGAAACCTGCCAGGGATTTTTTACAGCCAGGTGAAGGATATGGGTGTAGATTATATCGTTGAATAATAAAAAAATAACCATGATGATGAAAGTGATGGCAAGGCAGTAACGCAACCCTTCACGGATCAGCTGCAAGGCCTCTTTTCGCTGGTCACGGTTCCATTGTTCCACAATGCGCGGGTGATAAGCCAGGAGTACAGGCAGTGTTGTAAAAGTGGAGATTTTAATGATCAGATCCTTGATGGCGGCATACGTCCCCGTACTTTCATAGCTGATAAACTCTTTGATGATGAAGCGGTCGCTGATATTCAACAGGTATGAAAGAAAAAGCCAGATAGTGACCGGAAAGCCAAATTGAAATACTTTCCGGGTAAAGACCCGATCTTGTTGAAACCGCAGGAAATGCGTTCCTCCCTTGTTGGTCGAATAGAGTGTTGTACGGAGAATTTCGTTGATGATCAGAGCTGCCAGCATGGCCACGAAAAGGACAATGAACCGGGAACGGTTGAAAACCAAAGCAAGAAGCAAAAACAGGAATAAGAAAAACAAGCTGTATCCTCCTTCCAGCAAAGCATACTGCAAGGGCTTCTTTCGCGTCTGGTTCAAGGTGAGGTGAAAAAGCAGGAAATTATAGAAAAAGAGGTAAAGGGTAACGATACCTGTCTCCAGAGCCCGGAGGTGAAAATAGAAGATGCAAACCACACTCCCTGTCAGAATAGCTATAAAAGAGCTGACCAACGTCAGGGAAAAAAAACGTTGGGAGATCAGCGTCTCTTCACCCGGGTAAGCGCTGAGGAAACGAAGGATGCCCTGCTGAATCCAGCCGATGGTCAGCGTGCTGAGGAGCATGGTAGCATAAAACACCAGCGAATATTTTCCATACTCCTCTTTCCCGATCAGCCTGACAGCCAATATAATGATGGCCAGGTTGACCACTGCCGGAATGGCTTTACCGGAAAAATAGATCAGGATATCTTTTCTCATGACATTTGGTAAAGGTAATACGCTATCCTTTGAGAAGTCGGATGAACGCAATTTCTGTTCCCAGGAACAAAAGGGCCAACAGGAGAAAAATTTTCCAGACCGGCTGACCCTGTCGGATTTGTTCTATCTGGCGGGTCATGGGGGTTATTCCGGTTTTCAGCACATGCAGGTCGGTGGATTGAAGCCTGACGGTAAGGGTTTCCAATTCCTTGTTGCCAAAATAATTGAGATCCGATTCATTCCGGTCATAGTTAAATCCAAGTCCTTCCACAGCCGAATTCCCGCTGAAAAGGGTGTAATGCCCTTCTTCCCGTATTTGTCCCCGGGTAAAAATGGCTGTGCCTTGCGGGGAATTCACAACCAGCGGGACCATTTCGAAATCGCTGTTGTTTTTCCTGATCCTGAAAAGGTTTTTTTCACTCCATGATCCGTTACCGGCTTCGATCCTTGCGTTACTACCGGCACAGGAAGCAATGGGTTGATGTCGGTTGCTCAGCAATGCGATCTTGTACAAGGTTGGCAGGAAAAGAAGATGGCGTGGAAAATTGCTCCATGAATCGAGCAGCGGGACCGCAAAAATGTAGATCACCCCTTTGCCCAGAGGAGCTGTAACCAGGAAAGGGTCGTTGTTTTGAAGCCGCATCAGTATTTCCGCATTATTTAGCGAACGGGAGGAAAATACAAAGTGTTTTGTAACCTTGGGAAGATCGAGGTTATCGGGTAAAATAAAGGGTCCCTCATTTTTTTTCTCGAAGATATCATTGAACAGATCGCTTTCAACCTGCAGGGAGGCGACCCGCTGGGGGAGGGTATCGATATGGGAGAAACCTTGCATTTCAAAGGTGGTAAATAAAGGACGGTATGCTTCAACTGCCTTGTTATCAGGTGGGAATATCACCAGGCTGCCACCGTTTCTGACAAATCCGGCTATCTCCTGTATTAGTCCTGAAGCAAGCTCTTTCACTCCGTTCAGAATGAGAAGATTGGTGGAAGGAAGGGCGCCATAATCAAGCTGGCGGTAAACGCTTTCGCTGTACTGAAAAGCCGAATCCTGACCAAATACAGCATCGAGGTAATGGTCGGGAGGATTTCCCGAAATGGTCATAACGGCGATAGAGGGGGTGACCTGGTAAGCAAAGTAGTAATGATCATCGAAGATCACGGGATAATCGTTGATTTCGACCATCCCGTATTGAATGCCGGCGGGATTTTCGGTGTAGGACAGTATAATTTCTGTTGAAGAGCCGGCTGCCAAGGTCAGGCTGCCAATAGCTTTCCGGAGGGAATTGATGGTCAGTCGGACTGGAATTTTTTCCAGGGATTCAGAGCCGGCATTGGTTACACGAACTTTGAGCCGGGACGGTTGTCCGGGCTGATGAACCGGTGATTCGAACCATGCGGTATCAATGTACAGGTTGTCTTTTTTTTCGGGATGGAGTGGGACCAGGAACCAGGTGATGGTCGTGTCGGGCCGGGTGTTTCCCGGGTTCATGGTTGACTTCTGAAAATCGGAGATCAGGTAGGCATCCCGGTTTTCCAATTTGCTTTCAATGAGCAGATCGCTTTGCCTGGTGATTACTTCCTGTAAAGTCCGGGGAACGGGTGAAGGTTTGATTTCCTCCACCAATTTTAAAAAATCATCCCGGTTCACCACGCGTTGGTGACGGCCTTCGAAGTCGTTGGTGAGCAACTGGAATCGGTCGGAGGGCGCATAAGCGGCTACGATCTCTCGGGCTCTGGTTTTGGCGACATCGATGAGTCGTCCATTGGTAGCCAGGGCTTCCATCGAAAAGGAGTTGTCGATGTAAACACTTACGGCAAAGGTTCCTTTCCTTTTAGCTTTGTTTTTATCATAGGGGATAAAGGGTTGTGCGAAGGCGATTACCAGTGAGATAATAGCCAGGATACGGGCCAGGAGGATCAGCAATTGCCGGAGTTGGGCATTTTTTTTTGTTTCCTGTTCAATTTGCTGAAGGAATCTGACATTGGTGAAATAGACTTTTTTAAATCTCCTGAAATTAAACAGGTGGATGATCACCGGGATGGTGATGGCGACCAAGGCTATCAGAAAGAGCGGGTGGACAAATTGCATGGTCAAAAATACAAAAAAATCCCGGCCATAAGCCGGGATTTTCGTTCATTATACTGGTGTCAGGGGAGATCAGATCACGCCCTGGTCAAGCATGGCATTGGCAACTTTAAGGAAACCGGCAACGTTGGCTCCTTTTACATAGTTCACATAGCCATCCTTGTCTTTCCCGTATTTCACGCAAGCTTCATGGATGCTGCACATGATATGGTGGAGGCGTTCGTCAACCTCTTTTTTAGCCCAACTGATTTTCATGGCATTCTGTGACATCTCAAGACCGCTGGTAGCGACACCGCCGGCGTTCACGGCTTTGCCGGGAGCGAAGAGGACTTTATTTTCGATGAAGAGTTCAACCGCTTCCGGGGTGCTGGGCATGTTGGCACCTTCAGCAACGCAGAATACCCCGTTCTTGATCAGGGTAGCGGCATCTTCTTTACCCAATTCATTCTGGGTGGCACAAGGCAGTGCAATGTCGCATTTCACTTCCCACGGACGTTTCCCCTGGTGGAATTGAGCGTTGGGGAATTCGTAGGAATAGGGCTTCACGATGTCCTGGTTAGAGGAACGCAGTTCGAGCATGTAGTCGATCTTCTCACCGGAGATTCCGTCGGGATCATAGATATAACCATCGGGTCCGGAGATGGTAACCACTTTGGCGCCCAGTTCGGTGGCTTTGCTGACGGCGCCCCATGCGACGTTACCAAAACCGGAGATGGCAACGGTTTTTCCTTTGAAGGTCTCACCTTTGGTTGCCAGCATTTCTTTGGCGAAGTACACTGCTCCGAATCCGGTAGCTTCCGGACGGACCAGGCTGCCCCCCCAGTTAAGCCCTTTTCCTGTAAGGACACCGGTGTTTTCACGGGCGAGCTTACGATACATCCCGTAAAGGAAACCGATTTCACGGCCGCCAACGCCAATGTCACCAGCCGGAACGTCCGTTTCCGGACCGATGATTTTCCAGAGTTCTAACATGAACGACTGGCAAAAGCGCATGATCTCGGCATTCGATTTGCCTTTGGGATCAAAATCACTTCCTCCCTTGGCTCCGCCCATGGGCAAAGTGGTCAGGCTGTTTTTGAAGATCTGCTCAAAACCCAGGAATTTCAAAATGCTCAGGTTGACACTGGGGTGGAAACGCAAACCACCTTTGTAAGGTCCGATTGCGTTGTTGAATTGAATCCGGTAACCCAGGTTGACCTGCACTTTTCCGTTATCATCCACCCAGCAGACTTTGAAAGTGAGGATCCTGTCTGGCTCAACCAAACGGTCAATGATATTGGCCGATTCAAATTGAGGATTTTCATTGTAAACTTCTTCGATCGATTCAAGCACTTCCCTTACTGCCTGGAGGTACTCTTTTTCACCCGGATGCTTTTTCTCCAGGTCATTCATGATTTTCTCTAAGTTCATGTTGATTCAGTTTTAGGTGTTTATATACCAGAAAAATTTAATCGTTACAATGATAACACTGTGAAATAAATAACAAATGCAAAATTAAACAGTTCCTGATGATTAACCAAACAAAAGAGGGTAATTTTTTTCAAACAAACCTTCAACCGTAAAACACGGGATCAGGGACTGACTTTTTCAATCAATCGGCCTTCCTGGTACCGGTTTACATAGTCGATCGTCCCATCAGTTTTGTAGAAGATTTCCTCTCCGTGTTTCACATTATTACTGTAAGCGGTTGATTGTTTGACTTTCCCGTTTTCATAATAGGCTTTTTGAATGCCTTTTCCGCCGGTGAACCGTCCCTCCCCGATAATGTTACCATCGGCATCGTAATACAACCAGATTCCTTCATAGTTCCCTCGGAGGTAATTCCCTTCTGTCCGGATCTGGTGGTTGGAATAGTATTCTACAAAACGACCGGATAAAAGCCCCTCCCGATACTGCGATTGAGTAATCAGGTTCCCTGTCAAATCCCGTGTGATCGCCATCCCTTGCAGTTTACCTTTGACGTATTGCTGCTCTTCGTGGAGGGCGCCCGAGGTATAATACCTTCGCAGGGTGCCTTCCAGCAGGTTGTTTTGGTAAGTACATTCCATCTGAAGCGTTCCGCTCTCAAACCAGTAACGGGCAGGACCTTCATATTTGTCACCCTTTAGCGTGACCTCTGAACGCTTGTTACCATTGGGCCACTTTTCAGTGCGGGTATGGGAACATCCCCATAAAAAAAGCAACAACAGGAGACCCGGCAGGAGGCAGTTTTTCATTGTTGCGATTGATTAAAATAGACGATGGTGCCCTCAACGCCAATGATGATCATTTGAACCGCAATGACGGCCAGAATCAGTCCCATAATACGGGAAACAACCTTGAGCATTTCGTTGCTGATTTTCTCTGCGATGACCCGTGAAGAGATGAACAGGAGATAGGTGATCAGGCACATGATAGCGAAAATACCGATCACCAGCAACACGTTGGTTATTGATTTTTCGGCTCCTACGAAGTTCATTGCCGTCGAAATGGTACCGGGACCCGCAAGGAGGGGGATGCCCAGGGGTGAAATAGCCATCTGGCGCGCGATCATTGTCATCTGTTCTTCTTCATGGGGCGCTTGGGAATGAATGGTATTTTCTTTTGCCGTCAGCATCTGGTACCCGATGATGAAAACGATAATCCCTCCGGCAATCTGAAAAGCCGGCAAGGTAATACCGAACAGCCGGAAAATGATATGTCCGAAGATGGAAAAGAAAGCAATGATGACAAAGGCAGCAAAGGTGGCACGGGCTGCGACCTGGTTTTGGGTCTTTTTATCAAAATCCTGCACCATTCCCAAAAAAACCGGGATGTTCCCGATGGGGTTCAGCATGGCGAAAAAACCCATGAAGACCGTGATCCCATGGAGGTAAAGGTCATAGAATTTCATGAGGGATAAGTTTTATAGTAAAGTGCAAAAATATATATTAAAAGGAATGGTACTCACAGGTCAGTTCAAGATATTCTGACGAATACCGGCCATCGGCATCTAACAGGGTGAGTAAAGTGGTGTCAGGTACAACTGGTTGGTTAAAGCCGAATTCCATCAGGCTGCGAAAAGGAGACTTTCCGGGTTTGGATGTCACCGTCAGACTGCGATGAAGGTAAAGCCCGTGACCGGTGGCCAGGTTGATGCAGGAAGTCGTCTGGTCGAAAGGCACGATGAGCGCCATCCTCCCGGTGATATGAAGCAAAGTGGTGCCTGCCTGAAACAAATCGCTCAGGGGAAGGCTTTGTTGATGGCGGGCGAGGTTTTTCCGCTGCTTCGGTGATGGGAGATCTCTGTCGAAAAAGGGAGGGTTGGAGAAGATGTAACCATAATGATCCGGCCTTTTTTTTGCGAAATCCTGAACCTTTTCCCTGAACACCTGGATCCGGTGTTTCCACGGACTGTGATTGAAATTTTCAACTGCTTCGGTACAGGAGTCCTCATCGGGTTCAACAGCATGAACCAGGGTGTACGATTTCTGTGCCATCATCAATGCCAGCACACCGCATCCGGTACCGATATCTAGTATGGGTAGAGGATCTGGAAGGTCACTTCCGGCCCATGAGCCAAGCAACATTGCATCGGTTCCGACCCGCATGGTACTACGGGTATCTTTAACAGTAAATTGTCCGAAACGGAAGTGGATATTACCCACGGTACAATTCAATCAGCCCTTCAGGGACGTTAAGCTCCAGAATCTTTTTTTTTCTGTTGACTTGCAGAATTATCTCATCCACCACCGGTACCAGAATCTCTTTGTCGTTATCCATGATCTGAAAGAGTGCCTGGTGAGGATATTCGAGGATATCTTTGAGCACACCCACCTCCCCATATTTTACATCGATCACCCTGAAACCACGGATTTCATGATAATAGAAACGTTTTCCTTTCAACCTGGGGAGGGTGTCGACCGGGAGGTACATCTCCAATCCCTGAAAGGGGATGGCATCTTCCGGTGTTGTGATATCTTTGAAGCGAACCAAGACTTTCCCGGGCGATCTCAGTTCCAGTGTTTCAATAAAAAAAGGAATCCGTTCACCATGAAGATCAAGGAAAACGGATTCCAGATTTTGATAAGCTGTCGGATCATCCACCTCCAGGCGGATCATTAAAAAACCTTTATTACCATGTGGCTTTAAGATTTTTCCAAGGTAATAAAAATCGTCCTGACCCATGGTGACAGGGATAGGCGGGCTTATTCCTGAGTGGTCGTTTCTGCAGGGGCTTCGCCTTCTGCAGGAGGAGCTTCGGCCAGGGCTGCTTCAGCAGCCTGGGCAGCTTCATCCAGGCGGGCTTTGGCCAGTTTTTTCGCGATGGCTTCAGCTTTGGCCTCATTGACCTTTTTCTCTTCTTCCAGCGCTTTCTTACGAAGGTCTTTTTCACTGAGCTCCAACGCTTTCTTCTTGCTTTCGAGTTTCAGGTTTTTCTCCTCTTTCCAGGCCTGGAATTTGGCTTCAGCCTGCTCTTCGGTCATGGCGCCTTTCTGAACTCCTTTCAACAGGTGGTTTTTGTACAAAACACCTTTGTAAGAGAGGAGGGCTTTAACGGTATCGGTAGGTTGAGCGCCTTTCTTCAGCCAATCGAGGGCTTTGTCGAAATTAAGCTCAATCTCTGCGGGTACACTGATGGGGTTATAGATGCCAATTTGTTCTATGAACTTTCCGTCTCGTGGTGCACGACCATCCGCAATAACAATGTGGTAAAAAGCTTGTCCCTTTTTACCTCTTCTTTGTAATCTGATTTTAGTTGGCATTGTTGAATGAATTGTTTATAAAAAGGTATTGGATTTTAGGGGTGCAAATGTCGGGATTTTTTTTGAATTCACCAAACCCTGGGTTTTTCTATTTCCCAAACCGGATGTATTTGGCAATCGCGGTACCACAGAAGGAACAGCTGGCTTCCGGTTTGGCGACATCATAAGTATTCCCGCATTTGGGGCAAACCCAGTATAGGGTGGGCAATCCGTTCGTTTTTTTTGCTTGCATGGCGGTGAGTGCCCTCTGGTACATTACCATGTGTTTTTTTTCTGTTTCCATGGCCCAACGAAATGATTTCATGGCAGATATTTCATTTTCACCTTTGGCAGTGGCAATGAAACCGGGATACATGGTGGTGATCTCATAACTCTCTCCTGATTTTGCATCGGCAAGGTTTTCGGCAGTGGTTTTCACCGTCAAAGCGGGCGTTGCGTCACTCGGTTTTATACCCATGCCTTCCAGTACCTTCTTATGATTGGCGGCATGAATCGCTTCAGCGCGGGAGGCGGCTTCAAACAGGGTGGCAATGGGAACCAGCCCCTCTTTTTTAGCCTGCGCTGCATAAGCTGCATATTTCGCGGAAGCTTCGGATTCTCCTTCGTATGCTGCTTTCAGGTTTTCGGCTGTTTTTTTTGTCTGGCCAATGGCCGCCTGGCTCCAAAAAACCAAGAAAAGGAGGCAAAATGGGAAAATGATCTTTTTCATGACTTGTTATTTTTTTTGAAAAGGATAGTTTACTGAGTTGTTTCCATCAGAGCCCGATCATGTAATCGATGACCAGAGAACCGCCTAAATACCCGGTAACGGAAACAAAGACAAAGGCAATCATAAACAAAGCGAGAGATACATACTTCAGTGGCGATTGCTCTTTGTTCTGATAGTTCAGCAGGATCCTGAACAAGGTGGCAATAACAATGGTGATCAGGGTGATGGTGGCAAAAAACTCATGACGGTCGCGAAGTAAACCGGCTTCTCCCTCCATGGGATTGGTGAAAAAATAGCCTGTACCAAAGGCAAGCAGGGTGGTGATCATGCCTGTAACTTCGAGCCAGTAGCCCATCTTTGTAAGGCATTGCTCTTTTTTGTAGAACACTGAAATCAGGTCCGTAAGAAAGCCGATGGTCAGCAGGGCGATCGGGAAGTGGACCATCATTGGGTGAAAGTGGCCGGGTGTAAACATCTTTTTTTTCTTACAAATATAAAAAACAAGAGTCAATTATCAAAATTCGTGTTTCACGGATCACAGGGAGGCTTCAGCCGGCAATTTTATCAACAATGGCTTTTCGTAGGGTAAATTCCGGTAATTTAGCGCCTGATTCTGTATCTTTTTTCCCCTGGTTAAATGGCTGATTTTGTTCACTTACACGTTCATACACAATATTCCATTCTGGATGGCGCCTGCCGTATCAAGGAGATGGTCGAAAAAGCTGTTGGAATGGAGATGGCCGGAGTGGCCATCACAGATCATGGTAATTTATTCGGCATTAAGGAATTTGCCGAAGCCGCATCCGGGAAGAAGGATTTTAAACCCATTTTCGGGTGCGAAACTTATATCGCCCGCCGGAGCCTGAAAGACAAAACTGATCCGGTTGACCGAAAAGGCGATCACCTGATTCTCCTTGCAAAAAATGCCAAGGGTTATCATAATCTTCTCAAACTGATTTCCTTTTCGTGGATTGACGGCCATTATTATAAACCCAGGATCGACAAGGCATTGTTGCGCGAATACCATGAGGGTTTGATCGCCTCTTCCGCGTGCCTGGCAGGGGAGATCCCGCGGGCCATCCTGAACGGTAATATTCCCAAAGCAGAAGAAGCCCTCCTCGGGTACAAAGAAATTTTCAAGGATGATTTTTATCTTGAACTGATGCGTCATCCTGCCACTGATCCGACACGTGATACTGAAGTTTACAAACGCCAGCTTGAAGTGGAAAAGGTAGTGGTGGAGTTGAGCCGGAAATTCAAGATTAAGTTGTTGGCAACCAATGATGTCCATTTTTTAAATGAAGCGGATGCGGAGGCACACGACCGGTTGTTATGCATCAACACCGGAAAATTTATTGATGACCCGACCCGGATGCGCTATACAGGCCAGGAGTGGTTCAAATCAAAAGAGGAGATGAACGTTCTTTTTGCCGATCTGCCCGAAGCGCTCGAAAACACCCTTGAGGTGCTGGCAAAAGTTGAACATTACAGTCTCAACCGCGATCCGATAATGCCCGACTTCCCCTTGCCGGAGGGCTTTACCGATGCCGGTGAATACCTGAGGTACCTGACATACAAGGGCGCTGAAAAGCGGTATCCGGAATTGACCGAGACAATCAAGGAAAGAATCGAGTTTGAACTGGAGACCATTTGCCGCATGGGTTACCCCGGATACTTTCTGATCGTTCAGGATTTTCTCAATGCTGCCCGGGAAATGGGTGTTTCGGTCGGCCCCGGCAGGGGTTCGGCTGCCGGCTCGGTGGTGGCTTATTGTATCCGGATCACCGATGTCGATCCCTTACCTTATGATTTACTGTTTGAACGGTTTCTGAATCCCGATCGCATCTCCATGCCCGACATCGATATTGACTTCGATGAAGATGGAAGGGACAAAGTGCTCCGGTGGGTTGTTAACAAGTACGGACATGACAAGGTTGCGCAGGTCATCACATTTGGAACCATGGCCGCTAAAGGCGCCATCAGGGATGTTGGCAGGGTTCAGCGGCTGCCGCTCGATGAGGTTTCAAAACTGACCAAACTGGTACCCGGCCGGAATAGCATTACATTGAAAACCGCCTATGAGGAGGTTCCGGAACTGAAAGCTGCCCGTTTTTCGGACAATTCCCTGGTGGCTGAAACACTCAAATATGCTGAAAATTTAGAAGGTTCCATCCGTCAAACCGGGCTTCATGCCTGTGGGGTCATCATCAGTCGCGACCCCCTTATCGACCACATTCCCATCACAACATCAAAGGAATCAAATCTTTTTGTCACCCAGTTTGATGGTGATTATATTGAAAAGGTGGGCATGCTGAAGATGGATTTCCTGGGATTAAAAACCCTCTCCATCATTAAAGATGCACTGAAAAACATCCGGTTGACCCATGGGATCGACCTCGATCTGGAAGCAATCCCTTTCGACGATCAAACCACCTACGAACTCTTCAGCACCGCCCGGACAACCGGCATTTTTCAGTTTGAGTCAGATGGAATGAAGAAATATCTGAAAGATCTCAAACCGAATAAAATAGAGGATCTGATCGCCATGAATGCCCTCTACCGGCCGGGACCCATGGATTATATTCCCAGTTTTATCAACCGGAAACATGGTAAGGAGAAGATCGTCTATGATATCCCGGTCATGGAGAAGTATCTTAAAGATACATATGGGATCACAGTCTATCAGGAACAGGTCATGTTGTTGTCGCAGGAATTGGCAGGGTTTACAAAAGGAGAAGCCGATTCCCTGCGGAAAGGAATGGGAAAGAAGATCGGTTCCATCATCAACGATCTTAAACCCAAGTTCTTTGATGGTTGCAGAAAGAAAGGGCACGATGAAGAGATTGTCAACAAAATCTGGAAAGATTGGACGGCCTTTGCCAATTACGCCTTCAATAAATCTCATTCTACTTGTTATGCCTTTCTTGCTTACCGGATGGCCTGGCTGAAAGTCCATTATCCGCCCGAATTCATGGCCGCCGTTCTGAGCCGTAACCTGACCGATCTGAAGGAGATCACCCTTTTTCTTGACGAATGCAAAAGAATGGGAATCCCGGTTCTTGGCCCCGATATCAATGAAAGCCTGGGGGCCTTCGTTGCCAATAAAAAGGGAGAGATCCGGTTTGGGATGGCGGGAATTAAAAACGTAGGTGAAAGCGCTGTAGCGAGCATTGTGGAGGAACGGGAAAACAACGGACCATTCCTCTCAATCTCGGATTTGACCCTCAGGCTCAATTCACACCTTGTGAATAAAAGATGCCTGGAGTCGCTGGCTAAAGCGGGCGCTTTTGATTGTTTTGAAAACACCCACAGAGCACAGTTTTTTTTCCAGGAAAACAATGACGATACAACCTTCCTTGAAAAAGTGATGCGTTATACTACCGATTACTTCGCCCGGAGGGATTCCATGCAACAATCCCTTTTCGGCGATTCGGAAGAGATCGGTTTCCGGGAATTACCCATGCCCGATTGCCGCCCCTGGTCATCACTCGAACGGCTTAAATATGAAAAAGAGGTGACCGGTTTTTACATGTCGGGTCATCCCCTCGATGAGTACAGGCTTGAAATGGAGACTTTTTCAACGGTTGCTATCAGTGATCTGAAAGAGGACCTTCATACCCTGAAAGGGAAAGAATTTACCTTCGCCGGAATGGTCATTGAAGCCAAGCACAAAACCGGTAAAACCGGGAAACTGTTTGGCAGTTTCGTAGTAGAAGATTATTTTGATTTCATCAGCCTGACTGTTTTTTCGGAAGATTACCTGAAGTGGTCTCATTTGCTGAAAGAGGGCCGGTTCCTGTTTATCAGAGCCCGGATTGATTCCCGGTTTGACAATCCGGACCAATTGATAGTCAGGGTAATAAACATTATGCTCCTTTCGGAAGTGATGGAAAAATCAGCCAAAGTCTTATCGCTTACTATAGAAATCAATGATCTGACAAAGGAGACGATCCATCTTCTACAGACCCTGGCGTATAAGCACAAGGGGCGTTGTGCGCTTCGGTTACGGATTCAGGATTATGCCGAGAACCTTACCATCGATCTTCCTTCAAGAAAATACAGGATCAATGCCGGTGAGATGGTCAGGGCGCTGCAGCAACTTCCTCAGATCGAGTATAAAGTGACCGGAGAGTAAAGAAATTGCCTGAGAAATAGTTTTTTTTGTACTTTAGCAGGTAAATAACTGTCTAACAAATAATAAATCAGAAAATATGTTTGAAAAATTCACCGATCAGAATTTTGAGGAAAAAGTTGTGAAAAGCGATAAACTTGTGATTGTCGATCTTTCTGCAGAATGGTGCGGCCCTTGCCGTATGGTTTCTCCTATTATTCATGAACTGGAGGCAGAATATGAAGGCCGTATCGTTGCAGGAGAGATGAATGTTGATGACAACCCTGCTACCACAGCCCTTTATAAGGTTCGTAATATACCCACCGTGTTGTTCTTCAAGAAAGGCCAGGTGGTCGATAAGCAGGTCGGCGCCGTCCCTAAAGCCTCCTACAAAGCGTTGATTGAAAAATATATCTAATCAGGATTCCGGAAATCATCTCCGCGTGCCGATGATGAATTTCTGATCAACCTCAGGATGGTTCCAACAATTGATAAAACCCGGCTGGAGCAGTTTTCTTCACTTGAATTCCTTGCTCGTCAGGTTGTTGAGGGTTTCATAACGGGTTTGCACAAAAGCCCTTTCCATGGCTTCAGTGTCGAATTTGCTGAACACCGGCTGTATAATTCGGGTGAATCGGTAAGAGACATCGACTGGAAATTGTATGGCCGTACCGACCGGCTCTATACCAAACGGTATGAAGAAGAGACCAATCTGCGATGTCAGATCCTGATAGATAACTCTTCCTCCATGCATTATCCGGTGATTCCTGCACCGGATCTTTCCCATCCCAACAAAATAACGTTTTCGGTATACATGGCGGCAGCCCTTATTTATTTGCTTCATAAACAACGGGATGCATCGGGTATAAGCGTTTTCTCCGACCAGATCGAACTTCATACGCCAGCCAAATCCAACGCGATCCACAACCGTTATCTGTTCACTGAACTGGAACATTGCCTGGCTTCCCGTTCCCTGCAAAACCTTCATAAAACGCTGGCTTCCAGGGCTATTCACGAGCTCTCGGAAAGAATCCACAAACGCTCGCTGGTGATCATCTTCAGCGATATGTTCGAGACCAACCACGATCCGGAAGCGCTCTTCCAGGCATTGCAACACCTTAAACACAATAAGCACGAAGTGGTGCTCTTCCATGTGACAGATAAAAATAAAGAGCTGGAATTTGATTTCGAAGACCGGCCTTTTCAATTCATTGACCTGGAAACCGGAGAGCGATTGAGGGCCATCCCTTCCAGGCTCAGGGAACACTATGTATCTACTGTCACCCGCTTCAGGGATGAACTGAAACTGCGTTGCGGTCAGTATCACATCGATCTGGTTGAAGCGGACATACATGCAGGATTCGAACAGGTACTCCTGCCTTACCTGGTTAAACGCAGCCGTTTGTTTTAAGTCGGATGCCCTGGTTTTTTTACTAATTTTGCTCCTTCTTAAAAATCAGCTGAAATGTCGGAAATTGCTTCCAAGTACGATCCTTCCCTGGTGGAGGATAAATGGTATGATTACTGGATGAAGCAGGGCTTTTTTCATTCTGTACCGGATGAAAGGGAACCGTACTGCATCGTCATCCCTCCTCCCAATGTTACGGGAGTGCTCCACATGGGCCACATGCTCAACAATACCATTCAGGACATTTTTGTCCGCCGGGCCCGGATGCTGGGGAAAAATGCTTGTTGGGTACCCGGTACCGACCATGCCTCCATTGCCACAGAAGCGAAAGTTGTCGGGAAACTCAGAGAAGAAGGTATCGATAAAGCAAGTCTTACCCGCGATGAGTTTTTAAACCATGCCTGGAAATGGAAAGCGAAACATGGTGGCATCATCCTCGACCAATTGAAAAAGTTGGGCGCTTCCTGTGACTGGGAACGAACTTGCTTTACCATGGATGAAGCCCTGTATGATTCTGTGATCAATGTTTTTGTTGATCTGTATAATAAAGGATTGATATACAGAGGAATACGAATGGTTAACTGGGATCCTAAGGCCCTCACTGCGGTATCCGACGAAGAGGTTATTTACAAAGAGGTCAACTCAAAACTTTATTATGTCAGGTATCGGGTCGAAGGAACAGATGATGAATGGGTTACGGTAGCAACTACCCGTCCTGAAACCATTCTGGGCGATACTGCCATCTGCGTCCATCCGGAGGATGAAAGGTACCAATTCCTACGGGGTAAAAAGATACTCGTTCCCCTTGTCAATCGTTCCATTCCGGTGATTTTTGATGAATATGTCGACCGTGAATTCGGTACAGGCGCTTTAAAGGTGACCCCGGCGCATGACATCAACGACTATAACCTGGGGTTGAAATACAAACTGGAGGTCATCGATACCTTCAATCCCAACGGAACGATGAGTGAGGCAGCGCAACGGTACATCGGCGAAGACCGTTTCGTGGTGCGGGAAAAGATCACCCGCGATCTTAGCGAAAAAGGCCACCTGGTGAAGGTAGAAGCTTACAACAATAAAGTGGGTTATTCAGAAAGAACGGATGAGGTGATCGAACCCAGGATCTCAATCCAATGGTTCATGAAAATGAGCGCTTTGGCAAAACCCGCATTGGATTTGGTAGAGAATGACACCATCAGGTTTCACCCGCCGAAATACAAGAACATGTACCGGCACTGGATGGAAAATGTCACCGATTGGTGCATCTCCCGTCAACTATGGTGGGGTCAACGGATACCTGCCTACTACCTGCCTGATGGCACTTTCGTGGTTGCACGGAACAAAGAAGAGGCGCTGGCAATCGCACGGGAAAATCAGCCGGCCGGCGAAACAATTTTAACCTTGGAGGATCTTAACCAGGATGAAGATGTTTTGGATACCTGGTTTTCAAGCTGGCTATGGCCTATCTCTGTTTTCGACGGCATTCGCCATCCCGACAATCCGGACATCCGCTATTATTACCCTACCGACGACCTGATTACGGCGCCTGAGATCATCTTTTTCTGGGTAGCCCGGATGGTCATGGCCGGATGGGAGTACAGAAAAGAGATTCCTTTTAAAAATGTCTATTTTACAGGCATTGTCAGGGATAAACAAGGCCGTAAAATGTCGAAATCCCTTGGCAATTCACCGGAACCTCTCGAGCTGATCAGCCGTTATGGCGCTGATGCAGTGCGGGTGGGAATGCTCCTTTGCTCCCCGGCAGGGAACGACCTGCTTTACGATGAAGGGTTGATCGAACAGGGGAGGAATTTTTGCAACAAGATATGGAATGCCATGCGGTTGGTCAGGGGTTGGCAGGTTGATCCTGAATTGCTTCAACCGGAAGTAAATAAAATATCGATTCAATGGTTTGATTCGGTGTACAACGCCTCCCTGGGAAACATCAATGATCTTTTCGATGATTACCGTCTAAGTGAAGCATTGATGGCAGCCTATAAACTGGTTTGGGATGATTTCTGTTCCTGGTTCCTGGAGATGATCAAACCCGCTTACCAACAACCTGTCGATCAGCTTACCTATCTTTCAACCATTGAGTTTTTTGAAAAATTGTTATTGGTGCTTCACCCCTTTATGCCGTTTCTTACGGAAGAAATCTGGCATATTCTGAAAGAACGTGAATCCGGTTCTTCCCTGATGGTTGAGCGTCAACCGGAGGCGGCCGTCTATAATCAGCATTTGATCGACCGGTTCAGCTTTGCTGAAACAGTGATCATCGCCATTCGCAGCGTCCGCAAAGAAAAGAATATCCCTCAAAAGGAGGGTCTTCAACTTTTTGTCCGTAAAAATAACGAGGAACAGCCCGATTTCCTGTTCGACGGGGTGATTTCTAAGCTATGCAACCTGTCACAATTAGCTTACGTGGAGGAAAAAGTGGCCGACTGTCATACTTTTATTGTAGGATCCACAGAATTTTTCATTCCCCTGCAGAGCTCCATTGATGCGGAAGGAGAGATCCAAAAGCTGGAAGAAGAGTTAGCCTATACCCGTGGCTTTTTGGAGAAGGTTATGCAAAAACTAGACAATGAAAAATTTATCAGAAACGCTCCGACAGTGGTTGTGGATGGAGAACGGAAGAAACAGCAGGATGCAGAAGCCCGCATCAGGGTGCTGGAACAGCAACTAACCTCTTATAGAATCTGATTTGATGAATGAACTCAGAAACATAGCGATTATCGCTCACGTTGACCATGGCAAGACCACCCTGGTTGACCGGATTCTTCATCAGGTCCGTCTTTTCAGAGATAATCAGGAGATGGGTGAACTCATTCTCGATTCCAATGATCTGGAACGGGAACGCGGGATCACGATCCTTTCCAAGAATGTATCCGTGCGATATAAAGGATACAAAATCAACATCATTGACACGCCCGGTCATGCCGATTTCGGAGGTGAAGTCGAGCGGGTACTCAACATGGCCGACGGGGTGTTGATTCTCGTGGATGCATTCGAAGGCCCGATGCCTCAGACCCGTTTCGTTTTACAGAAGGCGTTGGAACTGGGAAAGAAACCCATCGTTGTGATCAACAAGGTTGACAAGCCCAACTGTGCGCCCGACGAGGTGCAGGAAGCCATGTTTGAATTGATGTTCAGCCTGGATGCCAGCGAAGACCAGCTCAATTTTCCCACGGTTTACGGCTCCTCGAAACAAGGCTGGATGTCGGATGACTGGCGCAAACCGGCTTCTGATGTCAGTTATCTGTTGGACCAGATCATCGCGCATGTTCCACCGCCGGTGCAGATTCCCGGCACCCTCCAGATGCAAATCAGTTCACTTGATTATTCCTCTTATGTAGGTCGGATTGCTGTCGGGAGGATCACAAGGGGATCGATCAAAGCGGGCATGCCCGTATCGTTGGTGAAGAATGACCGGAGCGTAACCCGCTCCGTAGTAAAAGAGTTGTATTTATTTGAAGGGTTGGGCAAGGAAAAGGTAAAATGGGAAGTCGGTGCAGGGGAGATTTGTGCCGTGTTAGGCCCAGAAAATTTCGATATCGGGGATACCATTGCCGACATCGATGCGCCTGAAGGGATGACTCCCATCAGTGTGGACGAGCCGACCATGAGCATGTTGTTCACCATCAATACATCTCCTTTCGCAGGAAAAGAAGGAACCTTTGTCACCTCACGGCACATCAGGGAAAGGCTTTTCAGGGAAACTGAAAAAAACCTCGCTTTGCGTGTTGAAGAGATGGATTCGCCGGAGAAATTCCAGGTTTTTGGAAGGGGAATCCTTCACCTGGCCATTCTGGTCGAAACCATGCGCCGTGAAGGTTATGAGTTTCAGTTAGGGCAACCCCAAATACTGACCAAGACAATTGACGGTGAAAAATGCGAACCGGTTGAGTTGCTTAAAGTGCAGGTGCCGGAGCCTTTCGCGGGAAAAGTAATTGAGCTGGTAAGCCGCCGAAAGGGAGACCTGATCCACATGGAACACAAACGCGACCGGGTAATCCTCGAATTTGACATCCCGGCCCGTGGATTGATCGGCCTTCGCAACCCTGTTCTGACAGCAACCGAGGGGGAAGCGGTTATGGCCCACCGGTTCAAATCATATCAGCCCTGGAAAGGCGATATGCAAGGCAGGATCAATGGAGCACTCATTTCCATGTACACAGGTACTGCCATTACTTATGCCATTGATAAATTGCAGGATCGGGGCAAATTTTTTATCGATCCTTTTGAAGAGGTCTATAACGGACAGGTCATTGGTGAATGTACCCGCAGCGATGACATCGTTATCAATGTCAATAAAACCAAAAAATTATCGAATGTACGGGCAAGCGGTTCTGATGAAAAAGCTGTGATCGTACCCGCGGTGAAATTTTCGCTCGAAGAGGCCATGGAATATATCAGAAATGATGAATACGTTGAGGTGACACCTCGTTCCATACGCATCCGAAAGATCATACTTGATGAGATTGAACGGAAAAGAAGCCGTAAGATTGAAAATGGCTGAATTATTCCCGCGGAATCGCTTCATAGACCAGTTCGGCGATATCCTTAACAGCCATTGAAGCATGGCGACCCAGTGTCTTTTTACAAAGAGGGCATGAAGTCGCAATCGTTTCCGGTTGGTTTTCGACCAGGATATCCAGTGCAGCTTTGGTCATCAAATTCCTCTGACTGTTTGAAGCCTCGAACATTCCAAGGCTTCCACCGCAACAGTGTGCTTTTTCCCGTTCCTCCCTTACGTTTACCAGGTCAGCGACTTTCCCGATGAGTTCACGCGGCGCTTCATAGGTCTTGGTGCCACGCCCCAGATCGCAAGGATCATGATAGGCAACTTTCGAAAAGTGGCCCTGTAAAGGAATTTTACCCGTTTTAATCAGGTTCAGAAGGAATTGCGAGTGATGCTGTATCCGGATCGGCAGGTTGTACTCTTCACGAAAAACACGGTAACAGATGGGGCAGGAGGTGACGAGCATACGGGCTTGCGTTTGCCTGATGAGGGTTTTGTTGAATTCTATCAATTCGTTGGCCTGACGGTCTTTTCCGGCGATCATCAAGGGGCGGCCACAGCATACCGAACCATCGGCATCGAGGTGGATAAAATCAATGCCTGCACGGGTGAGAATCCCTTTCATGGCCAGGATGATTGTCGGTGTGAGGTGCGTCATACATCCTGAAAAATAGACTACATCACCCTTCCCTGAATGGCCATTGGTAAGATACCTGAAATCAGATGCCTGACCTGAAGTAATCTCCCTTCTCTTGATCAATCGGAGTGAGTCGGTGGAGATGCCCACAGGGCAAACTTCCTGGCAGCGGCCGCAAACCAGGCATTTCTGACTGATCTCCTCAGGAACATAACGATCGCGCACTCCGCTGATGAAATAAACTGCCTGCGAATCCTGGATTCCGGCTGCGATCATGGGGCAGTCATCCAAACAGACACCACAGCGGGAGCATGACTGGACTTCAGTTTCCGAGAAGCTTGAGTACCATTTTTTAGGTTGAATACCGCAATGCCGGAAAAAGATCAACAATATTTCCGTCGGGATGTGCATGTAACGTGAATAAGGCAGCATGACGAAAAAAATGCCCAGCACAAGACTGTAACACCACCACATGGTGTAAGCTACAAAATCGGAAGGCAAAGGGGTGAGGCTTACCAGAAAATTCCCCAACGGTTGGGTCATAAATCCACCGCCATTGCCATAATATCCTGCCGTGTAACTTTCTGCCAGCAAACGCATCGGAAAAATCAGCCAAAGGGTGGTGATGGCAACCCTGTCTGTGAAATGGTGGGAAGTGGTCTTTTTCATTCCAAACCATTTCGATTGTTTTCTTTTTAAAAAAGCCAAAACCAACCCGCTCAGGATGAAGATCAGCAAAAAATCCATGAAAAACCGGAAAAGAAACGGTACCGAATAAACCTCGAAAAACAAAACCAGTTTGTCGTGAATGAAGAATTTCAGAAAAATCGGGTAATAGGGGGCATTCAGGTGAGTTCCACTGTAATAACGACTTTCAATGTTTCCAAGGATGATCAGCAAAAACCAACCCAGGGCAAAACTCATGTGCATGTAGCCAAGCAATGGATTCTGCTTCCACATCTTTCTGTGTATCAGTGACTCAAGAAAGATTTCGCGGAGGGCAGCTGCGATTTTTCCGGGATGTTTTAACCCATTGGTGAGTTTTACTTTATCAATGGCCGGTAATGCAGCGATCCAACGGTACCAGCTTTTCCCTACGGCAAGGAAAACATAGATCAGGCCAAGGGTGAAGGGTAAAACGAAAAAGTTAAAATTGATCATCCGAAAAGTTCGATAGCCCGGTTAATTCTCAGCAGGACATTGCGGAGGTTCACTCCCCTGGGACAGGTGAGTTGACATTTTCCGCAGAACATGCATTTCTTAAGTTCTTGTTTCAGTTTTTCGGTTTCTCCTCTTCGGAGCAGGGTATGGGCCATCCGTATGTTGAACAGCGTAAATTGGCCGGCAGAACAGGTAGCCGTGCAGCTTCCGCAACCAATACACCAATCCAGGGAAGGTTCGTGGTATAAAACATACCGCATCATCCTTTTATCTTTCGCATCGTAATCAATCGAATGATCCAGTTGTACGGTAAATCCGAAATCTTTCATTTTATGGTTTCGTTTTTAACCAGGAATCAATTTGCAAAGCGGCTGCTCTGGCATCTGCGATGGTATTGGAAATAGTGGCCGGGCCTTTGACTGCCCCGGCCAGGAAGACACCCGGTACAGTCGTCAGGTTATCATTGTAGTGCTCATCAGAAGGGAGGATGAATCCGTCTTCTCCTGTGGATAACCCGAGCATTTCAACAAGTTTGCCGGTTTCGGGTTCCGGAACGAACCCGACCAGCAATATCACCAGGTCGACAATCATGCGCAGGGGACGGCCTGTAAGGGTATCCTCTGTCTTGATGATCAGGGATTGATCAGGAGCTTCGCTGCATTCCGACAGTCTGCCGCGAATGAATTGGACCCCCCATTGTTTTTGGGCTTCAAAATAGAGTTCCTCAAAATGACGATCGTACATCCGCATGTCCATGTAAAAGGAAAAGACTTCACACTGCGGAAGCTGTTCTTTTATTTCGATGGCTTGTTTGACGCCCGTCACGCAGCAGACTTTCGAACAATAAAGATTACCGACCTTCTCATCGCGTGAGCCCACGCAATGGATCAATGCTACGCGTTGCGGGAGAGTACCTTTACTGGTCAGCAATTTTTTCCCCTGTTTGAAAACTGTTTCCACCTCGGCGGAGGTGATCACATTGTCGTAGATGCCATAGCCATACTCTTCCTTTCTTTCGGCTTGAAACAACCGGAATCCGCTGGCTATCAACAACGCCTGACCGGTATAGGAGGTTCCTTCTTCTGTTAGCACCGTAAAATCTTGATCGTGAGCGATGATACCGTTGATACGGATTCCCGGTTTGATCTCAACCCGGCCGTCCATTATCTTTCGGATGTGGTCTAAAACCTCGCTTCCTGGTCGGCGGCTTGGAAATAACCGGTCCCATTGCGCCACATGTCCTCCCGGTTGTGCCTCTTTTTCCAGGATCAGAACATGATGGCCTTTTTCTGCAAGGGCCCCTGCTGCGGTCAACCCCGCGATGCCAGCCCCGATGATTATAACCTGAGGATCCATCTTAATAGAATTTGAGAAAAGAAGGCGCTTTGGGGCGACCCATCGATTGCCCATCACGGTTCAGGAATTTCCTGTTGCTGTCGTAAGGGATTCCCATTTTGTCCAACAAAGGTTCAGCCGGAACCTGGTGAACCTGCAAACCCAGGTCCCAGGGATCGTATCCTAAAACAAGACCGGCCAGTTCCTCATAGGTTAAAACAGGAATACCCTGGCCATTTTCCCCGTAAGTGGTCCCTTCCATTTCACTGAGAGTGTACTGCCAGCGATCTAAAAACATCGGGCAACCCGGGCAGTTGGTGAGAATGAGATCAGGTTTATAAGGGGCCATGGAATCAAATTTCTTCTTCGAACACGAGAGAGAATAACCCCGGTTAGCCTGGATAAGGTACTGACGGAAACCAAAACCACAACAATGGCGCCTTTCAGGGTAGTCGATGACTTCACCTCCCCATTCTTCAATCATTCCGGCCAGGACGTAAGGGTACTCAGCTCCTCCGACCCCTTTCCCCGGGAACATACGGGAGTAGTGACAGCCGATGTGCTCAACGCACCGGAGCGGTTGACCGGTTTGCTTGTTGACCAACCGGTATCGGGCCTTTTCCCCTATCTCTTTCCTGAATTTGTAGATCACATCACTGGCGTGGGAAAGATTAGACGGTTTGTCGAATTCACGCCCGGTAGCTTTTTTCAGGTTTTCCCTGACACGCGCTTCAACTTCCGGAAAGTGATGCCATGTCTCAAGAATTTCAGTGTACAACCCGAAAGAGGTGATGCAGGAGGTGGTGAAATTCTGATAACCCGACTCGGTCATCAGGGCAAACTGCCTGGCAACCATTGTCATAGTGGTTTCAAAGGGAACTACATCGCTGTGATAACCAATCCCTGAACAAGTCGTATGCGCTGCATTTTCAAAGATATCCTTGCCCAACTCCTCTTTTAAAATCCGGAAAAACATTTTTTCGGAGGCAGGAAAGAAGTTTTGCCTTACACAACTTCTTACATAAAAATAACGGTCATCGGCGATCTCCTTCTGGTAGTCCTTCCAGATCCTTCTTTTCCCTTCTACTTTCATAGCTCTCTCCCGTGGTTTTGACTGTTTTCAGTGTATATTTTTTTCATGTAATCGTTGTCAAGCGTATCGTCCAGGTCAATCCCCATTTCACCGGCTTTTTGTTTCGAGTAATTTTCGATAGCATTAAATCGAGCTGTTCCGCCTGTTACATCAAAGATCTTGCGAATTTCATCCAGATCTTCCTGCGGTACCTTACGGAGGATTCCCGGTCCGGTTTTTTTATAATTAGCTCCCAATCTTTCCATTACCTCCTCAATGTGCTCATGTTCCCATTCCCAGACAGGGCCTTGTTCGGGATGTTTTTCTGGTAAAATTTCCGATGGATAGAGGCAATAGCCGTAATCCAGAATCCATTCGCCTACTGTCCGTTTGATGGCCAGTTGTTGCCTCCCCTTTTCTGATTCCACGAAATAGCCCAAATCCTGCGAAGCAGCCCTCAGGACCGTGATAAGTAATCCGGGGGCGTTACCTCTTGGGCAGCGGGTTACGCACGACATACATTCTCCGCAATACCATATGGTTTCGCTCTTCAGGAGCGATTCGATGGCTTGGTCATCATGGGTTTGGAGAATGTCGACAATCTGTCGGGGTTGGTAAGCATAAAATTCGGCAGCGGGACAAATGGCGGTGCAGGTACCGCAATTTAAACAAGCTTTGAGGCCTTCGACGAAACGAACATCACCCGCGAGGCGGTCATACAGTTCACCCATAAGAATGTTTAGCAACCGGTTTTTCTTCAGGAAAAGATCTTCGCTGAAAAGCCGGATAATGCAAAATTAAAGAAAATTTACCAACTTATTCAGGCCACCCGGTGGGTATAGAACCGTTCATGATACCGGTCTTTACATTTTCTACCGCCTGCTTAATGGTATCGGAGAGAAGGAACTCATAATCGTGATAAGGTGCCATCGCAACGCCCTGGTTCGACAGGGTCAATGTCAATGCCTTACCACCGAAAAAGGCACCATTGCAGGCATTCAGGACTTCCTGGAAGACAACGATATCCATGCGTTTAATACAGGAGGTGAGCAGGGCAGAGCCTACCAGAGGAATGGTGTTGTACTGATCCACGTCCACTCCGATAGCCTGAACACCGGCATCCAGCGCCTTGTACAAAGCGCCATTTCCGGTTTTGGCGGCGCAGGCAAAAATAACGGAGGCCCCTTCATTGATCAGGGTATCCGCATATCTGGCTCCCTGCAAGGTATCGTTAAAACTATCGGCATAGACGCCGGATACATTGACCCGCGTGTGATATCTGGTATTAAAATAGTCAACACCTTTGGAAAAACTCACAGTAAACTGACGGATGGCGGGTATCTCCGGACCACCCACAAAAGCAACCCGGGGATTCACAGCATCTTTCAGGTTAGCCCAGTAAGCTGCCAGAAAACCACAGGGAAAAGAGGCCTGATCGACCTCGTAGTTGACACAGATCATGTTTCGCGGTACCGGCGAAACTGTCGCATCGAGCAGCAGGAATTTAGTGCCGGGATTGGCCTGTGCCGCTGCAAGGGTATAATCTGTGGCATCCCCACTGAGGGTGATGATCAGGTTGAATTGATTTGTGAGAAAATACCGGATGTTGCTGTCGATATCCTCGATGGACGATATTTCCCTGGCTTCGTACACTACAGGAGCCTCGCCCCCTGCAGCGATCAACCCGTTGAGAGCCTGCTGGTTGAATCCTCCGTCGTCAAATCCCCCCATGCTCGAGATGAGGCCGACTTTTAAAGGGGGTGTGCTTTCCGACTTGGTGCATGAAGATGCAGACAATCCGATCAGTACAATAACAAAGAGAAAAAGAACCAGTAGATGTTTAAAATTTCTTGTCATCTTTAAAGGAGTTGGTTACCTGGCTAAAAAAATATATTGAAGAATATTGGATCCCATTTGCAGGGCTTTCAGGCGTGTTGCTTCTGAATCTCCGTGAACGGCCTGATCTTCCCAGCCATCACCCAGGTCACACTCGTAGGAATAGAATACGATCAACCTCCCTTCGTGGATCAGGCCGAAACCTTGGGGAGGTTTACCGTCGTGTTCGTGAATTTTAGGCAGACCATTCGAAAAATCGTATGTTTGGTGATAAATCGGGTGAGTGAAGGGCAATTCGATGAGTTCGAGTTCGGGAAACAGCCGCTTCAATTGCGGTCGGATAAAGGGATCCAGACCGTAATTGTCGTCAATATGCAAAAAACCTCCGGCTAAAAGATAGCTTCGTAAGTTTTTAACCTCCTGATCCGAAAAAACCACATTCCCATGCCCTGTCAAATGGATGATCGGATAGTTAAAGAGTTCGGGACTCCCTGCTTCCACCGTGGCAATATCTTCGCTGATATTCATTTTAAGGTTCCGGTTGCTGAATTTCACCAGGTTGGTCAGGGAAGTGGGGTTAGCATACCAATCGCCGCCACCGTTGTATTTTAGTAAAGCAATCTGGTACGACGGAGTGGCGAATGAAGTGGTCAGAATAATCAGGAACGCCCCGGCAAATCCCCGGATGGTGAATGGTGCTCCGTGAATCCGGTAGAGAAGTTGTTTCCTATTGAATGGTTGCTTCATTTATCCCATCCGGTTAATAAGGTTCATCGTGTGGCAGGCTACAATACCTGCTGTTTCGGTACGTAAACGGTTTTTTCCCAGGCTTACCGGCACGTATCCCTGCTGTTTTGCAAGTGCTACCTCTTCTGCTGAAAAATCACCTTCCGGCCCGATCATGACAAGGGTATCTTTTCCCTTTTGACAGGTTTCATACAGTGGAAAGGTTTCTCCTGCTCCGCACCATGCAATAAAACGTTGTCCGATCCGCTCCTGTTGCACAAAAGGTTTAAAAAATACCGGAGGGTTGAGGAGCGGCAACCACAGGCGAAGCGATTGTTTCAGTGCTGTGATCAATACTTTCTCTAATCGCTTCATATTGAGTGTTTCCCGTTCTGAATGATGGCAATATAACGGGGTGATTTCGTCGATGCCGATCTCTGTCGCCTTCTCCAGGAACCATTCAAACCGTTCGATGTTTTTGGTCGGGGCCATGGCGATGTGCAGTTTCCATGGATGTAAAGGCTCTTCCCGAATCATGGAATGTATTTCTACCCTTGCCTTCTTTGGATCCGAATCAACGAGGATGCCCTGGAATAATTTTCCGGCACCGTCGGTCATCCGTAGTTCATCACCGGGTTTGAGGCGCAATACCCTTGTACAATGTTTTGATTCATCTTCTGAAAGCAGATATTGATCGCCAATGGCTCCGGAAACAAAAAAAAGATGCATGCCGGTCAGTTCAAAGTTATTTTTCGGAGCGACGAACTTCCCAAAGGATGATCCTGTAGGAGATATAAATCAGAACAGGCCAGGAAATCAGCCATAATATGGGGGTCAGGTACATAGACAAAGGGGTTTGAGCAACAAAATAATATGTTATGGATATAGAAGCAGAACGAAAAACTACTTAGTAAGTATGGCTTTCTGATTTCATTTCAGCGGCATCGATTTTTTTATTATTGATCGATTTCCAGGCATACCATATATAGGCTACCACAAAAGGCACCATGATTGAAACATAGCTCATGGCGGTGAGTGTATAATGGCTCGATGAACTGTTGTGAATCGTAAGTGAGCTTTGCAGGTCGTATGTGGAGGGATAATAGGCAGTGTTGTTAAATCCGGCTAGGAGGAAAAGCGCCAGTACCGTAAAGATGGTTCCAGGCCCGGCCAGCCATATCCCGGTGGATCCTCTTTTTCCTTCACCCAATAAGGGGAGTGCGATTCCGGCCAGCACAAGCATCACCCCAATAATGAAAAGGATCAGTACCCCCGGCATAGTGATCAGATTATGAAAATATTTGTAAGGCTCCATGAAAACAGTTCCGGAGAGAGGATCAACTGCAAAGCCAGGGTATACCATCAGAGCAATAACATACGAGAGAAAGAAGATCAGAAAGGGTATTGTATTGATCAGCAGGTGTTTTTTGCTTCTTTTCCTGATGTTCTCATCGGCGATGGTATTTAAAAAATAGAGGGTACCTAAAACCCGTGCCAGAAAGAAGACAGCCAGGCCCAGGGCGACATTCCGCCAGTTTAATACGGCTTCCAATCCGTTGGCAGGGCCTTCCCAGCGGGAGATGATGGGGTCAGTCAGGTTGATCATGCTTGTCTTGTTGATCGAGAACTCCGAACCGGTGAAAAAGGTGGAGACGGCTGCCCCGATCAGCACCGTGCCCAGCAAGCCATTGATGATCAAAAACCACTCGTAAGTTTTTTGACCCAGGAAGTTGTTCGGTTTGCTCCTGAATTCATAAGCTACAGCCTGTATGATAAAAGGAAAGAGAATGGCCATCCATACCCAGTAAGCGCCTCCGAAGCTGGTGGAATAAAAGAGCGGGAATGAGGCAAAAAAAGCGCCTCCGAAGGTCACCAGGGTCGTGAAAGTGAACTCCCATTTACGTCCCAGCGTGTTGACCAGCATCTTTCTTTCTTCTTCATTTTTCCCGATGGTGTAAATCAGGGTTTGCCCTCCCTGCACAAACATCAGAAAAACCAAGACACTTCCCAGCAGAGAGACGATGATGTACCAGTAGGATTGCAGCGTTTCAATTGACATGTTTTCAAACATTACTTGGTTCCTCCTTCCTTGGGCCCGATGGATATCTGGCGTTTCATGATCATGATTTCAGCAATGAGAAGTGCAGTAAAGACCGCGGCAAAAAGGAAGAACGTGATGACGACGGAGGAAGCATCTATTTTAGATATTGCTGCCATAGTCGGCATCAAGTCCTGGATCACCCATGGCTGCCGTCCCATTTCTGCTACGATCCATCCTGTCTGGCTGGCCAGGTAAACCAGGGGGATGGTCCACACTGAGAGCCACAACAGCCATCGTTGCTTTTCCAGCACCTTCTTTTTAAGGGCATAAAGCACCGCAATAAAGAGCAGGATGAAAAAGACACCCAATGCCACCATGATGTGGAAACTGTAAAAGGTGACAGGTACATTGGGGATGGCGCTGGCGGGTTTGTTGAGGTAAGCATACCCGAAATAGGGGAAATTCTCCTTCATTACTTTAAGTGCAGAATCCGATTTCGCTTTGTCGTCGACCGCTTTGGCCTCTTTGTAAATACCCAATGCTGTGACCGCGGTGCGTCCCTTATTGATTTTTTCTTCGACTGAAATGGCTATTGCCGATTCCTGCGCCGGGCGAGGGCTGAATTCGGGTTTAAAACCTCCCTGTATAAGATCTTCAACACCAGGCACATAAGCATCAGTGTTCCGGTATCCCAACACGGACAATAGTTTTGGAATTTCTATCTTTACCAGGAAAGCATCTTTGCCATCTCCTGCTTTCTTTCCGGGGGTCAGAATCCCCATGGCTACCAATCCGACACCTTTTTCTCCTTTGTACAAACCCTCCATAGCAGCCAGTTTCATGGGTTGTTTCTGGGCTACCTGGTAAGCCGATCCGTCGCCGGTAAAGGCCAGGAAAAGAGAGGTGATCAACCCGAAGATGGAAGCTACCAGAATGCTACGTTGGGCCATTAGAAGCTCCCGTTTTTTAAGGAGGAACCATGCACTGATCCCGATGACGAAAATAGCGCCGGTAACATAACCTGAAGAGACAGTATGGAGAAATTTGTTAACCGCAACGGGTGAAAGCAGCACTTCCCAGAAATTCACCATTTCATTTCTGACGGTGTCAGGGTTGAAGTGCATCCCTGCGGGGTACTGCATCCATGCATTGGCTACCAGAATCCACAACGCCGAAAGATTAGCACCGATGGCTGTCAACCAGGAAGAAGTAAGATGAAAACCCTTACTGACTTTGTTCCAGCCAAAAAACATGACTGCAATGAACGTTGATTCCAGGAAAAAAGCCATGATCCCTTCGATAGCCAGAGGAGCGCCGAAAATATCACCAACAAACCAGGAGTAATTCGACCAATTTGTTCCGAATTGGAATTCAAGAATGATACCGGTAGCGACACCAATCGCAAAGTTAATCCCGAAGAGGGTCATCCAAAACTTGGTGATCCTTTTCCATTCAGGATCTCCCGTCTTAACGTAGATAGTCTCCATGATGGCGATAAGGAAAGAGAGTCCAAGGGTCAAAGGAACGAACAACCAATGATAGATGGCCGTCAGCGCAAATTGAGCCCTCGACCAATCAATGGTACTGAGGTCTACAGATTCAATCATAAGAGCAATTTTTATGAATGGATGAATGACACTTTGAAAAGCTCAAATATAGCAAGTTTTCCGGTCTGGAAAATGATTCAGTATTATTTTACTGAAATGTCATTTTCTCCGGATTAACTGTTCCCTCACATAATCGCTCCGCTCCTTGTCGTTGTTGAATTTGGAATTCAAAAAATCGGGAAACAAAAAGAGCCTGAAAATGAAAAACAAAATGAAAAGTTTGACCAGTATGATGATCCACAGCTTACGGCCGACGGTCATACTCCGAAAACCCTCGTAATAAAAGTACCAAATCTTGGAAAAAAAATTCAGGATCGTCCGCATTACAACTCAGGATTTTACACCTGACTTACCAGCTTCCTCCGGCACCGCCACCTCCGAAACTACCGCCGCCAAAGCCGCCAAAACCACCACCTCCTCCGCCTCCGAAACCACCGGAACCGGAAGAGAAATTGTTCCAACTACCGCGGCTCCCGCCGCCCATGGAGCCAAGCATCCAGAGTGCTGCCCAAAAGGGAAGATTTTTTCCGACCGAATGGGCACCCGAACGGCTTCCACGTATTATTACAAAAACGATCACCAGGATAACCATGGCAATAATGATCCCTGCCGGGCCGGAATTCTTTTTGGTCCGCTGCTTATACTGTTCAGCGGTGAATTCCCCTTTGAGAAGAGAGATCATGGTTGAAGTGGCAGCATTGATTCCCTGGTAGTAATTCCCTTCGCGGAACCGGGGGATCATTTCGTTCTCAACGATGCGTTTGGCCAATGCGTCCGGAATGGCGCCCTCCACTCCGTAGCCGGTCTGAATGGCAACCTGGCCGCTTTCACCCTGGTACTTGGGTTTTACCAGGATCACAGCGCCATTGTTTTTGCCTTTTTGCCCAACCCCCCAACTCTGCCCGATACGGTAAGCAAACTCATTCTTATCATAACCATTCAGCGATTTAACCGTGACCACAACCAGTTGGGTGGAAGTAGAATCATTGAATGCGACCAGTTTTGATTCCAGTTGTTGTACCTCACTGTCCGACAGAACTCCGGCCAGATCGTTGACCAACCTGGGAGGAACAGGGCGGGAGGGTATATCCTGTGCATGGATGGTGAATGCCGGGAGCAGCAGAAGGAGAAAAAGGGTAAAAGTTTTAAGCAAGGAACCCTTTGTATTAACCAAATGAGATATCATCTGAAAGTTCGTTGTTGTCATCTTTCTGGCGTGGAAAATGTTTTTTCAGGTGTTTACCAGTACTTTCAATGGCATGAATCAGCCCTTCCACGAAATGATCTTCACGGAATTTAGACAGCATATCGGTTTTGATCCCATCCCAAAAATTTTCCGGTACCACGGCATGGATCCCTTGATCTCCAAGGATGGCGAAGCGCCGGTTTTTCACGGCAAGATAGATCAAAACACCATTGCGTTGTGCGGTCTTATTCATCCCCAGTTTTTTGAAGATGTACGCGGCCCGATCCATCACATCGCCGGAACAGGTATTTTCAATGTGGACACGAATCTCACCCGAAGTATCAAGTTCAGCGCTCATTACGGCCTGCCGTATCTCTTCCTCCTCCTGTGGTGAGAAAAAATCCCTGGCTGATTTTCTCATCAGATTTTCGATTAAATCAAAACTGCACCTGAGGGGCTTTTTCAGCTCCTTTATCTGCCGTAAAGTAAGCCTTTTTCTGGAACCCGAACATCCCGGAAAGAATGTTGGCAGGGAAACTTCTAAGATAAGTATTGTAAGCCTGCGCCGTTTCATTGAACTTCATTCGTTCCACTGAAATACGGTTCTCCGTACCTTCAAGCTGCGCCTGCAATTCAGAGAAATTTTGCGTGGCTTTCAATTGCGGATATTGCTCCATCACCACCATCAACCTCCCCAAAGCTGAACTGACTCCATTTTGCGCATCCTGGAATTTTTGAAGAGATCCCTCATCCAGATTCTTAGGGTTGATCTGTACACTGGTTGCTTTGGCACGTGCCTCAATAACGGCTGTCAGGGTACTTTGTTCGAAATTGGCTACCCCCTTTACGGTATTGACCAGGTTGGGAATCAGATCCAACCTCCTTTGATATACATTTTCAACATTAGCCCAGGCTTTTCCAACGCCTTCTTCCTGGCTGACCAGTTTATTGTAGATTCCTGTTCCCCATGAAAAAAGAAGAAAAAGTATTACAACGACAACGATCAGGATGATCCATCCTTTACTTATTTTCATACTGTTTGGTTTTAAATGAACAAAGGCTAAATTACGATATTTATTAGATGATCTAAAAGGATAAAAGTTACGTCACAGCAAAATTATTCAACTTTTGCCAGACTGTTCGTTATAAAATCAGCAAGATCCTTGCCTTTCAGCATATTCTGAGAAAGGAGTGCCAGATCAAACAACTGCTTGATAATTCCGGCCTGTTTGGCGCCATCGGGTTCAATGAGCAGCCGGCCGATCAACGGGTTGTTGGAATTGACCACCAGGTTGTAATTCTCAGGCATCTCGCCCATGAATCCGTATCCTCCGCCTCCTAAAGCCGACATGTCTTTCATCCTTCTCATGAATTCATTCTGGGTGATGAGGAAAGGAGATTCTTTTTCCGAAAGACTTTCGAAAACCAAGGTAAATTTTTTATTGTCAATCTGTTTTTCAATCATTTCGCGAATCGATTTCTGCTGGTCCTCATTTAGTTTCGATGGCAGAACATCCTCTTTTTTAATAAGTTTGTCTAAAGTATCGGCATCCACCCTCGTAAAACGGGTCTTCTCCAGTTTTTGTTCCAGGGTGTTGATAAAATGTGCATCCAGGATACCATCCATCAGCAGTACGTCGTATCCCCGATCCTTCACCGGCTGGATAAAACTATATTGTTCCTGCGGATTGGTGGCGTACAAGTAAATCAACTGACCCTCTTTGTCTTTCTGAACCGGCTTAACCAACTCTTCGTAAGCCTCCAGGGTAAAATATTTTCCGTCTACATTTTTCAGAAGACAAAACTTTTTAGCCCTGTCATAAAATTCCGGTTGGGAAATGATCCCGTATTCGATGAAGACCTTGATGTCATCCCATTTCGTTTCAAATTCAGGTCTTGAATCCTTGAATAGGGCTTCCAGTTTGTCGGCCACTTTTTTTGTGATATGATTGGATATTTTCTTAACGTTGGGGTCGCTCTGCAGATAGCTGCGTGAAACATTCAACGGAATATCGGGGGAATCGATAACCCCATGCAAAAGTGTCAGAAAGTCGGGAACGATCCCCTCCACCGAATCTGTCACAAAAACCTGGTTGCAGTAAAGCTGGATCTTGTCTTTCTGAACTTCCAGGTTTTTCTTCACTTTCGGGAAATAGAGGATCCCTGTGAGGTTGAAAGGATAATCCACGTTCAGATGGATCCAGAAAAGGGGATCCTCGAATGTAAAAGGATAAAGTTCATGATAGAATTTTTTATAATCTTCATCTTTAAGATCAACAGGTCTCTTCTTCCATAACGGCTCTGTATTATTGATAATCCGGGGCTTTTCAACTTCCACTTCTTTGTCGTTCCCGTCTTTATCTTTTTCTCCTTCAACTTTTTCCCAGACTTTTTCGTTGCCAAAACGGATCGGAACAGGAAGGAATTTGCAGTACTTCTTGAGGATTTCAAGCAATTTATATTCCTCCAGGTAATCTTTTGAATCTTCGGCAATATGCAGGATCACCTCGGTTCCGCGTTCTGTCTTATCAGTTTCGTCCATCGTGTAATCCGGGCTGCCATCGCATTCCCATTTCACCGCTTTGGTATCTCCTTTGGTCTGGTAAGTTTTCGAAAGGATCTCGACCTTTTTTGAAACCATAAAACTGGAATAGAACCCCAGGCCGAAGTGGCCGATGATGGCATTCATCTCCGATTCGGTTTTGGTCTTGAATTTCTTGATGAATTCTTCAGCGCTGGAAAAAGCAATCTGGTTGATGTACTTATCAACTTCCGCTGCATTCATTCCAATCCCTTTGTCCTTGACGGAAATGGTTTTTTTCTTTTTGTTGAGGGTCACTTCAATGGTAAGATCGGAGATGTCTCCGTCGTATTTTCCCAGTGCTGCCAGTGTTTTTAATTTTTGAGTTGCATCTACTGCATTGGAAATCAATTCTCTGAGGAAAATTTCATGTTCAGAATAAAGGAATTTCTTAATGATGGGGAAAATGTTTTCAGTCTGGACGTTGATTTTACCTTGCTGCATAGTCGTGAAGTTTTTATTGGTTGCCTTCTGCCATCAAAGAGAGTGCCAATAAAACCCTCCTGACAAAATGACAAGCGGAGGTTTTTTTTCAGAAATCTCTCAAACGGGCAAAGAAAATTTTTAAATTTACATGGTATTTCGTCGGTGCAACTAACTTTAAATTCTATTATATGGAATCGATTGATTGGAAAAACCTGCCATTTGGTTATTTTAAGACGGACTACAATGTTCGTTGTTACTACAAAGATGGAAAATGGGGAGGTATAGAGGTTACCGACTCTGAGTTTGTCACGATGCACATGGCGGCTACCTGTCTCCATTACGGGCAGGAGGCTTTTGAAGGGCTGAAGGCTTTCACCGGGATTGACGGGAAGATCCGGATTTTCAGGTTGGGGGAGAATGCGCTGCGGATGCAACGATCGGCCAAAGATATTTTGATGGCTGAAGTTCCGGTTTCGCTGTTTGAGGAGATGGTAATTAAAGCCGTTAAGCTCAATATCAAGTATGTACCTCCGTATGGTGAAGGCGCTTCGCTTTACATCCGTCCTTTACTTATTGGTACGGGGGCAGAGGTGGGAGTAAAACCCGGGAAAGAGTATCTTTTCATGGTCTTTGTCGGCCCGGTTGGCCCCTATTTCAAAGAGGGATTCAACCCGGTCAAAATGCAGATAGTTAGGGATTCAGACCGTGCTGCGCCCCATGGTACCGGCCACATTAAGGTGGGTGGTAACTATGCAGCCAGCCTCCGGGCAGGCGACCGTGCTCATCATGAAGGCTATGCCTCCGCCATCTTCCTGGATGCCTGTGAGAAGAAATACATTGACGAAGCAGGTCCTGCCAACTTTTTCGGGATAAAGAACAATACCTATGTCACCCCCGATTCCCACTCGATCCTGCCCTCTATAACCAACATGTCGCTTTGCGTCCTGGCCCGCGAAATGGGATTAACAGTTGAACGCAGACCTTTCCCGGTTACCGAACTGGAAGAGATGGAAGAGGTGGGTGCCTGCGGTACCGCAGCCGTCATTTCACCCATCAAAGAGATCCATGACCGGGAGACCGGCAAGGTTTACCATTTCTGCAAAGATGGAAAAGCCGGACCTGTTTCTACCCGTCTTTACGAACAATTACGGGCAATCCAGGAAGGGAAAGCGCCCGACACCCATGGCTGGATTACCGTGGTGGAATAACCGCCTCCAAATCCTGTGTTTTAGTGAAAAGCCCTGCCAGTCGCGGGGCTTTTTATTAGTATTTGTTCCATCTCCGCCTGCAGAATCGTAGCTGCAGCGCGGGCTTTCATGGCGAAGTCGGTACCGGAAGAGGCAAAAAGAATATCGCGGGAGGAATTAACGATCAGTCCGCAATCTTGATTCAAACCGTTTTCGGCAACTGCTGCCAGGCTTCCACCCTGTGCTCCGACCCCCGGAACCAGCAGGAAGTGATCGGGTACAAGATTCCTGACTTCACCCAACATTTTCGCTTGCGTGGCGCCAATCACGTACATCATGTTGCCGGTATCTCCCCAGGTGGTTGACTTGGTCAAAACTTCCTTGAACAAGGGATGATCCCGAGGTCCGAAAAACTGAAAATCCTCTGCTCCCTTGTTGGAGGTCAGAGCCAGGAGAATGACCCATTTACCGGAATAGGCTAAAAACGGTTTTACCGAATCTTCTCCCATGTAAGGAGCCACCGTAACAGCGTCAAACTCCAATCCTGATGAACGGGGATCAAAAACAGTACAGGCATATTGCCCGGAAGTATTGCCGATATCACCTCGTTTGGCATCTGCGATGGTGAAAAGCTGCCCGGGATAGGTGTCGCGAATGTAATTTATTGTTCTGGTAAGACTTTGCCATCCTGCCGTTCCACGGCTTTCATAAAAGGCGAAGTTGGGTTTGTAAGCGATGGCAAGGTCATGCGTGGCATCGATGATCGCGCGGTTAAACGTGAACACGGGATCTTCCTCCGTGAGCAGATGAGACGGGATTTTTGCAAGATCACTGTCCAGACCGATGCAGAGAAACGATCGTTTTCGGACAATTAATTGAATGAGGGCTTGTCGGTTCATCAGGAATGGAGTCAGATGGCTTCTTTCAGCCTTTCGGCGTTTTCCGCCAGCTGCAGCGCATCGATCAGCGGTTGGACATCGCCGTCAAGCACTACCGGAAGGTTATACAGGGTCAGGTTGATGCGGTGATCCGTCACACGGCTCTGCGGGTAATTATAAGTACGAATCTTTGCTGACCGGTCGCCTGTGGAGACCATCGTCTTTCTTTTTCTTGAGATTTCATCTAAATATTTCTGGTGCTCCAGTTCGTAAAGGCGGGTGCGCAATACTTTCATCGCTTTTTCATAATTCTTGATCTGCGATTTCTCATCCTGGCACGAAACCACGATGCCTGACGGGATGTGGGTCAGCCGGATAGCGGAATACGTCGTATTGACCGATTGCCCTCCAGGACCGGATGAACAGAAGGTATCTTTCCTTATGTCGGCAGGTTTGATTTCTACATCGAACTCGTCAGCTTCCGGAAGGATGGCTACCGTGGCAGCAGAGGTATGAACCCGGCCCTGGGTTTCAGTCTGAGGAACCCTTTGGACCCGGTGAACCCCCGATTCGTACTTTAACTGACCGTAAACATTTTCACCGGAGACATTGAAAATGATCTCTTTAAACCCGCCCATGGTGCCTTCTGTAAAATCGATCAACTCCACTTTCCAGCGTTTGACCTCACAAAATTTATTATACATCCTGAAAAGGTCTCCAGCAAAAATACTGGCTTCGTCACCACCGGTACCGGCACGGATCTCCACCACGGCATTTTTGCTGTCCTCCGGGTCCACCGGAATCAGCATTAGTCTGATCTCCTCCTCCAATTGCTCCTTCTCTTCTGTCAGGGTGCTCAGCTCCTCCTTGGCCATGCTCCTGAACTCGTCATCCTTTTCATTGTGAATGATATCTTTTGCCCCGTCGATGCCTGAAAGGATGTTTTTATACCTGCCAAAAGCTTCCACGATCGGAACCAACTCCTTGTAATCCTTGTTTAATTTAATGTAACGCTTCATATCGGCCATGACCGAAGGATCGTTCATCTCGACTTGCAGATCCTCATATTTCTGCCTGATGGCTTCCAATTTGTCTAACATGGTGAACAAGAATAAAACGTGCAAAAGTAAGAAAAAAAGCGGAAGTGGGCGGGGTGCCCGGGGAGCTGGACAAGCAGTTTGTTCAGCGGTTATTGGTAAACGAAGGTACCCGTTTCACCTGTGATGGTCACTTTTTTTCCTGAAAAGGCTTCGCAGTAACCGATAATACGCGCTTCAATGCTCGACTCCTGTGCCAGTTGAAGGAGGGAAGGGGCATCTTTTTCGGAAAGATAGACCTCCATGCGGTGACCCATGTTGAAAACACGGTACATCTCCTGCCAGGAGGTGCCTGAAGCATCGTGGATCATTTGGAACAAAGGTGGAATGGGGAAGAGGTTGTTTTTAACAACATGCAGATTATCAATAAAATGGAGGATTTTTGTCTGAGCTCCGCCAGTACAATGTACCATTCCGTGAATGGCATCTCTTTGTTCAGAGAGCAAACGGCGGATCAACGGTGCATAAGTCCTTGTAGGGGAGAGCATCAATTGACCGACATCAAGTCCATGGACACCCGAAGGTTGTGTAAGCAGATACCGGCCTGAATAGACCAGATGACCCGGGAGCTGCGGGTCAAAGCTTTCGGGGTAGAGTGTTGCATAACTCTTTTTCAGCAGATCGTGCCGGGCAGAGGTGAGTCCGTTGCTGCCAATACCGCTGTTATACATTGATTCATAAGTACTTTGACCGAAGGAGGCCAGTCCCACGATGACATCACCCGGTATGATCCGGCCGTTGTCGATCACTTCATTGCGCCGCATCCGGCAAACCACCGTGGAATCCACCACGACACTCCTTACCAGGTCACCAACATCGGCAGTTTCTCCTCCGGAAGACCAGATTCCGATTCCCTGACTTCTCAAAAAAGAGAGGAAATTCTCTGTTCCACTGATGATCTCGGCGATCACTTCTCCCGTGACCAGGTTTTTATTTCTCCCAATGGTGGAAGAGAGGACCATATCGCCGGTGGCGCCAGCGCACAGCAGGTCATCGAGGTTCATGACGATGGCATCCTGGGCGATACCTCTCCAGACCGACAGGTCGCCTGTTTCTCTCCAATACAAGTAAGCCAGTGACGATTTCGTACCAGCGCCATCGGCATGCATGATGTCACACCACGCAGGATCATTTCCAAGATAATCAGGAGTGATCTTACAAAAAGCTCTTGGAAACAGTCCGCGCCCGGTTGTCCGGATGGCGGCATGAACCTCTTCCTTCGACGCCGAAACGCCTCTTTGTTCGTAACGTGAAGGGTTTTCCATGGCTCTTAATCGAACAGGATCAGGCCGCTTTCGGCATCCACCGTGTAATTTCCGAATAACTTCAGCGTGGTGGCGCCAAAGTGAAGTGATGCGGTTCTTTTGTTAACAGTGACTTTCAGATCGCTGATGGTATTTTTACCGATTCGCACCTCTTTCAGTGTCAGGACAGCCTTATCTGCAATTTCTCCTTCGCCGATGATCCGGGTGACGTCGCCCTCGAAATTGGACTTATCGATCACCCCGTCGCGCAACAGTTTCAGAACGACAATCGGTGAGATATAACACTCTTTTTCTTTGGGATCGTAAGTGAATTCGGTGGTAATCCCGTTGATATAACCGTTGCCCAGAAGGTAACCTTCCCTGGTTTTAGTCACCGCAACATTGTTTTCCTCCGGTTTGATGACCACCTCAATTTTGGTGGCGGGGGCATTTTTGTCCACGGTTGTTTTAGGAATATAATCATTGCGCAGGATGCTGAATTCGGTACGCCTGTTCAGTTGATGAGCGGCTTCTTTCACATTATTGCCCGGTAACCCTGCGATCAGGGAGTCAGTGATAACGGTACCTGCTTTAAAGGTGTAGCCTTCCCTGGTGATATCTTTGGTCAGTGTGCGCGGAACTCTTTCGCCGTAACCTTTGGCAATCAGTCTTTCAGGGTCAATTCCGCGGGAAATCAGGTAATCAACCACACTTTGTGCCCGCTTTTGAGAAAGGATATCGTTGCGTTCTTCGGTATCCCGTGTATCGGTGTGGGAGGCCAATTCCACAACAATAGTCTCGTTGGCATCGAGGGTTTCAATGAGACCCTGCAATGAATCCTGGTACTGGGGTTTGAGGTCCCATTTAGCCAGATCGTAGAGAATATCCGGCAACACCACGGGCTTTTTTGGAATCGGTCGGAGGATGAAATTCCTCACGAGGTCTTTGCTTTTCTCAAGGCCCACAGTGGTCTCCCTTCCTTTTTCATTGAAATAGTCCTTTTTGGTGACCATGATGTCGTAAGTGGTGTTGGCTGAGATCTGCATTTTATTGAAAGCATAATGGCCTTTGTCATCGGTATTGTCTTCCAACGATTTACCATTGGTCCCGACAATGCTCACTTTTGCGCCCGGCACCGGTTGCAGGGTCCGGTCGTCTGTCACGTTCCCTTCGAGGGTGAAATAGACGGGGGGTATGACAAAGGAGTAGATGTCGTCGCGTCCTTTCCCGCCCGGCCGGTTGGAGGAAAACAGACCTTGTTCGGCTTCATCGGGATTAAAAACAATGGCAAAATCATCAGCGGAGGAGTTCAGGGGGTATTTCATGTTGACCGGGCGACTTAAGGTATCGTCCGACAGCACGACCATAAAGATATCCAGGCCGCCCATACCGGGCAATCCATTGGAAGAAAAGTAGAGAATGCTGTCATTCCTGATGAAAGGAAAGAGTTCATCGCCCTGGGTATTGATTTCCGGTCCCAGGTTGCGTTTGACATATTTTCCGCCTTTCTTGTCTTTATAGGCCATCCAGATATCTTTTCCGCCATGTCCTCCCGGCAAATCTGCTGAAAAATAGATGGTTTCATCGGTGGTGACGGTAGGTTGTCCCACAACAGTGGTGGAGTCGCCTCCCAGATCGACCATATCAGGTTCTGACCAGGTTGTATTTCCGGTACGACTGGCTTTAAAGATGGCACACCCGTTTTTCTTTTTCGGTTCATTCCAGCAACGGGTAAAGTAGAAGGAAGAAAAACGGGGATTGAACTGTCCGGCGCCATCATTGGCTTTGGAGTTGATCATCCCTGAACCATCGGCCAATACTGGTTTGCTCCAATCGTTTTTCCGGTCGATACGGCTCAGGAAAAAATCTGAAAAACCCAAGCCGGTCCAGTTATCTACATCTTTTCCTTTGGCTCCGCTGCGATCGGAGGTAAAAATCACGGAACCCAGTTTCCGGTCAGCATAGGAAGGAGCGAAATCGTCTTCTTTGGAGTTCAGGATCTTTTCCCATTTCACCTCGTATTTCGAAGGATTGGCCATCCATTCTTTGGCGAGGGTACAAGTTTCGATGCCAACGTCAGCTTTGGGATCGTTCGGAACCTTCTCTTTGTAAGCTTCATATTGTTTTACAGCCTCATCGTAGTTGCCGTTGACCTTGAGCATATCGGCAAAAAGAAGGATCACCTTTGGATCATCTTTCGTGTATTTGGCATTGTTGGCCAGGCGTTTGTATGCGGCTTCAGCTTTTTTTGTGTTGTTCATCATCCGGTAACATTCGGCCATCCGGAAGGAAATCCGATCCCTTTCGCCCCTGTTTTTTTTGACCTTTGAGTAGGCTTTCTGGTATTTCTGCAACGCCAGCAGGTACATCTGATCTGAAAAAGCTTCATCGGCTGCCTTGGAGAATTTATTCTGTGCAGTGACAAGGCCCGGAGCCAGCAGAAAGATCAGGAGTAAAGGAAGGATGGCAGGAAAACGCATGATCATACCTAATGGTTTGCTGTTAAAACGTACAAAGATAGTCAAAAGTCTTCACCGGGTATAAAAAAAGCCCCTCCTGATTTGCCAGGAAGGGCTTTTTAAAGGTTAAGATTTTTATTTAACTTTCTTTTTCAGCGCCAGTTCTTTATTCTCCCTACGGCGGCTTTGCCACTGGAGAATGTCATAAGCGATCGGGGTAGCGACAAATACAGAAGAGTACGTACCTGATACAACTCCGATGATCAATGCGAAGGTGAAACCTCTCAAAACCTCTCCTCCGAAGATAAAGATCACGATCAGGGTTACCAGGGTAACACCGGAGGTATTGATGGTACGGCCCAGGGTGCTGTTGATGGCTGCGTTGATGTTGCTGCCGAGTTCCCGTTTGGGGTAGAGTGCCCGGTATTCACGGATTCTGTCGAAGATGATAACCGTATCCATAATGGAGTACCCGATGATTGTCAGCAGCGCTGCAATAAATGTCTGGTCAATCTCCATACCGAATGGAAGGATGCCGTGGAACAAGGTAAACACGGTGAGAATGACCAGCGTATCGTGTGCCAATGAGATAACCCCTCCCAGACCGAACTGCCAGTTTTTGAACCGGATGGCAATGTAAATGAAGATGATAAGCAGAGAGAAGAGTACTGCCATGAAAGCACGCCATATTAAGGTATAGGAGATGGTGGGATCAACCCGTTGTGAGCTTAGCTGACCAATGATTTTTTTAGCATCGGCCGATTTGAAATCGTTGTAAGAGATGGGGGTTTTATAGAATTGTTTGACCCCGTCGAACAATTTCATGTTGACTATGGAATCCGATTTCTGATCCCGGTCGTTGATCATCACTTTGGTTGTGATTTTCACCTGGTTGCTTGGGCCAAAAGTCTTGACTTCGGGATATTCGCCCAAAGTCTTGTTGAGGGATTCACGGACATCATTGGTGGATACGTTCTGATCGAAACGGACGATATAGCTGCGTCCTCCGGTGAAATCCAGACCCGGTTCGAGGCCGCGGATGAAGAGGCTGATGATCCCCGGAATAATAATGGCGATGGAAAGGATGTACATTTTTTTCCTGAGCCCCATGAAGTCGATGGAGATATTGTGCAGCAGGTCAAAGGTGTACTTATTACCGGTAGTAATCTTCATGTTGCGGTTAAGCATCCATTCAAAAACGAGACGTGCAATAAAGATCGAGGAAAAGAGCGAGAGCAGCAGACCAAGTACCAGGGTGGTGGCAAAACCCTGGATGGGTCCTGTACCGAAGATATAGAGAACGATACCGGTAAGGATCGTGGTGACGTGTCCGTCGATGATGGCAGAGAGGGCATGGTGGAAACCATCTTTAACAACCAGCCGGATTCCTTTTCCGGCACGGATCTCCTCTCGCATTCGCTCGTAGATGATCACGTTGGAGTCAACGGCCATAGCGAGGGTTAGAACAATACCGGCAATACCGGGAAGGGTGAGGACGGCGCCGATTGAAGCCAGAACGCCGAAGAGAAAGAAGACGTTGGCGAAAAGCGCGATATCGGCCACATGACCAGCTCCGTTGTAGTAGAGTGACATATAAAGGAGAACTCCCAGGAAGGCAATGACGAAGGAGATCAGACCGGCATTGATGGATTCCTGACCCAGGGATGGGCCTACAATCTCTTCGGCCACGATCCTGGCCGGAGCAGGTAATTTACCTGCTTTCAGAATGTTGGCAAGGTCCTGTGCCTCCTCAACCGTCATGTTGCCGCCCGTGATGGAAGACATCCCGTTGGGGATTTCGTTGTTGACGTTGGGATAACTGTACACGTAACCATCCAGGAGGATGGCAATTTGTTTGCCGATGTTTTCACCGGTGAGGCGTTTCCAGATACGTGCGCCTTCTGAGTTCATCGACATCGACACTTCAACCCTTCCGTTTTGGTCGTAATCCTGACGGGCGTTGGTGATCACGTCTCCACCCAGGGCAGGACTGCCGTCACGGGATGTAACTTTCAGCGCTACGAGTTCCAGTACATTGGGTGATTCAGTGCGGGGTTTAACGGTCCAAGCCAGTTTCATGTCGCGTGGGAACATGTTTTTGGTCATCCGCAGCATCCGGTTGACCTGGGCGGTATCTTTGATAAAGGAGCGGCCGACCATGGCGGTCTGACCTGCCACGTATTGCCCGTTTTTGTCCTGATAAATCGCCGGGTTCAGGTAGGCAAAGAGGGGATTGACCTTGGCATACTCTTCAAAAGATTCGCTCTTTTGTTTACCCACTTTGGTTTTGGTGGTATCGGTACCCAGTTTTTTCAACAAAGCGTTACCGGAGGTATCTTTTTTGGTGGTGTCGGCAGCTGCTTTGGAAGGTGCTTCCTTTTTTGCCGGCTCTTTCTTCTCAGCAAGGGTTTGTTTGGAGGCCAGAGTATTGGCTACGACGGCAGAATCGGCTTTCAGGGTGCTGTCGGCTTTGAGACTGTCGGCATTGGCACTCAGGATACTTACCAGTTTTTTGTTGGCTTCGGCGAAGAAGGGTTGTAGTTCGGGGAACTGATAGGTTTCCCAAAATTCAAGTTGTGCGGTTCCTTGCAGGAGTTTCCTGACCCTTTCGGGATCTTTGATGCCCGGGAGTTCGATCAGGATACGGCCGGCTGTTTGCAGCTTTTGAATATTGGGTTGAACGACACCGAAGCGGTCGATACGGGTCGTAAGGATGTTATAGGTTCTGTCAATAGCTCCGTTACTCTCTTCGCGGATTACTTTGATCACATCCTCATTGGTGGAGGAATAGTTAATCTTGTCTTTCAGTTCAACCGTGTTGAAAATAGCGGCCAACTTGGCGTTAGGATCTACTTCTTTAAATGATTCAGCGAAGAGATCCACAAAATCGCGGGTGCTGTTTTTCTCCTTTTCTGTGGCAATGAGCAAGGCTTTGTTGAAGGTCGGGTCAGGGTTGTTGCCCGACAGCGCGCGCACAACGTCTGGCACTGACACTGCCATGGTGACATTCATCCCTCCCTTGAGGTCGAGCCCGAGGTTAATTTCCCGCTCTTTTACATCCTTAAGCGTGTATTTTTTGACCAGGATGTTGTACACGTTCACGTTGGCCATCGAATCATTGAAATGCTCCAGTTTTGCTTTGGAGATGGAATCATAGAAATATTCCACTTTCAACGGGTCGCCTTTTGCCATACTGGTTGCCATCGCTTTAACGGCCGGCGAGTTGGCATAATCCTGTGCTTTGGCGGAGTAGCGATAACTGATGAAAGTGAAGGACAGCTGGAACAAACAAACCAAAACGAAGGTAATCGCGAAAAATTTAATAACGCCTTTGCTCTGCATGAGTTTAGAGTTTTAATGGAAAGTATTTTTTATACCTGATTTTTTTTGAGGGTGCAAAATTAGGTAATTACTCTTTAATATCCAATATAATTGTTAAGGCTTTCCATTAAATTCGCTTTTGGAGCTGGCAGTATGATCGCGGGAAAGCCGTGTCAGCAATTTTTTCGCATACGATCTGAAGCCGGCCCGTTCTTCCTCCATTCTCCATTGGATGGAATCGATCAGCTCCTGCCTTAGATCAGGTTCCTGTTCAACATAACGGGCAATTATCTCCATGCTGTAAACTTTAGTTGAAACAGCTTCTTCTTTCGCCAACAACCAATCAAAACAAAGGCTTACAAGACGACCAGAAAGATCAGGGGAGGGGAGGGGTGATCTTGCCAGAATATGCAGTGTGTGGCGTTTCAGACCATCATGTTGAAAGCACTCCAGCGCTTTAACAAGCGGGTCGATTCTCCCTTCCAACCATTCCGGTTTTTGTTCGGTGACCACATCCACAACCCACGCAGCCCGCCGGCTGACCGGTTCCAGGTTCAACAGAAACAACTCAAATAGGAGGTCAAAGAGCCTTTCCTGTGACCTAATCAGATCGGCGATCAGATCGGTATTCCGGCGTGACATCTCGCGGTTCAACAACCCGGTCAATTCCTCTTGCATCCGTTTCTGGTCGGGCTTCATGCACAATCGGTTTTCATCGGGATGTGATGTTTTTCATGATTCAAAGGGCAAATTTATAAACAATTGAAATGGCTGCTTGCTCCAGTGAAAAAATTTCAGTGAACTATATCATAATCTATCGGATTGAGTTAATTTTGTCAACAAATTTTGATCCAGGTTATTTACTTGGTGGAAAAAACGATATAGTAAATCAGTTACATTCAATTCTGATTGTATGAAAAACAAGTACATTGACCTCATCGAACAAACCTTCGACTTTCCACAGGATGAGTTTGAGGTGATTGACAATGAGCTCTACTTTTACCAGGTTCCCCTGATGGATATCATCAAACAGTATGGTACACCACTGAAAATCTCTTACCTGCCAAAGGTCAGTTCCCAGATTCAGCGGGCGAAAAGGTTGTTCAATGTCGCCATGGCAAAAGTTGATTACCAGGGGGATTATCACTACTGCTATTGCACCAAGAGTTCTCATTTCAGCTTTATTCTGGAAGAAGCACTTAAAAACGATATCCATCTGGAGACCTCCTCCGCTTTTGATATTTCCATCATTGAAGACCTTGCCGAACGTGGATTGTTCGCGAAAGACCGTTACGTCATCTGCAATGGTTTTAAACGTCCCCAGTACATTGAGAACATTGTCAATCTTTTCAATAACGGATTTACCAACATGATCCCCGTCCTTGACAATCTGTTTGAACTGGAAAAATATGAAGCCGGAATCCGGGGAAAAATGAAACTGGGCATCCGGATTGCGTCGGAAGAAGAGCCAAAATTCGACTTTTATACCTCCCGCCTGGGAATCCGGTACAACGACATCATCCCTTATTTTCAGGAAAAAATTCAGAACAACCCGAAGTTTGAACTGAAAATGCTCCATTTTTTCATCAACACCGGCATCAAAGACAAAGCTTATTATTGGAATGAGTTGAATAAAAGCGTAAGCGTCTATTGTGAGCTGAAAAAGATTTGCCCCGAACTCACTTTCCTGAACATCGGAGGAGGGCTACCTATCAAAAATTCCCTCGATTTCACCTACGATTATGAATACATGGCTGAAGAGATCATTGCCCAGGTGAAAAGCATTTGTGAGCGGAATGATGTTCCTGAACCTGATATATTTACCGAATTCGGATCCTTCA
>CALMDO010000236.1 GCA_937862805.1 uncultured Bacteroidota bacterium
AATCCCTCTTTCTTGTAATCGCCGCTGTGGCTTCTCTCCTGCTCTTTTTCTTCCCTTTGGCGACTTATTACCATGAAATTCAGGGCAACTACAAACTTTTTATTTACGGTGTGACGTGCATGGATCCCGAACCTAAAGTCACATTTTCCTCTCTTTTCACCCTCCCCCTGCTCCTGATGGCAGGTGCATCCTTCATACTTTCTGCCGTGACCCTCCTTTTCTATAAAAAGAGGATGCTCCAAATCCGGTTTTGTGCATTCAATGTGCTGGTCAACATTGTTCTGATCATGGTCATCTTTTTCTTTTATGCTACCCGCATCACCTCCATGACTAACATTGAACCCGAATACAACTATGCCGGTATGATCATGCCACTGATCAGCCTGGTTTTCCTGGTGCTGGCTACCCGTGCCATCCGGAAAGATGAAGCCCTGGTCAAAAGCGCCGACCGGCTTCGCTAATTCCTTTTCGTCTGCCTGATTCACGACAGCACACCCGGATAACCTGTCAATCCTCACTCATCCTTCCACGCGGAATATCGAGTACCTCCAGATCCCGAAAGCCGTTCCCGTCAAGGACCAGCCTGACCGCTGTCACCGAGGTATGAAACCCGTACTTGCCTGCAGCGCCGGGGTTGATGTGTAAAAGTTTTTGCTTTTTATCGTACATCACTTTCAGGATATGCGAATGACCGCAAATGAACAATCCCGGTTTTTCTTCTTCAATCACCCTTCGTACCGACGAATCATACCTGCCGGGATATCCCCCTATATGAGTCATCATGACTTTCACTGCTTCCCTTTGAAAATGAACTGTTTTCGGGTACCTTAACCGCAACTCCTGCCCGTCGATATTACCGTAAACAGCAACCAGCGGCTTAATTTTCGCGATCCGGTCAATTGTCTTCAGATCCCCGATATCGCCGGCATGCCAGATTTCATCCACCTTTTCAACAAAATGAAGGACACGGGGATGAAGGAACCCATGGGTGTCGGAAAGAATGCCTGCCCTGAACATGCGGCAAAAATAACACTTTATCGATCGATCTTTTTTCATCGTATTTTTGAACATGGATCTTCAACACCCATTTTGATCATATCGGCTCCCTGGCAAGAAAACAAAGTGCGCTTCTGATTCTTGAGAAAATGGGAGAACTCAATCAGGAAGGATACCCGGTTATCCTGACGATCGATTTCAATTCTCCGCCCCAAAGCGAACCTATCAACATTATAACAACCCGGTTGGTTGATTCAAAAACTGCCGGCAAAAGCCTTTCGATGGCTCCCGAAGGCACTTTCAACAATTTCGATACCTCCGTCCCATCCTCTGAAAGAATCGATTATGTCTTTACAAGTAAGGGTTTCTCACCTAATAGTTATACGATATTGCGGGAATCACACGATGAAAGGTATCCTTCTGACCATTTTCCGGTCATCGCGGTGATCCGGTGAAAAGATTTTTGCCTCCCTGCCGGGGATTGACCGATTAAAAGTATTTTTGTTGTCTCGTCATTAATGCTTGCCGTATGAGTGAAATACTGCTGATCGTTATCGGGATGGTGCTCATTACCGGATTTGTCCTCCTGTTCCTGAAAATTGGCAGAAACAGGAGCGATGATCCCATGGTTGCTGCCCAATTGCAAAAACAGATCGAAACGTTGAACCTTGAAAAAAGCACGCTCGAAGAACGGTCGCGCAACCTGAAAGAACAATCTGACAATTACCTGGAACAGGTGCGGGAAAAAAGTAATATCATCCTTGATCTGAACAAGGAATTGACAGCAGCCAGGTCGGATTTGAACAACCTTGAAAAAAAATTGAGCGAACAAAAAGAGGAGATCGGAAAGCTCCAGGAACAATTCAGGAATGAATTCAAGAACCTGGCCAATGAAATAATGGAGGAGAAAACAAGGAAATTCACAGAACAAAACAAAACCAAACTGGATGAATTGTTAAAACCTTTGGGCGAAAAGCTCCGGGATT
>CALMDO010000237.1 GCA_937862805.1 uncultured Bacteroidota bacterium
TACCGCAACAACTCTCAGCAGAAGAGGTCACAGCAGTGATAACCCGCATCATTGAACAAACCGGCGCTGCCTCTGTCAAAGATATGGGGAAGGTCATGGGGGCCGCTTCCAAAGAATTAGCAGGGAAAGCCGACAACAAGATGATCTCTGAAATCGTCAAAATGAAACTTCAGCCTCAGTCGGGCACGTAGTGTTTTTCTTTGTAATCCGACAGTTGCTTCGCTAACAGACAGGCTATTCTCCAAAGAAATTTCCATTTTCCGAATCCCTTTTTTACATCCGCGTACCAGCGCTCACCGCGGAGTATTTTACCAAAAGCATTCCATATCCGCTGGTTATCACGCACCAGGTAATGGATCTTCAACGGTACCGTATTGAAAAGGTACTTGATCCGGTTGGCTTCCAGCAACTCTTCCATCAATTCATCATTCACCGCCTGGCTGTAATTCTCAAGGGTGGTGCCGGATGACAGATGGTACAGACATGCACCGGCAGCTAATTTCCCGCTTTTTACCGCGTAGTAGATCCCTTCGCCTGTGAGCGGGTCGGTCAATCCGGCTGCATCGCCCGCAACAAGGATCCTGCCCCTGTGAAAGCGGCTCTTTTGGACCCTCACGGGGATGGGCCATGCCTGAATGCGTTGCTCAACCTCCCTTTCCGAAAAGAAGGGAGCAACTTTATGGAGGGTGTCCATACCCCTGGAACCTGTCTCCAGGTCCATATATTGTTTCAGGTACCGGATAAACTGCCGGTAATAAGATACCATCGGGTCGGCCAGGGAGGCAGGACCTCCTACTCCGATTGAAAAATGATCAGATTTTGGGAAAACCCATCCATAGCCGCCGGGAAAAGTACCCCAATCCAGGAAGACTGTTTCAGCATAACGGGAAAGTGTTTCGGGCGATGCCCCAATCTCTGCTTCCCAGGCAAGCCCCGGAAGGATGTGATCGCGCAATCCGGCTGAGCGTGCGACAATGCCCGAAGCTCCTTCAGCTCCAATGAGCAACCGGCTACGATAAGTGCGATCCTGCGTAAACACTTCGACCTGTTCCGCCGTCTGATGCACGGAACGGACCTGTTGCCCGTAGATGATGCGTGCTCCGGCCGCACTGGCTTTCTCAGCGAGGTAATGATCCAGCTTCCCACGGGTGGTACAGTACATCAGCGGTAAGGGAGCAGTCTGTGAATGGACATGATCACAATGACTTGAAAACTGAAAAGTATGGATGGTGGTCTCTATGACACGCTCAAGACTGAAAGGAATCTCTTTCAATATTTTGTGAGTCAAACCGGCGCCACAGACTTTATAACGCGGAAAACGGGACTTTTCGAGGAGAAGGGTGGAGATGCCTGCAAGGGCTAAGTGATAAGCTGCCATGGAGCCTGCGGGCCCGGCTCCGGCAATGATGACCTCGACATCCGGCGTTTCGACAGAATTCATTCTTTATTGCAGAAGGGTCAGTACCTCTTTCAGCAGCTTTTCCTTGTTGACCGGTACAACGCCGACCTCTTCGCAAACGAGACCTCCTGCCAGGTTCGAAATGTATGCAATTTCGTAGGGTGTCCTCCGGGCAGCCAGACACAGGGAAGCAACGCTGATCACGGTATCGCCCGCTCCTGAAACGTCGGAAATCTGGCGCAGGTGGGCCGGGATAAAGATACTTTTTTCCTCCTGCCGGGATTTGAACATGATGGCAACTCCTTTTTCAGAAAGGGTGGTAAGCACATAGTCGCAATGAAGGGTACTCCGGAGATGCCGGGCCGCATCCATGAGCGATTGCCGGTCCGACAGATCGACAGTCAGGTTCAACCCCTCCTTCAGCTCCTTGATGTTCGGTTTGAAAAGGGTGACTTGTTGGTATTCCATAAAATTCCTTCTCTTGGGATCAACCGTGACGGGGATTTTCCGTTCCCGTGCCATGCCGACCACCTCCCGGATCAACCGCGGGCTGATCACCCCTTTATCATAGTCCTGGAAAATAATGCAATCTACTTTGTTATTCGCCAGAATCTGTTCAATAACCCGGATCAGTGTGATGTAGTCGTTTTCAACCAACTCGTGGTCAACCTCTTCATCAACCCGAAGCA
>CALMDO010000238.1 GCA_937862805.1 uncultured Bacteroidota bacterium
CCCGTAATCAGCAGGATGATGATCACCAGTCCGACCACAATGCGGTAATAACCGAATAATTTGAAGCCGTGGCGGGTCAGAAAAGCAATGAAGGTCTTGATCGCGATCAGGGCCACGATAAAGGAAACCAGGTTTCCGACCAGCAAAAGGTTAATATTATCGGCGGAGATGGAGTGGTAATTTTCAAAAAGCTTCAGGCAGGAAGCCGCAAACATGGTAGGTACGGCAAGGAAAAAAGAAAATTCTGCAGCGTTTTTGCGGCTGAGTTTCTGTGACATTCCCCCAATGATGGTGGCGGCAGAACGGCTCACGCCGGGAATCACGGAGATGATCTGGAAAAAGCCGATGATGAGTGCTCTTTTGTAGGTCAGTTTTGTAGTTTCATTCGCAGGACGGTCGAACCACTTATCGACAAAAATCAGGAAAATCCCTCCGATCAGTAAAGCGGCGGCTACCACGGCAACACTTTCGAGCATCTTATCTATCTGTTTTTCAAGCAGGAAAGCGATCACAAGGGGTAAACAGGCAACAAACAATTTGAAATAGAAATCCCAGCTCTGAAAAAACCTTTTCCAATAAAGGACGATCACCGAGAGGATGGCTCCGAACTGAATGTTGACGGTAAAAGCTTTTACAAAATCGGTACTCTCAATCCCCAGCAGGCTCTGGGTGATGATCATGTGCCCTGTGGAAGAGATGGGTAAAAATTCGGTTATGCCTTCAACAATCGCAATGAGGATGGCTTGAAGCAGGGTCATTAATCTTTGGGTTTTTTCATGATGGCAAAGATCTCAATGACATAACCAGCCAGGATCAGGATAGGAGCCAGGGTGATCCGGCGAAAGCTGAAGATCTCCGGGTTGAACTGGTTGGGATCACTGGAACCGCCCCCGATCATCAGCAGGAATCCTGCCGCGATGAAGACAAGTCCGATCAGCATCAGACGATAATTTTCTTTTCCGAAGGCAAAGGCTCCTGTTTGGGAGGGCGTCGGATGGTCGGTGGTTTTGACAGGTTTGCTTTTTTTCGTTTCCATGATCCGGTGCAGATTGGGAGACAAAAATAGGAAAAAATCATCAAATCAGGTGTACAATAAATCAGTCCTGATACGGAGGTATTTTCTGACAGCAAAATAGGTGGAACTCCACGAGATAAAAACACCCAGCAGAACAATGAATACCGCCCATCCGATCAACATCACAGGATCTTGTAATTCAAGTAGTTCCGGAATCTGATCGAGCGCGAAATAAAGCATTACCATCAGTATCCCGAGCGCCACCAGTGCACTGACCGTACCATGAAGGATGCTGCGTGAAAGGAACGGTTTCCGGATAAATCCTTCAGTGGCTCCGACCAGTTGCATACTCCGGATCAAAAAACGCTTGGAATAAACAGACAACCGGATTGTATTGTTAATCAATACAATGGCTATGAACAACAAAATGGCGCTGAAGCCCAGAAGGATCAGGCTGATTTTTTCAAGGTTGCGGTTGATGGCATCGACCAGCGATTTTTGATAAAAAACCTCTTTGACTTCGGGCCGTTGCAAAAGTTGCCGTTCGATGCGCGTCAGGGAATCGTTCACCGTGTATGCCGCTTTGATCCGCAGATCGATACTGGGGAGCAAAGGGTTGTACCCTAAAAATCCCACAAAGTCTTCCCCCAGTTCATCCTGCAGTTTTTCAGCAGCCCGGTCGGGAGGGATGTACTCAGCCGATTTGACATAAGGAGCCCGGTCGAGGTTCTTCTTGAGTTCAAGGATCCCTGATTCCCGCACCCCTTCGCGCATGATGATCGAAAAACCGATGTTTTCCTTCACATAATCCGATAGTTTTTGGGCATGTAGGATGATCATTCCCAACAACCCCAGCAGGAAAAGCACCAGCGTGATGCTGATGATGGTTGTGAATTGTGAGGTGGCGATCCTCCTTTGATAATACCTTTCTTCCTGCAGGGCCATGGTTTCGGATTTCCCGATAAAATTACGGAATTTTTATTTCCGGCTTTTATTCTCCTGTTTAATCCTTTCTTTTTGTTCTTTGGTATTGAATCCCATATTCGATTTGATGCCGCTGAGGACGCTTTTCCAAAGGAAATTGAAAAAACCTTTACTACGATCCCTTTCAAAAAGAATGATTCCGCTTCGCAAACGTTTGCTATCGGTGGGATTGTTTTCAGGAAGTAAAAGGTTGACCAACTCCGATAGCAGGTTGGTACGGATCCTGTCCCATGTTCCCGATCCGGTCGGACGGAGGCGGACGGCCAGTCCGTCGTAGTACATCACAAGACGACCGACGGCAATGCTGTCGTTCATACAGATGGGGTCAGCTTCGAGTTTTCGCAGATACCCGTTGGTGATGGAAGCAGGCAACAAACGCTCCAGCATGGGGTTGACCTCGGGCATGTTCAGTTCCCGGATTGTTGCCCTGACGATCATCGAGTCGCGGGGATGCTCCATGAAAAAGCGGAAATCGGCACCCACCTGCCCTTGTCCCATAAGACATGCTGAACCTTTCATGTCAACGACAGCGGTTTCCGGCTTGATACCGGTCAGTTCAACATTCATCTGTTCGAACCAGAGGCGGCCGGGTTCATCCCCCACTTGTTCCTCGTAGATGGCAGCGGCATCGGAAACCCTGAGGGTGTCAAGTTGCAACGGGAAAGTAATCTTCCGGTACATCTGGCGTGGCAGCGGAGGCCTCTGCCATTTTGGGAAAGTAATCCGTTTATCCCGGTACCCTTCAAACCGCATACCGGCCAGAGAGAGCGTCCCCGCGGTCAGTTTCCTGTTGAGGAGCAGTTCATGAAAATTGATCCGGTTGAGTTCAACCTTCGGAATTCTGAGGACAAACCGATCGGTCTGGTAACCTTTTTTCCTGGAAAACTGTACCCGGTCGTAATTGGGAATGAGCTCGACGGAATCGGCATAAGCTTTTCGGGTGGCTGTAGAGAATCCAAAACGGGCAAACTTCCACGTGTAGAGGCTGTCGGAAGTAACTCCTTGAAAACCAGGTGCCGACAGGGTGATCTCTTCCGTATTGAAAAGATGATTGGTATCAAGATGAAGGCGGGTTTGAGGATCAACCAGGAACTTTTTGACATCGATGTTAATCTGACCCAGTTCAAACGATTTAACCGAATCTTTGTCACGGACATCCAATGCCACCGAGGCTTCGTTGATTTTTAACGATGCTATTTTCAGGATGTTCATCATGGGCGGGATCGTGACGGAGGGTTGGATTTTACGCGCGACGCTTTTTTTTGAGGAAAGCACGTTTTTATTCATTTCCATAAAAAGATGGGGTTCTTCGAGGATGATGCGCGAAAAGGACCACTCTTTGTCGAAAATGGCTTTATCAAAATAAAAACCGCTGATTTTGATTTCGGGAATTTCAACCGAAAAACGAGGTAAAGTATCGGCCGGGGTACTTGTGGCTGTCAGGGGATAGACTTTTACGCCCTGGGCAATGATTTTGGCAGGGTAAGAATCAACGCCCAGGGCGCTGATTTCAAGTTGGTAGGTGCTGTCAGCTAATGCTGCGCGGAGGGGGAGAACGAAGAGTTGCAGTGAATCAAAACGGATCAGGCCGTCATGCTGGTTTTTCTTTGGTAAACGGACCCTGGCATTGACCACGGAGAAATCGATATCTTTCAGGGTGAAATACGAAGCCCTGCGGTCTTCCTGTCCATTGTATGAAAATGTTCCTTTTTTCACCAACAATTTGCCGATTTCGAAATTCCTCACGGGATCTTCTGCCGGAATCAGGTCGTGTTCTTCATCTGTAGTGTCTGTCACTGCCAGGGGCTCGGTTTTAAGCGCCAACATGGGATTTTCGAAGATGATATGGTTGGCTTTCAGGATTTTTTCCAGAAATAATTTCTTATGATTCAGGCCTGTCAGTAAAAGTCGGTCGAGGGTGAAACTGACGGCAAGCTGAGAGCGTGCTTTTCGGGGAAAGGCTTGACCGGAAGGAGGCCCAAGTCGTTCAATCCGGATATCTTCGGCCCGAATGAGCGAATCGGCGGTGATGACCTGCAGGTGATTGATGCTGAGCCGGCGAAGGCTGTCGGGTGATTCCATGGTGACTGAGTGAAGGTCAAGGTCAAAATCACGACTGTAAAAATATCCCTGTTGATTCAATCCATGGACTGAATCGATCAGGAATTGTTGCATGGAAAGATCAAAACCGGCTGCAGCAATCTTTCTTTCGATCCCGTTCTGGTTCCTCATCACCTCGCTATACCCGCGGCTGATTCGAATTTCCTCACCATGGATGGAGTAAACGTATTTTTTCAACAAGTTATAAACTACGTCTTCATTATGCTCTTCAAAAAAATCTCTTGCTTTGCGGAACCGTGGGGATTTATTCCGGGGAGCCCTGTAACGGATCACTTTCAGGTCGGGTTCACGGATGTCGAGCAAATCAAATTTCAGGATCCTGCGGTTAAAAAGCTTTTTCAGATCGATATTTCGAAAAGTCATTTCCGGAAGTCTGAAATCAACCGTGTTCTGTTGCCCTTCTGACAACAATTCATTGCGCCGGGTATCAGGATAGATTTGCCCGTCGGTCAGCCGGATGATCGATTTCCGGGTGGAAAAGCTGATCTTTCGCGCAGTCAGGGTATGGATCTGGTCTTTCAACTTCAGGTCAAATCCCTTCAGCTCCAGTTCAATATCATCGGAATAGAAAATTTTGTTGTGGTTCAGCCAGGCCAATGAATCGAGGTAAAAATCGGAAAGGCTGAGATCCACCTCGCGTATCTTCATTTCAGGACGTTGCTGAAAGAGGCTTCCGTAATATTCAAAGGAGGCGTTAGAAAGATCGATGGTATCGATGGAAATGTCGCGCAAAACACCTGAGATGACCGTATAGAGACCGGCTAAAGTGATCCTGGACTTTTTCTTTTTGGGGGCAGGGGATGCTTTTTCTAACCCTCCCTGGTGATGAAAAAGCTTCATTGTCAGGTGACTCAATAATACCTGGTTGATTTCCACCCGTTTATCCACCAAGACCTCGTACAAATTGATACCGTCGATGGAAAAGGCGGGCAGGTTTAATTCGAAAAAATCTCCTTTTCCGGCCCGGCTTGCAACAATGGCGTTTTTCCGCGGGCGGAGGGAGATATTTTTACCGGAAAGGATGGAGCGGGAAAGTGAAAACCCGGCCTCATCGGCATGTAGTATATAAAGACTGTCGGCCAGGGCATATTCAAAATTGTAGATAACACAATCAATATCCCGGGAATAAAAGACCCTTTTACGGTTGTAATAGCTGAAAGGATTGACTGAGACATCGCGGAGAACGGCTGAAAAGTGATAGATTCCCTCGGAATGTTTTCCCGTTTTCTGCAGGAAGGAGGTTGTAAGCTTACCCTGGTCGAGCTTTACAGAATCTACGTGAAAATCATTGAATACCTGTGAAATGGCGGGGTAAATGTCCTCGTAGATGATTCTGAGCCGGCCTTTTTGTGCAGTGGCCGTATCAGGGAAACCGACAATGCTGATCTCCGGACGGACCAGGCTGATCTGCCTGAACTTGATCCTTTTTTGGGTATAGATCTGCCAGGCATGCAAGCGGTCGATGATAAGCGATTCAAAACGGGCACGGTACAGGGAGCGGGCAACTTTTCCACGGGCTTTCAACTCCTGGTAACGCAGTGTATCCGGTATCAGCTCGAAACTGTCGATCGATATTTTTCCCGTGATGATGTTGAAATTCATTCTCCTGAAATCGGCTGTATAAAGACCGTTACTCGATTTCAGGATCCTGTCGCGAAGATAATTCCGGAGAAATTTTTCACCGAAATAGTTCAACCCGAAGAAAGTAAAAAGATATAAAAAGACTGCCAGGACCAACAGAATAAGCAGGGTGACCTTCAACCATCGATGCTTTTTTATGGGAGCTACCGGAGCGCTGTTGGCAGGAACTGGTTCGGTCATCATTCAGCCGGGTTTCTGTCTCAAAGATATGGATTTCCCTTATTCCGTCGATTTTTCTACTTTTGCAGGTTCATTTTTCCCTCTTATAAAGCCTCTGACAACAATGGATTACAACTTCCCTGAAATCGAAAAAAAATGGCAACAATTCTGGGTTGATCATAAAACCTATAAAACGGAAATTGATCCTTCCCGGCCGAAATATTATGTTCTCGACATGTTCCCCTACCCTTCCGGGGCGGGATTGCACGTCGGCCACCCGTTGGGGTACATCGCTTCAGATATCTATTCAAGATACAAAAGGCTCAATGGGTACAACGTTCTTCATCCCATGGGTTTCGACGCTTACGGACTGCCCGCGGAGCAATACGCCATCCAGACGGGTACCCATCCGGCGGTGACCACCGAAAAAAACATTGCACGGTACAGGGAACAGATGGACCAAATCGGTTTCAGTTACGATTGGGACCGGCAGGTGAGGACGTGTGATCCGTCTTACTACCATTGGACCCAATGGACCTTTATCCAACTTTTCAACCATTGGTACAACCGTACAACGCAGAAAGCCGAACCGGTGGAAACACTGATAAAACGTTTTTCTGAAGCAGGAAATAAAGATGTTAATGCCGCTGTTACCCCCGAATGGCACAAGGAAACCGCCCGGAAAGATCCCTCTTTCACTGCATCTCCGGATGGTGTTTTCACGGCCCGCGAATGGAACGGTTTCTCCGAAAGAACCCGGCGGGAGATTTTGATGAATTACCGGTTGGCATACCAGAGCGATGCGGTCGTCAACTGGTGTGGCGAATTGGGGACTGTCCTGGCCAACGACGAAGTAGCCAACGGTTTTTCGGTCAGGGGAGGTCACCCGGTTGAACGCAAACTCATGCGCCAGTGGTTCCTGCGCATCACTGCTTACGCCCAACGCCTGTTGGACGGGCTGGAAAAGGTCGATTTTTCGGAATCGCTGAAAGAGATGCAACGGAACTGGATCGGACGGTCGGAAGGGGCCGAAATCCTTTTCCCGATCAAGGATACCTCGCTCACGCTGAATATTTTTACAACCCGCCCCGATACCATCTTTGGCGCTACTTTTATGGTCCTGGCCCCGGAACACGAACTGGTCGGCCGGATCACCTCCCCCGACTGCAAAGATGCCGTGGAGACTTATCTCCATGAGGCCCTGAACCGTTCCGAACGGGAACGAATGGCAGAAGTGAAAAAAATTACCGGTGAGTTCACCGGTGCATACTGCCTGAACCCTTTCAACGGGACACCCATCCCGATTTGGGTAGCCGACTACGTCCTGGCCGGATATGGTACGGGCGCCATCATGGCCGTGCCTGCACACGACAGCCGCGACTATGATTTTGCACGCCATTTTTCACTTCCGATAGTGGAAGTGGTCTCCGGTGGTGATATCTCCCGGGAATCCTACGACGCAAAAGAGGGCGTTCTGGTAAATTCAGATTTCCTCAACGGCCTCGATGTAAAAGAGGCGATAAAAGCCGCCATCCGGCGAATTGACGAAGCGGGTATTGGCAAAGGAACCGTGAATTACCGCCTGCGGGACGCCATTTTCAGCCGCCAACGATACTGGGGTGAACCCTTCCCGGTCTATTATAAAGAGGGAATCGTCTATACCCTTGATGAGAAGGAATTACCCCTGTGTCTTCCCGAAATAGATGCCTACCTCCCCACCGAAACCGGGGAACCTCCCCTTGCACGGGCGAAAAATTGGAAAACTCTTGAGGGATATCCTCTGGAAACCAATACCATGCCGGGATTTGCCGGCTCCAGCGGGTACTACCTTCGTTACATGGATCCTCACAATAACCATGAATATTTTTCATCGGAAGCCGTGAATTATTGGCAGGATGTGGACCTGTACATCGGGGGCGACGAACATGCCACCGGCCACCTGATCTACTCCCGCTTCTGGAATAAATTCCTGTACGACACCGGATTGTCTGTAAAAGATGAACCCTATAAAAAACTCATTAACCAGGGTAAAATCCAGGGGCGTTCCAGCATTGTTTACCGTGTTAAAGGGACGAACACCTTTGTTTCAAAAGGCCTCAAAGAGCAATATGAAACGCTGCCAATGCATGTGGATGTGAACATGGTCTCCAACGACATCCTGGATACAGAAGCCTTCCGCAAATGGCGCCCCGATCTGGCCGGCGCTGAATTCATCCTCGAAGAGGGCCGCTATCACTGCGATTACGCGCTCGAGAAGATGTCAAAATCGCTGTACAACGTCGTCAACCCCGACCAACTCATTGAAAAGTACGGCGCCGACACCTTCCGACTCTATGAAATGTTCCTCGGTCCTCTGGAACAGTCAAAACCATGGGATACCAACGGTATCGAAGGGGTCTTCCGATTTATCCGAAAATTCTGGCGCCTCTTCCATGATGCCGAAAACCACTTCAGGGTGTCGGACGAGTTACCAACCACCGCGGAATTAAGGAGTTTACACAGAACCATTAAAAAGGTAAGGGAAGACATTGAACGCCTCTCCTTCAATACCGCTGTGAGCGCCTTCATGATCTGTGTTAACGAACTGTCGGAACTGAAATGCAACAAGAGAGCTATCCTTACCGACCTGGTGGTGCTGATCTCCCCTTACGCACCGCATATCGCCGAGGAACTCTGGTCCCTGCTGGGCCACGATTCCAGTATTAACGGTGCCACCTATCCCTCCTTCAATCCCGAATATCTGAAGGAAACCACCTTTGGATACCCCGTCTCCTTTAACGGCAAAACCCGCTTTAAACTGGAACTACCGCTAAAAATGACACCGGCTGAAGTGGAAACTGCCGCCCTGAATGCCGACGAATCGCAGAAATGGCTCGAAGGAAAAAAGCCCCGAAAAGTGATCGTTGTTCCGGGTAAAATCATCAACATTGTACGCTGACCCCTGCTTTTCTCTTCACATTACAAAGATTTTTGTTAATTTTCGGTAAAATTTAATCGTATGAGGAGCAAGTTCTTCTGTTTACTCATTGCCGCCGTGGCACTTTTATTGCCCGGAAAGAGCCCGGCCTCAGACCTCGCCGGCAACAGCAACAAAGGGTCCGGAAAGGAAAAAATAAAAGTGGAAACTTCCTATAAAAAACTTTGGAAATCAGTCGATTCATTGGCTGATCTGGGTCAACCCCGTTCAGCGCTTGAAGTAGTAACCAAAATTTATAAACTGGCGAAAGAAGATAAAAACGATCCCCAGATCCTCAAATCTTTGCTCTATCGCCTGCGTCTTCAAAGTGAATTCATGGAAAATTTTGAAGATCAGGCAATTCGTGAAATCCGTGAAGAATTGGTCACTACCCGGGGAGCCGCTGTTTATGTCCTGCATTCTGTCCTGGCCGAGGTTTATCAGCGGTATCTGCAAAACAACGCCTGGAAGATAGGAAGCCGCACCCCCACCAACACATCACTCAACGACAGCCTTGCCACCTGGGACGAACGGACCCTTCGCGAAACGATCTTCAACGAATACCTGCTCTCCCTGAATGACCGGGAAGTAACCCGGAAAATCCCCATTACCTCCTACCGCGCAGTTCTGGAAGTTCCTCCTGCCCCGGAAAAAAAAGATAAACAGGATGCTGAATCCGCATTCACCTTTCGGCCCACACTTTACGATTTCCTTGCCTGGAGAGCACTTGATTATTTTTCTTCCGGTCGGCAACAAAAAAGTCAGGCTGTACCAACTTTCTACATCGATAATCCGGCTTTTTTCAGCAATGCCGGGGTGTTTTCTTCTTTGTTGAAAGGCCCTCTCCCGACATTGACCGTTCAAAATTGCAAAAGCGATTCCCTCCTTTCTGACTATTTTACATTCAGAATTTATCAGCAACTGACCGCCTTCCACCTTACAGATAAAGACCCGGCCGCCCTGATCGCGCTCGACCTGTCAAGGTTGGAATACATGAAAGCGCATGCACGTTTCCTGAACACCGACAGCCTCTACCGAAACGCATTATCGCGATTGGCAGAAGATTATAAAGATTCTCCCTGGTCCACCCGGGCGCTTTACCAACTGGCCCAATGGCTCAACGACCAGGGTCATCTGTACCGGCCCCTTGAATCGGAAGCACATCGCCGGGAGATCAGGGAAGCAGCCTCTCTCTGTGAGAAGGCGATCCGGGTTTTCCCGGGATCGTACGGAGCCAGGCAATGCAAACAATTGCTCACTTCTATACGGGACCCCTACCTTGAAATATCTGCAGAATCAGCGGTAATCCCTGAAAAACCTTTTCCGGCGCTGATCAAGTTCAAAAACCTCGAAAAGGTCTATTTTCGTTTCGTCAAAACCGATCCTGAAAAATACAGCGAAAAATCCTCTTCCACCGAAAGAAAAGAATTTTACAACTACTTAGCCGGATTGTCTGTCACCCATGCTTTCACAGTCGATCTCCCCCTGCAATCCGATTTCCAGCAACATTCCACCGAATTCGCCAATCCGGCGCTGGCTCCGGGATTTTACGTGTTGTTTTGCTCGGCCGACAAGAACTTCCATGATCCTGACAAGGCCTATGCCATCGTCCCGGTATGGTCAACCCGCATCAGTTTTGTCAATAAAAAGAATGAACAGGGAGGAATGGACTATTTTCTTCTCGACCGCTCAACCGGATTACCACTGTCACAAGCCAGGGCAGAAGTGTGGTCGAAAAGCTATGATTACCGAAACCGTCGGTACATCACGACCCATCTGACTGATCTGACGGCCGGGCAGGATGGCTTTTTCTCGGTTCCGGCGCCCGACAACCGGCAAAGGGAGAACAACCTTTTCCTGAAAATTCATGATGACGGTCAATCCTATATCACTGATCATTTTTATATCTACCCGGTTCGACCATCCATAGAAAGAAGCTACCTGCAAACCTTCTTTTACACCGACCGGGCCATCTACCGGCCAGGCCAGACCATCTGGTTTAAAGGAATCGTGGTGGAAAGAACCGGTGACCACCCAAAGATCAAACAGGGACAGCCCACCACCGTTAGTTTCACCGATGTCAACGGCCAGTTGATCTCCAAGTCTGAATTTATCACCAACGATTTCGGATCCTTTAACGGATCCTTTACTGCCCCTCAGGGAACACTGAACGGCATGATGACCCTGTCCAACGAATCAGGGTCTGTTTCGGTATCTGTGGAGGCCTATAAACGACCCACTTTTGAGGTGACCTTTGAGCCCATGAAAGGCAATTACCGACTGGGTGAAAAACTCACAGTAGAGGGCAAAGCACTTTCCTATTCGGGCAGCCCGGTCGGAGAAGCCGTCGTCAGTTATCGCGTAGTACGTACCGCCCGCTATCCTTTCCGCGACGGGTGGTGGTTCCGTCCTGTCCCCGATTCCCGCGAAACAGAGATCGTAAGCGGAACTACCCGGACAGGAAAAGAGGGCGGATTTACCGTCACTTTTCCTGCAATCCCTGACTATTCCATTCCCGAAAGCGATAACCCTGTCTTCGATTACCGCATCTTCACCGATGTGACCGACATCAACGGAGAGATGCAATCGGCAGGGCATTCGGTTTCAGCCGGGTACCAGTCGCTGATAATCAACGCGGCGATCCCCGAACAAATCAATCTTTCCGGTGATACCCTCTTTGTGATCACTACCACCAACCTCAACGGGATCCCGACCCCGGCAGCGGTTCATGTCACCCTGAAACGATTGCAGCAACCGGAACGGCTTCTTAAAAAACGACTTTGGGAGCGCCCCGACCTGCTGACCCTTTCAAAAGATGAGTTCTGCCGGTTGTTTCCCAATGACCTTTACGGGGATGAGGACAATGCTGAAAAATGGCCGGTCGCTGCAGGTCCATTCGAAAAACAGGTGGCAACTTCGACTGATACACTTTTCAGGCTTTCTAAAGAACCCGGAAAAGACTTCCCGGAAGGATTGCAACCCGGTACTTACCTGCTGACTTTATCAAGCGTCGATCCTTTTGGTAAAAAAGTGATCAGGAAAATGCTCTTTACCGCCTTCGATCCTGCCTCCGGAGAACTCCCCGTGCAAACACTGAACTGGTTTGTCCCATTAAAAACATCAGGCCGGCCAGGGGAAAAAGCAAGGTTCCTGATCGGCTCATCAGAGGAAGCGGTTCATCTCATCTATGAGGTACGCCGCCGCGATACCCTCCGCTCGCGCGAAGAAGTAATGATCAACAGGCGGGCTATGCTGGTAGAAATTCCCATTACGGAGGACGACCGGGGTAATTTTACTGTCAACTTCTTTTTTATCAGGCATAACCGGGTCTTCCAAAACAGTCAGCTTATTCAGGTTCCCTATACTGACCGGAAACTGGACATTGCTTTTGAGACGAATCGAAATAAACTGGATCCGGGGGCATTGGAAACGTGGAAGATCCGCATCAGCGACTGCAACAAACAAGCCGTTCCTGCTGAATTTCTGGCGGGAATGTATGATGCTTCCCTGGATGTCTTCCGGGCCCAAAAATGGTCTTTCGATCTCTATGAAAGGTATTCCGGTACCAGCCCCTGGGATATCAGCCGGGCTTTCGGCCCTGCAACCGGACAGTGGTTTGCACCGGGTCCTGAAACACCCTTTGATCTTCAACCCCTGCCTGGTTATCAACTGAACTGGTTCGGCTTGTCAATGTTTGGAGGTGGATACCGGAGCGGATATCAGCGAATGGGGGGCGCAAAAAGCGACCTGATGATGGCGAAAACTACCGCCAGACCAATGGAAACGCCTGCTCCGGAGCAGGCCCCTGAACAAAAACAGGAAAGCGCCGGAGAAAACATCACCGAGAAGGCAACAACCGGAACACCGGAACAACCGGCGTACATCGCTCCCCTGAAGATCCGCCAGGACTTTCGTGAAACAGCCTTTTTCTTTCCCTCCCTCGTCACTGACTCCACCGGCTCGCTCCTCCTCTCTTTTACCGTGCCTGAATCACTAACACGCTGGAAACTTTTGAGCCTGGCGCACACCAGAAATCTTCAGTTCGGCTTATCGGAAAAAGAATTTTTCACCAGCAAACCCCTCATGATAGTTCCCAACCCTCCCCGGTTTTTGCGCCAGGGAGACACCCTTGCCTTTTCAGTCAGGATCACCAACCTGTCAGAAGAAGAGCTGTCGGGAACCATCCGCCTTCAACTCTTCAATGCTTTGACAATGGCTCCCTGCGACAGCCTTGTGATAAACGGGAATCAATCCTGGTCTGCCGGTAAAGGATCGGGTACCGCTGTCACTTTCACCCTCAGGATACCGGAAGAGATCCCCTCCTCCCTTCTGCTTTACCGGGTGAGTGCAACTGCAGGAAATTTCAGCGACGGTGAAGAAATGACCCTCCCTGTCCTGAACAATCGCATGATGGTCACCGAAACCATGCCCCTTCCTGTGAATGGAACCGGGACCTTTGAGTTTAGAATGGAAAACCTCCTCCATTCCGGAGATCCGGGTAAAAACGCAACACGAAAAAACCATCAACTGACCCTTGAATTTGCTTCCAATCCGGCATGGTACGCTGTTCAGGCGCTACCATCCCTGAATACCAGAAGTTATGAAAATGCCGACGCCGTTTTCACCGCGTTCTATTCCAACGCCCTCTCCGCTTTCCTGATGAATTCAAATCCAAGGATTAAAAATGTTTTTGAAAGCTGGAAAACGCTGACTCCTTCCTCTTTGCAATCGAATCTCGAAAAAAACCAGCAGTTGAAATCTGTCTTGCTTCAGGAAACTCCCTGGGTAACCGATGCCCGCAATGAAACGGAACGCAAACAAAAGTTGGGACAATATTTCGACCTTAGCAATCTGGCCGCCAATCAACGCGATAACCTTTTGAAATTAAGGCAATTACAGAAACCTTCCGGGGGGTGGACCTGGTTTGAGGGAATGCCGGAAAACCGTTGGGTCACACAGTACATCATCACAGGATTGGGCCACCTGGATCAACTGGGAGTGACATCGGTACGCAATGATCGCGAAGTATGGGAGATGATCGTGAAGGGAATAAGATACCTTGACGAAGCGTTGCTCCGGGACTATGAAGAGCTGAAAAAGTACAACCGGAAAAACCTCGACGACAATCACCTCACGGCCACCCAGGTACAGTACCTGTATGCCCGAAGCTATTTTATGCAGGAAATGAAGCCCGGGACAAGGGAAGCCAAAGAGGGAAGGATTCCCGATCCCGTTTCCGGAAGCAAAGAAGCTTTTATCTATTTTCAAAAACAGGCAGAAAAGTACTGGCTAAAAAATGACCGTCCCCTTCAGGGGATGATTGCCCTGGCTCTACAACGCTTGGGCAACCGTGAGATTCCCGCTTTGATCCTGAAATCGTTGTCTGAAAAAGCCCTTCATTCTGATGAAATGGGTACCTGGTGGGCCTCCGATGCCGGTTATTTCTGGTACCAGGCACCCATAGAAACACAAGCCCTGATGATCGAAGCCTATGATGAGATTACCCGGGATGAAAAGATGGTGGAAAACCTGAAACAGTGGCTTTTAAAACAGAAACAAACCCATGACTGGAAAAACCCGCGGGCTACGGCAGAGGCTTGCTACGCCTTGTTGCTCCGCGGAACCGATCTTTTATCGGAAGAGGCTGATGTAAAGATCACCCTGGGGAAAGAGAAAATCAACCCTGCCCGGATGGCCTCACTTCAGCAGGAAGC
>CALMDO010000239.1 GCA_937862805.1 uncultured Bacteroidota bacterium
TGCATGGGGAGTACCGGTGAGTTGTCGCGCCCCGGATGGATGCTTTCACCCGAAAGGCGGGGGAGGATCATGACAAAGACGATCCAAAGGACAAAGGCGAAAATATTGTAAACTGCTCCGACCTTGGCTCTTTTATGGATGTCAGGGATCGACCCGCGAAGAATCATGTAAGCTAAGTAAATGAACAACCCTACCGCAGCGCCGTTGAGTTTCGGGTCTTTCACCCAGGGAGCGCCCCAGGTAAAATTGGCCCAGGTCATCCCGGTGATGACTCCGAGGAAGCCGAACAACAAACCTACATTTACAGCTTCCACCGCCACGACATCTTTCTTTTCATCAAAATTTCTCAGATAGCGCAGGCTGTAGATGAAACCGGTTACGAGCATAGCCAGCATCCCAAACCACATTCCTACATGAAAAAAGAGGTTTCTCATGGTTTCGCCGATTATCGATTCGGGGACATCAATGAGAAATCCACCGATCACTGCATATAACAGCAAGAGGCAGGTCGTAATTTTCCACCAGAGGCCTTTGATCATATCCTGAAGTTTTCAACGACGGGGTCAGGGTTCAGAAACATAGTGATTGTTCTTCATGAAAGTTTAATCCTTCCAAAGATAGGGGAATAAGATAACAGCCAGCAGGATCACCGACAGGTTGATGGTCAGGAGGATCACTATGAAGGAGGCAGTACCTTCCCAACCTGAGAGGGTTATGGCGCCCTGTGAGATCTTCATCAAAGTTCCCAAAAAGGGAAGGATGATTGGAAAACTGAGGATGGCCATCAGAGAAAAATTCTGGCTGGCGCGTGAAGCAATGGCGGCTACCATCGTCAAAACTGAGGAAAGGCCCATGCTACCCAATAAAAGCGCAAGCAGAAACAGCGGGAGATTGGCTACCGGGTCGCCCATCATCAGGATGAAAAAAAGAAAAGAGAGCCCCGAAAGCAGCGCCATCAGGAAAAGGTTATAAAGGATTTTGGAAAGCACGATGGCCTGAGGACTGGCAACGGTATAATAATAGATGTGTCGGGCGGGGCTTTCCTGGATAAAACTCTTGGAAATGCCGTTCACAGCCACAAACAAAAGGATGATCCAAAAAAGTGAATTCCAGGTCTCCGGGGTGATGGCATTTTCAAAAGCCAGGAAGGTCACAAAAATGGTGGATATCAGGTACAGCATGATCCCGTTGATCACGTATTTTTGTTTCAACTCTAACCGGATCTCCTTACTTACAAGGGTTTGAATCTCCCGGATCAACATCCTGAAGTGCATTTTTATGGTACAAAGATAAAAAAACCCCGTGGCAAACCACGGGGTCAGGATCAGATATAAACAGATTTAGTTTTATTCATTTATGGATTTTACCGGATGACCATTTTTCTGGTCACCTTTTCGGTGTCCATGGTAAGGGTGTAAAAATAGATACCAGGAGTTAAATTACTCACATCCAGCTTAATATCATGAGTGCCTGCCTGAAGATTCCCTAAGGAATTTTCCATTACACGCGCCCCGGTGATGTTGGTCACCGTCAGATTGACTGAAGTTGCATGGGTAAGGGAAAGCCGGATGTTGGTAGTTCCATGGGCGGGATTGGGAAAATTCCGGGCAACGGTAGTCACGAGGTTGGTATTTTCGGGTGTTCCGGTGGGAAACAGACCTGCAGGATCAATCTCGAAAGAGATGATGTTGCAATCGTGTGCGGGGATGTCGGTATCAACCAAATTGGAACCGGGTTGTTCCGAAGTTTGCACCAACGTTTGGAGTTTCCCGTTAAGGAGGGATTTGGCCATGCTGGGATAGACAAACTCCTGGTACATGTAAAGAATCCCGCTGTTAAGGTCCTTCATGTCGGTCCAGTCGGCATGATCATGGAATTTGATACGGCTCCAGATATGGCGGTAGTTAAAGGGATCGGGGGAGGGATTACCGGGGGTTACCGCCGACCATGCTGCGTAAACGTTATTGTAGGGGTCGATGGTCAGTTGGGGGAAGCTGGAGAGGCCCACGCGGTAGCTTGGAGCAGCGATGATGGTGTCGCCGGGGCCGGGACCATCGGAGACATAACCCAGCAATTGGCCATGGGCATCGAGGGTATCGAGGTCGAGGCTGTCGGTCACCATCGGCATGGTTGAGTTCCAGTAAACCAATCCGTTTTGGTTAATATAGATGTACTTTGTACCTCCCGACATGTATCCGCCACCGATTCCGAAGGCCATGTGGAACACTCCGTTATGGTCCATTTCAACAGCTACGGCGCCGTCAGAACTTTTGAAAGGCAATACATTCTGTACACTGGGGGAAAGTTTTTTGTTGGCATTGGAAAGTACCGGGATCTTGGTCCAGGTGTCGCCGTTGTCAATCGATTTCATGATAAAGGAATCAACCCAGGGTCCTGAAACCGCGAAGTAGATTGTATCTCCGAAAGGAGTTCCCCAAGCGTATTCGTCGCCACTAAAGCCGCTGTAATGGGTGGAATCCAGGTCGGGGATGATAAAATCCTTTTTATCCCAGGTAGCGCCCCCGTCTAAGGAACGGTAATATAGCAAGGCATAGGAATCGTCCAGCCCCATGTACCCGGAGTAGGTAGTGGCAAGGATGTGAATGTAATTGTGGTTAGGACCATTGGTTATCATTCGCGGCCAGGAGATATCCACATGTCCTGCCGGACCGGCAAGAACTGACTGGGTCCAGGTGCCGGTTCCTTTGTTGGTCCTTTTGTTGAGCAGCAATCCAAGGGCATCATCATGTGCTACAATGATTTCACCGTTGGCGCCATAAGGACAATAGGAAGGCCATCCGGCCCGACGTGTTTCAACGCGGGCGGTTGGTGGATCGCCCCATGAAGTGCCGTCGTAATAGTTGTAGCCTGTGCCGCGCTGTGAAGAGGTGATCGTGCCGCGGGTCCAGGTGCCGCCCATGGTGCCATCGGGATGAATGTATATCCTGTTCTGAATGGCGCCGTTTGTCTGCATATCATAACGGGTTTCCCCGATGATCACATCCTCCAGTACCGATTTGGAATTGGTTGTGAAGTTGAGCGGCTGGGTAGGAAGAAGCTCCTCCTTCACGGTTTTGGCCGGGATCGCTTTTCTGACAACCGAACTGTACTTTTCCTGTGCTATGGCTATCATGCTGATACAGAAAACCACAAGCAAAAGCGTAAATTTTTTCATGGATCAATTATTTGGTTAATGAAATTGCTTGAGACAAACTTACTAATAATTTAGTTCGAATCAATGGAATATCTGTTGAATTTTTATTCTGATCGATAAGCCGGTTTGCTTCGCCTGCAAGTCCGATGGTTTTCGGGATCAAAGTAATTTGTCCGGGGCCGGGGCTGTAATGAAAGAGGGTGGCTTAAAAGGCCACCCTCTTTCAAGTTTAATGAGTAAAAAAGTTACTCAACAATCATTTTTCTGGTCATCTTCTGGCCGTCAACGAGGGCAGTAACCAGATAGATTCCTGAAGGCAGGTTGCTGGCATCCAGTGTAAATTGTTTGGTGCCTGCGGTCATTTGTCCTTTATCGAGGTTCATCACCTGTTGGCCTACCAGATTGGAAACCGAAAGGGTCACTTTCGCGCTTTTTTCCAGGTTAAGGCTTACGGTTGCCATTGTTTTAACCGGGTTCGGGGAGATGGAGAGGGTACTGGTTTCAATGTTTTTGGATTCGATTCCGACCGGGAAGGTTGGGTTGGGAACCGGAATTGAGAAATCGGAGGTGGTGAAAGCGAAGTCGGTCAGGTATTTAAAATCGACCGATTGTGCCGGATCGAGGGGATCGGAAAGGTATTCGGTAACGATGGGAAGGGTCCATTTGCCATCGTGGGTCAGCACATAATGCGACATGCATTGGAACCAAGCGGAGGAGCTTACTTCGGAGAGAAGGGAAACGTTATCCGGTTGATCCTGGCCGTCGCTGGATGTGATCTTGTTGGTAATCAGGTCGAAACCACGGGCAAAAACATCGGGCATGCTGTTATCGTCAAAACCGGAAATCTGGGTGTCGTTCCAGGTTACGAAAACTTTGTCACCGGTCATGGTGCTGGCAATGTTGACGCGGTTATCTTCAGTCAGGTCTCCGAAAGTGCCGCGGAAAGTCCAGGGATATCCCATGGCTACGCCACACCAGGTATTGCCCCTGTCGGTCGAATAGATATCAAAAACGCAGTAAGCGCTGTCGGCTGTTGCAATGGAATAGTCGCCGGGAGAGACGCCGATGACCACGCCGATGTGGGGATTGCCCCATTTATCAACGCTCAGGTCACAATCGAAAGCGGTCGTATAGGGAATCTGGTCACGGGTAGGATAAGGCTGTTCAAACAACTGGGTGATCATATAATCGCTCAGATAATTCTTAACTCCTTCGATGCCATCAGGGCCGTCAAGTTGTACTGTGATGGGATCACTCCAGGTTTGACCACCATCCATCGATTTGAGAAGAATGGGGTAGTAATTGGCAAATTCGCCAATTTGTGTGGCTTCTCCGTTATTGGCAAGGACCACAATCCAAACAATGTTCCCGTCGGGGGAAGCGGCAATCCTTTGATTGGTAGGACGGTCGTTGTCGGTAGTAGGCATCGGAAGGGTGGAGAGGGTATAATTAAAAGTGTGGGTTGTGGTATTCCAGATGCCTCTTCCCAGGATGATGTTGCCTTTGTAAACAACAGAACCGGTACCCCAGTCCTGTTCGATATCGGTGTACAGCGCAATTCCGTTCTTGGTAACTGTAAAGCCATCGGGGATGTAGGTACAGGGTGGTGGGCTATACCAGCGCAATTTTCTTACAGAATCTGCATGATTGACCAGGTTGCAGGTCCCGTAGCTGTAACCACCCCAAGTATAGTTACCGACGGTATTTGTGAGGTTGGGAGCGATGTATGCTGCATAGGCATTGGCCAGGTTCGTGTTCCCTTCCGGGTTGTAGATGGCTCCCTGGGGATAACGTGCTCCATCCGTAGCGGTTCCGGTAAGTTTTTGAGCATAGATCTGGTATCCGTTGGTCCAGTCCGTCTGTTGCAGTCCGTTGTTGATGCCTAAATCAACTGCAATGCAACCGGAGGCATTGGGAGGAACGCTTCCCGGGCCCATGCGGTGAACATTGATGATGGCATCCAGGTTGTCATCGGCCCAGACCATGGTTTTCTGACCGCCGGCATAACCGTAACCGTAAGCATTGGCAGAAGTACCCAGGTTGACTACGTTGACGAAATCGCTGGTTCCTTTGACAAATTTCGGGTTGACCGGGCGGGGTTTTACAGTAACTGTACTCTGGCTGCTCCCTGGTTCGATGGCAACTTTCTGGCCCTCTACTTTCTTGGAAGAAGGGATGCCCTGTTTTAGTTGCGGTTTCTGCGCAACCATTGCAATGGCAATGAGCATTGCGAGGCTTAAAAGTAAACTTCTTTTCATGATAATGTGTTTATGATTAATTAATTATAAAGGATTAGAATTTTCGCTTTCAAAATTAATCAATTTTCAGATATGAAACTACAAAAAAAAAGAGGTTTTCATTTGTTACAAAGAAAACCTCTTTTTTGAATCAGATAATAATTTCTATTCAACGATCATCTTGTGGGTGTAAGCTTTTCCATCGATCCTCACAGTGTAGAAATAAATCCCTGAAGAAAGGTTTCCGGCATCAAGTACCATCCGGTGGCTTCCGGAACCAAGGTAGCCTTTGTCGAGGGTCATGATCCGCTGACCCATGATGTTGGCCACTTCTACTGTCACCTGACCCGGACGGCTCATGTTGACCCTGAAAAAGGTCAGATCCCTTACAGGGTTCGGATAGTTCTGTGTAACCAGGTTCTCTTCGCTGCTGAGGTTGTTCCCGGTACCGGTCGGCCAGAAAGTGCTGCCCGGTATCTCGCGGTATTGGATGGTGTTATCATGGTACGGAATGGCACCCGTGGTCCCGGAGGTACCCACTGCCGTACCCGGCTGATCGGATGTCTGGTAAATGAACCGCAGCATGTCGCCCTGCAGGTTCTTGGCCATCGAAGCAAAAGCATATTCCATCCCGTAATAGATAATCCCGTCATTGAGGTCGATGGGGTCCGTTGACCAGTTGGCATCGTTGTGGAACTTTGCCCTTGCAAAAATATGGCGGTAATTAATCCCTTCAGGATTGGGGTTTTGCCAGGTAACTCCCGAATAGATCACGTAGATATTATTGGCCGCATCGATCGATATCTGTGGAAAGCTGGTCAGCCCCGTGCGGTAGCTCGTCAGCGTGTTCAGCGTATCTCCGGCGTTGGGGCCGTCACTGTAATAGCCCAGCAGTTGCCCGTGGGCATCCAGCGTATCCAGGTCGAGGCTGTCCTGCAACATCGGCATGGTGGTATTCCAGTAAATAAGACCGTTGTAATAAAGTGAGATGTACTTGGTCCCTCCTGTGATGCTTCCGCCCCCGATTCCCGAGGCAAAGTGGATCACCCCGTTGTTGTCCATTTCGCAGGCCATCGATCCGTCGCTCGATCTCCATGGCGGCATGTAAGTGATTCCGTCAGGAAGCTTTTTGTTGGCGTTGCTCAAAATGGGGATTTTAGTCCAGGTATCGCCGTTATCGGTCGATTTCATGATGAAAGTATCCAGGTAAGCGCCGCCGACGCAGAAGTAAATGGTGTTGCCCTTGGGGCTTCCCCAGGCATATTCATCACCGGAAAAGGCGTCATAGTTAAGAGAATCCATACCGGGTAATTGGATGCCTTGTTTATCCCAGGTAGCGCCGCCGTCCAGGGAACGATAATAGACCAGTGCACCATCAAGGCCATTGAAAACGGTTCCCCCGTTCCCGGTGGGACCGGTCATGACCAGAACATGGATATAATTATGGTCAGGTCCGCTGGTGATCGCCCTTGGCCAGACCAGACCGGAGGCTCCGGTAGGTTTTTGGATCTGGCTCTGCGACCATGCGCCGGTTCCTTTGGTCGAACGGGTGCATTTTATCAATGGAGTCGTGGCCGATTGGTGAGAGATCACGATCTCTCCGTTGGGTCCCAACGCATCATAAGAAGGCCAGCCTGTTCTGACGGTTTCGATTCGGGCGGAGGGTTGTGACGCCCATGTGCTGCCATTGAAATAGTTATAGCCGGTTCCACGGTTGGTAAAACTGGTCTCCCCTTCCCCTTTGGTCCAGGTAGCGCCGATGGTACCGTCAGGGAAAAAGACGATGCGGTTTTGGATGGCCTCATTGGTTTGTGAATCATAGCGGGTAGAACCGATATCGTCCTCAAGTACCGCCTTGGCATTGGTTGTCGGGTTAAAGGTTTGGGCAGGATTCATCACAGGTTGATCCATCACCTGGTAAGGCACGCTGCGGATGAGCCGTGGGTTGTCAACCGGTCTGTTCTGTGCTACAACAGACAGCCCGGCGATTACCGCCAGTAAAAAAAGTAGATTTTTTTTCATGGGAATGGATTTTAATTTGACATATAAGAAGAGAAGTAAGGTCCCTACAAATATATCAAATTATTTGTTTTTTTCAAGATTTCAGGGAAAAAAGTTAACCCCTGTGACAGGAATCAGAAAAAAAAAGCGCCCCACTCCGGAGCGCTTTTTTTGTATTAATTAGAAGAGAATACTATTCCACGATCATTTTGTGGGTATAGGATGTACCGTTGATTTTTACGGTATAGAAATAGATACCGGAGGCCAAATCGGTTGCATCCAGTGTAATGCGGTGACCGCCTGCATTCATCATTCCTTTATCCAGGGTTTGAATTTTCTGGCCCATGACATTCGAGAGGATGATGGAAACATTGGAAGCCTGATCGAGCGAGAGGTTGAAGCTGGTTGTTGATTTCACCGGGTTCGGGTAGTTTTTTCCTACGGGATTTTTTTCTGCTACCGGCTGATTTTCAACACCTACCGGGAAGAATGTTGATACAGGGATTTCTCGGTAGTCAATGCTGACATCATGGATAGGGATGGTAGTATCTTTAATGTTGGAGCCCGGTTGGTCCGAAGTCTGATTGATCATTTGAACCTTATTGTTTTTCATGTCGGTGGCAACGGCGGGATAAACAAATTCCTGGAACATATAAAGAACGCCGTCGTTGAGATCTTTCAGCTCCGTCCACTGTGGTTTGTTATGGAACCATGCGCGAGCCCAGATGTGGCGGTAATTGTAAGGATCCGGTGAGGGGTTACCCACGGTGAGGCTTGACCAGAAGAAATATTTGTTGTTATAATCATCGACCACGATCTGTGGAAAACTGGAGAGGCTGACGCCGTAATAGGGGAAATCGATAATGGAGTCGGTACCATTGGCAACCACGAAACCAATGCAACGATCGGCGTTGATCAGGGCGTCAATGTCAGAAACCAGGGCGGTATCCATAACAGGCATTGTAGAGTTCCAATAGACCAGTCCGTCGGTGCCGGGGTAATAGTTATGAGCGCTGCCTGTGCAGATAGCCCGCATACGTCCGAAAGCAACATGGACTACGCCGCCTTTGTCGATGGCTGCAGCAACGGAGCCGTCGCAGCAGATAAAGGCGGGAGTCTGGGTTGTACCGTTATTAAGAGAATAATAGTTGGGAAGGATCTGTGTTTTGGTCCAGGTGTTTCCGTTATCGGTCGATTTCATGATAAAAGTGTCGGTCCATTGTCCGCCGTTTACAAAAACGAGGGTATCGCCGTGAGGTTCTGCCCAAGCGTAATCGTCGCCGCCGAAACCGTAATAGTTGTCCGAGGTCAAGCCGGGAAGGATAATGCCTTGTTTATCCCAGGTCTGGCCGCCGTCTAAGGAGCGGTAATAGATCAAAGCGCCGTCGAGATTCTGATATTTGGTACCTCCGTTAGCAACCGGAGCGGTCATCACGAGGACGTGAATGTACTGGTTATTGGGTCCGTTGACGCAGGTGCGCGGCCATACCAGGCTAGTGACTCCCGTAGGAGCCGTAAGGCGGATGTTCTGGGTCCAGGTGCCGGTACCTTTCTGGGGACGGGT
>CALMDO010000240.1 GCA_937862805.1 uncultured Bacteroidota bacterium
TCCCCTTCCGAGTACCAGAAACGGCGTGATTTTTTCACGCGGGACATAGACCGCTCGGTTAAAGCGCCACATGACGGGACCCTCAACAACCTGGTGATTTATATCCGGTTTAATGATGACACGGAATTCCCAACGCCCCGCCAGAACTTCGACAACCTCTTTAATCCGGAAACCGGAAATACCCTGAAGTCCTATTATCGGGATGTTTCCTACGACCTTCTGACCATAAGCAGTTCTCATTACCCTGCTTGCGATATGTCGGTCAATCTATCTTACAAAGATACCCATAACCGCGGTTATTTTCAGCCCTATAATGCCACTACCAACCCCTCTGGTTACTCCAACGACGAGCAGCGCAGGATCCGTGAACATAATTTGTTGAAGGATGCCGTCAACTGGATCAATGCCAATTCTCCCGTTCCCGGTGATCTCAATATCGACGGCGACAACGACGGGAGGGTTGATAATGTTTGTTTTATCATCAGGGGTGTCAACGGAGCCTGGGCAGAGCTGTTGTGGGCGCATCGCTGGGTATTGAGTTCCTATTACGTTTACATCAACGGGAAACGGGTTTATGACTATACTTTCCAACCGGAAACGCAGGTTGCAGTCAATACTTTGTGCCATGAAATGTTTCATGCATTAGGAGCTCCCGATCTTTACCATTACACCGACAACGGGATCGACCCCGTGGGGGCATGGGACCTGATGCAGAGTGGCAACGGGCACATGGGCGCCTATATGAAATGGAAATATACCAACCAGACATGGATCACCGATATCCCGGTGATCACTACTTCCGGAGAATACACCCTTCATCCGCTCCGCGCGGGGTACAACACTTCGTACAAGATCCCTTCTCCCAATTCTGAAACCCAGTTTTTCATTGTTGAATATCGCAAAAAACAGGGAACGTTCGAAGGCACCCTCCCCGGATCAGGCCTCTTGGTTTACCGCATCGATACCCTTAACGGCAATGCAGGAGGGCCTCCCGACGAGGTTTATCTCTTCCGGCCGGGAGGCTCCCTTACCGAAAACGGATCACCGGGTCTGGCCCATTTTTCGGCCGAATCGGGAAGGACAGAAATGAATGATAACACCAACCCCTCCTCCTTTTTGCAGGATGGTTCACCCGGAGGACTGGTCTTCATGAATGTCACTTCTGCCGATACCACCATCTCCTTTACGGTGAATGTGACCAACATCAAGGATCCCGCATCATTCAGGACCGAAGCGGTCAGCACCTCGGAAATCCTTCTCCATTGGCAAAACAACCCTGAGACAGACCAGGTGATCATCGCCTTTGATACCCTTCCGGTCACCGGGATGCCCGTCAACGGAATGACCTATCAACCGGGCGATCTTTTACCCGGGGGAGGCACCGTGATCTATACCGGGAACGTGGATACCCTTTTCATCCATCAGGGTTTGACTGTCAACACCCATTATTACTACAAAGCCTGGTCGATGATCACCGCGATGAATTATTCTTTTGGAATCACCGCCGACGCTTTTACCTTGTGCAACCCGTTAACCAACCTTCCCTTTGCCGAAGGTTTTGAGAATTCCGACCAGGTTCCCTCTTGCTGGAGCCAGGAAAATACCGAACCCCTCTGGATCTTTTGCCAGGGCAACGGGGCCGGCAGCGGCGGAGGATTTCCTGAAGAGGCCCACACCGGCCTCCGGAATGCCTGCCTGAAAGACATCACCACAGCGCCCCATAAAAATAAGCTGATTCTTCCCATGATGGACCTGACTGCCTATTCAGTAGCAGAACTCCGGTTTTGGCTCTTCATGCAGCGCTGGGGAACCCGCCAGGATGAACTGACCGTTTTTTACCGGACCGCCCCGACGGCAGCATGGATACCCTTACAAACCTATAATACTTCAATCACTGCCTGGACAGAGGAGGTCATCACCTTACCTGAGATCACCAATCAGGTGCAGATCGCGTTTGAAGGCAACGCGAGATTTGGCTTTGGTGTGTGTATTGATGACATATTGATCGATGGGAACATCGTTTCCACGGCAGAAAAGAAACCGGCAAAGATTTGGATTACCCCCAATCCCGGAAAGGATTTTTTCACGATTCGCAGTGACCGGGAAGAGATCAGGGAGATCGACCTTTACGATGTTACAGGGAAATTGTTATTCCGGCGATCAGACATTAACTCACCGGAGCAGCGGCTGGATTTGACCGGAAAGGAGGGAGGCCTCTATTTTGTCAGGATTACCTTGTCCGACGAAGTCATTCTCCGGAAGGTGACCCTTTTGCCTTGATCCGGGCCAAGGCTGTTTCCACCTGCCGGAAGAGCGCTGTCTTTTCGCCGTTGTTGCTCAGCACAAAATCAGCCATTTCCCGGCATCCTGCAAGGTTTTGCACTCCGGGATCGGAGGTGTGCATCTCGCGTTCTTCCTGCTCCAGGAAGGTCTCGTAAGAAATATCATCTGTCACTGAGTTCCGGAGCCGGATCCGCTGGAAACGTATTTCAGGAAGTGCATCCACGGCAAAAAGATAGAAATCTCCTTTTTGGCGCAGGGAGACGATCTCTCCGGTGGTACGGATGCTTTCGATGATGCAGGGCTGGTCACTGGCAGCAGCTTGGAGGTACAACTGGTCAGTAACGTAGGATGGGCCGAAAGTTGCTCTTAATTCATTGGCTATTAAGAACATGCTATTTCTGTTTTCCGGAAGATATCGTTTACGGATGATTTCCAGCAGGAAGTGTCTGACCGAAAAATGGCGGAATCCTTTTTCACCAACAAGATATTCCACCACGGTTCCTTTGCCTGCACCTAAGGTTCCGGTGATCCCGATAATCAGCATACGCGGTTAAATTTGGCCTGCCTTCAGGCGTTCAATCCATTTTTCGGCAACCACCGGGCGAAAGGCTTCGAGTTGATTCAACAATTGGGCAGGATCTTCAGCTACTTGCAAGATGGCTCTGTGTTCAGGGCGTAAAAACCGTTCGTCGACTGCATGGTTCAACAGAGTCAGCAGCGGATCGAAAAATCCGCGGAGGTTGAGCAGTCCTATGGGTTTATGAATGATTCCCAATTGATTCCAGGTGAGCACTTCAAACAGTTCATCGAATGTTCCGTATGCTCCGGGAAGGGCGAC
>CALMDO010000241.1 GCA_937862805.1 uncultured Bacteroidota bacterium
CCGCTCCTTACCTGAACGGTAAAATCATCCAGTTCGAAGGGGATCTTCTTTGGATTCCAAAGATAAGTACTGAATATCAGTTGCCGGTGACGCCAATCCAGGTCGGCCGCGTGAAAGGAGATAAAGACCTTGCCCTGCCCGCCCGGGTTGACAAATTCGGTGATGGACACCGATCGCCAGAAAAGAGTGCGGTTGCCCGAGATGACGGCTGTAACCAGCCAACCTCCCGGGAAAACGGGTGGAATTTTCACCGTGACAGAAACATCAATCACATCGTCCTGACTTTGCACCAGACTGCGCAATGGATAACTGAAAGTGGGACTGAATTCCAGGGTATCGGCCATGAGGTATGAGGCTTTGCCGTTCAGCGGGTGATCGCGAACCACCAACTTTGCGGTGAGGTTGTTCCAGAAAGGGTGATCCTTTTCAAAATCCTGCATGTTTTCGGTATGGTAAATCACCGGAGCATGGGCTTCAGGATTTCTTGAGAAGAGATAGAAATCGCCGCCACTGAAGGCCTCATGGCGCACAACCCGGGGGAATTTTTCCATGATCAGTTGATAGTTCTCCCAACAGGAAGAGGGAAGACTTCCATAACCCACATAATCACCTGTGATGGTATCCAGACAACGCTTCAGACTGATTTTTGTCTGGAGAGAATCTTCGAAAATATACCTGGTGTCACCATAACCATGACTGGTTGTGTACCATCGGTGTATCTTTTCAGGTGTGGCGATGATGACCGGATAAACGGGAGTTACACCCGGGAAAAGTTGTTGGTTGGCACACCTTGCAAATTCACGGTAGGGATGATGATAAAAGAGCCTGTAATGCTGTCGTTCGACGATCAGCGAAGGGATCACGATCATTGCAACCAGCCCGACTGCAATCCACTGGTGGGCAGGTTTTTCGGTTTTGAAATATCCCAACAGCAGGAACAATAGAAAGGGGAAAGAAAAAATCAGCACCGAATGTTGCAAAACAGAACTGAACAGCCTGGAATAGAGATATCCGGTTAGGAAAGGAAACAGAAACCAGACCAGGGAGATCACCAGGAATTTTTGCTTTATCGGTGGTTCGTATTCATACCAGATTACTTGCAGAAGGATTAACAGGAAGAGCAGCAACATGATATATACTGAAAAATGAAAGATGTAATGGATGTGATCGATCAGGAAATCAAACCTGGGCTTTTGGAGCCATCCTTCAACACCACCGGTCTCCAGTTGATTTATAAATATAGGAAGATGAGGAAGGTAAAGAAGAATTACGGCCAGGTTCAGTAAAAGGTAGGGTTTTATGGTCTGCCGGGTGCAAAAGAAGAGTCCGGTCACGCCTGCCATGGCGGCGAAAAGCATGCTGAAGTGGTGGTTGTATGTGCACAGGGATGCGGCCACCACATAGCCGGCCCCGGTCAGGATTTTTTTCCTTTCCGGCCGAAAGAGTACAAAGGTCCAGCAGAGCACCATAAGCAATGAGAAAAAGAGGCCGCTGGCATAAGGACGGGCTATCTGACTGTACATCACGGGGAACTGAAGAAAAGAGAGAAAGGCTGCCGCTACCAGACCGGTGGTGGCGCTGAACCACGCTTTACCGATCTTGTAGATGAGTGCCACCGAAAGTAAGCCCATCACCTGGAAAGGGAGTTTTACGATCCATTCGCTGGTGCCGAACAGGTCGGTCCAGTAATAGAGAAATACCTGAACACCGGCGGGGTGGCCATCGGGCATGACTCCCTTTTCGATTAAAGCCCGGAAGGTGGGGAACTGTGTTCGGATGAGGGCGCTGAATTCATCGTGGGTGAAAGGAATCTCCTGCCAATGGTAGCCTCTCAGGATTCCGCCCGCCAATAGGATCAGTGCAAGCAGTATATGATCGGTACTGAATATTTCTTTACATTTACTCCTGAATTCCTTTACCACTTTCGGGACTATAAAATGAAACTGTGCGAATCAATGAATGTCATGCTCAAAAGGAATCTTTCAAAACACTGCCTAAAATTAGTGATTCTTTCGTTTATCATCCTCTTTGCTGATTGAAAGCGTGGGAGCCGCTCATAATCCTTTTAAGGAAACGCTGACAGAAGAAGATATCGGGTAGCAACTTTTTGATATATTTGTGCCCGTCACTGTAAAATGGCAATCGCTTGTTTGTTTTCGACTCGTTAAAAACCGACTTTATGACAAAAACCCGTGATACAAAGCCCCACATTGGGATTTTTGGCCGCAGGAACAACGGGAAAAGCTCCCTGATCAATGCACTGACCGGCCAGGAAACGGCCATCGTTTCAGCAATTCCCGGAACAACTACCGATCCGGTGAAGAAATCGCTGGAAATCCCGGGAATTGGTCCGGCGGTGTTGATCGATACAGCCGGTACCGATGATGCAGGAGAACTGGGCGAAAAGAGAATTGCCCGCACTACTGAAGCAATGAAACTCATTGATCTGGCCGTTCTCGTCATGGCGAACAACCAGTTTGATGAGCCTGAAAAAAAACTGGCCGGGCAGTTCAAAGATCAGAACATCCCTTTTCTGATCATTCATAACAAGGCGGATGAAGAGCCCTTGCTTCCTTCGCTTGAGAAGGTGATCCGCGAAAAGTACCAGGTGCCTGTGATCGATTTCAGCTCCCTTCACCCTTCCAACCTTGAAACCCTGTCAAGGATCCTTTGTGACACGATGCCCGAGACTGCGTATCGTGCAAAAAGTCTCGTGGGGGACCTCATCCGGAAGGGGGATGTTGTTTTACTGATTACCCCCATCGATCTTGAAGCCCCTGAAGGGCGGATGATCCTCCCGCAGGTACAAGTTATCCGCGATGTGCTCGATCATGATGGCATCGCGGTGCTATGCAAGGAACATGAAGTGGCTGAATTTTACCGGACCATGCATCCCAAGCCTGTTCTGGCTATCACCGACAGCCAGGTTTTTCCCAAGGCTGATGCTGCCATCCCCCATGAAACACTCCTTACAAGTTTCAGTATTGTACTGGCACGACAGAAGGGCGATTTCGGAAACTACCTTAAGGGAACCCCCCACCTTAGTAATCTTCATGACGGCGACAAAGTACTGATCCTTGAATCGTGTACCCACCATGTGACCTGTGACGACATCGGCCGGGTCAAAATCCCCCGCTGGCTTACCCGATTTTCAGGTAAAAAACTGGAATTTGAAGTGGTAGCAGGTCTGAGCACCATTCCCTCACCAATTACTGACTATGCCGTAGTCATCCAATGCGGAGGCTGTATGATCACCCGCCGGCAGATAATCAGTCGTTTGAAACCAGCCGTGGATGCCGGGATTCCGGTAACCAATTACGGGATGGCCATCGCTTACATTCACGGCATTTATAACCGCGCGATCCAACCTTTTGCAAAAGAGATCACCAGGTAATTATCCGAGATCCCGGAAGTGCTGTTGCCGCATCGTAACCCCGGTCGCCTGCACTTTAATCTTGTTTTACTAAACAGGTTATTAGGGCGTTGTTGTAGCTACCGGAAGGACCTTCCCGTTAAAATAGTGATGGCCGGTCAGGGCAAAATCGGCGATGTACCGGCCCATCTGAGTTGCAGCGATCCCTGCTTTCATTCCTGGGAAAGCGTTGGCGAACATCTCAGTCTGAACCGAACCTAACGCAAGGCAGTTGACGCGGATATCCCGCGAAAGTAATTCCTCAGCTAACAATTCAGTGAAGGTGGTCAGCGCCCCCTTACTGGATGTATATGCTGACAAACCGGCAAATTTTTTTGCCCCCTGTACCGCTCCCATACTGCTGATGTTGACAATATGTCCGCCTTTGTTCATCATGGGAAGCATTGCCTGAATGAGAAAAAATGGCGCGCGGATGTTGACATTATAAATTTCATCGAATTCAGCCACCGTAATCTTCTCAAAGGGTTTATTGAAAAGAATCCCGGCGTTGTTAACCAGTACATCATACCGTGGGATAATGGAAGCCAGTCGTTGGACTATCAAAGGATAAAAATCGATGTGCGTCAGATCAAATTCGTAGGGTGAAACATGGCATTCGGGTGACTGCTGTTTGCATTGGGCGACAAGTTCTGTCAGTGCTTTCCCATTTCTCGACAGGGCAACAATATGGTGGTTTTTGTTTCTGGCCAGGTTTTTTACCACCTCCGCTCCGATCCCTTTACCGGCTCCGGTAATTATAATGTTCATAATCAATGTATTTCTGGCGAAATGAAAGTCTCGCTCCTTCTCATTGTTCATCTTCCCGAGATGGGCGATTGCATCAAAGATAAGCATTTTTCAGTGAATTTTTCCGGAGAAAAATGGATTCCGATCAGGGCTTGATGTCAAACAAGTTGAAAAAAATACGATATTTGTAGATTATTCGTACCTTTACATTTCTTTCTTTGAAACTTAATAATCAATGATATGAAAAAAGTTTTATCTCTTTTAATGGTTCCTCTTTTCGCGATAAGCGTTTCAGCGCAGAACGACCATGAGGTACTGAAACCGTCGGTTGACATGCCGGTTTATTTTGATATCTCCCCTCCCCTGAGAGATATGGTTAAGACCCTTCCCACCAAAGTGGATAAATCGTGGAAGGGTGGCGCAGTGAAGAATTACTTCAATGTCAAAAATGAAGAAAATCAGCCATTGAACCCTGATTTTACAGACCCGGGCCTTCAAACCTGGTTAGGATCACGAACCACGGATACCACCTTACAGAATTTTTCCGGTTTAGGCAACGTCAATGGGACAGTACCTCCCGATACCGACGGTGATGTGGGCCCCAACCACTATTTCCAGGTAGTCAATTGTTCTTATGCCATTTATAATAAGACAGGCAATAAAATTTTCGGGCCTTATCCCAGCAGCTCCATCTTTACCGGAATGCCCAATAACATCAATTCGGGTGACGCCATCGTACTGTATGATGAACAAGCCGACCGTTGGCTCTTTTCCCAATTTTCATTGCCCAATGGCAACACCAATTACATCATGATCGCGGTTTCGCAAACACCCGATCCCATGGGTTCATGGTACCGCTACCAATATTCGTACACCCAACTGCCCGACTATCCCAAATTCGGGATCTGGCCCGATGGTTATTACATGTCTGCTAATAGATTCAATATTAGTTCATTGGAATTTGCCGGTGTGGGCGTTTACGCTTTTGACCGGGCGGCCATGCTGGCCGGATCAGCTACCGCTACCCGGATTTCTTTCACCCTCAACGCAGCCAACGAAGCTTTCGGAGTTTTGCCTTCCGATTGTGACGGGGAATTTCCTCCCGTTGGTACGCCCAACTATTTTACCTATGCCACCCGCACAGGAACCCAGCACCTGGGCGTCTATGAATTTCATGCCAACTGGGTGACGCCCACCAGCTCAACCTTTGGTAATAAAATCAACCTGAATGTTACGCCATACCAGTATTTTACAGGCTCTCAGGGGGTCGCTCAGAAAGGCACCACCCGTGTGCTCGACCCGATATCCGACCGGTTAATGAACAGACAGCAATACCGGAAATTCAATGGATACAATTCAATGCTTGTTAGCCATACCGTGAAAAATTCAAACGGTACAGCCGGCATCCGGTGGTACGAATTGAAAAAAACTACCGGTGCCTGGACCATCTACCAGCAGGGGACCTTTGCTCCCAATGACAACAATTCAAGATGGATGGGAAGTCTGGCGCAGGATTCAGCCGGAAACTTTGCCCTGGGTTATTCCCTCTCCGGAACCAATACCTTTCCTTCCGTTGCATACACCGGTAGGTTAAAAACTGATCCCCTCAATCAAATGACAATCAATGAACGCCGGATCATCGATGGCGGCGGATCACAAACCGGAACCTGGGACGGACGCAGCCGTTGGGGTGATTACAGTGGAATGAGAATCGATCCTGCCAACCCTACCACTTTCTGGTACACTCAGGAATATTACGAGTCAACCTCTGAAATGGACTGGGTGACCCGCATCGCCTCCTTCTCTTTTACCGATATCTTCTCCTCCTTCGCCTCCGCCTACCCGGCCAAATTCTGCATCGGCGACTCGTCTCAATTGAACGTTTACCCTTATGGCGGTTCCGGGACTTATTCTTATTCCTGGACTTCAAACCCTCCGGGATTCACCTCCACCCTGCAAAACCCCAAAGTAGGTCCGACCATTACGACGATGTACTATGTCGAGATCAACGACGGGACCCGGACCCGTATCGATTCCGTCCCGGTTATCGTACAACAACGACAAGTGGTCTTTGCCGGAAATGATACACTGGTCAATAAATTTGTAGCCTCGATTGCCCTCCACGGGTTGGCTGAGAATTACCGGATCATCGGCTGGGTGACCACAGGCGATGGTACGTTCACCGACGCTTCCGCCTTGATTACCAGTTATATACCTGGTGCCGGCGACCGTGCCAGCCTGGCAGTTGACCTGAAGTTGGTGGCCCTCCCGGTCTCCCCCTGCACAGGAAACGTGATCAGTACCATGCATGTGACCTTCGACGAATTTGTTGGCATCGGTGAACAAGCCGGCCAGGGACTGACCCTGACCCTGCTGCCCAACCCCGCCCGCGACCAGGTCAATGTCACCATCAACGGACTCACCGGACATGAGGTTCAACTGACCCTTTCAGATATTACCGGGAAAACAGTCCTTTCCGAAACCCTTTCATCCGTTGGAAAAGAGATGAAACATCGGCTTAATCTTAATGCCCTCAGCAAGGGAATTTACATTGTCCGGATCAAAACCGACGACCAGGTAAAGACCGAAAGATTGATTCTTAATTAATCCTGTGAAATATTTCACAATCTGAATCTTTCTGTTATCTTTGCAGAAAGTTCCGTTTGTCATGACGTTCTTTAATATACGATTTGGTTCTTCAGGGCAGGGTGAAATTCCCGACCGGCGGTAAAGTCCGCGACTCCCAAAAGCCGTTATCAGAAACCGGCCTCAGGGAATGAACCGTTGAAACTACGGCACCGACAGTAAAGTCTGGATGAAAGAAGAATTATCACTGCTTTGCATGGAATCATGCATGACAGAAAAGCCCTGTTGTAAAAAAAACACAGGGCTTTTTTTGTTCTGAACCATCATTCATACAAAGAAAAATGATTGTAATCGCTTACTTGTTTTTGATTTCCTGATTATACCGACTTCATAATGCCGTTGTATCCTCACAAAAAATACATGCATCAGGCCCTTCTCCTTGCAAAAAAAGGAGCCGGATGGGTCAACCCCAACCCGATGGTTGGCGCTGTGCTTGTCAAGGGAGAGAAGATTATCGGAGAGGGATTTCACAAACATTTCGGAGCTCCGCATGCGGAAGTCAATGCCATCAGGGATTTTTACCAACGCTACATATCTGTTGAAGGATCCCTCAGGGAACTCCCACTGGAAGCGCAAATGCAGCAAATGGCAGGAGATCTTCACGGCATGTTGGACGATACTACCCTGTACGTGACATTGGAACCCTGTTCCCATCAGGGAAAAACGCCCCCCTGCGCCCCTTTCCTGGTTCAGTGCGGGATACCACGGGTTGTTATCGGAATGGTTGATCCCAACCCTTTGGTTAATGGAGACGGGATCACATACCTTCGTTCACAAGGAGTGGAAGTGGAAACGGGTATAGCCGCGGAAGAAGCACGGGAGATGAATGAAGTATTCGTTAAATACGTCACTACCGGGTTACCCTTTGTGGTTTTAAAAACCGCGATGACCCTGGATGGGAAGATAGCCACAGTAACGAATGCTTCACGCTGGATCACGGGTATCGAATCACGAAGAGCGGTCCATCACATGCGACACCAATACAGCGCTGTTATGGTCGGAGTGGATACCGTGATGTTTGACGATCCCCAATTAAACATTCGCCTTAGGAAAAGCCGGACCGGCGTGCCCTGGAAAGCACCCCTGAAAGTGATAGCTGACAGCCACGGACGGATTCCGTTACAATCCAGGATCTTAGCGCAGGATCCGCAATTGACGATGATTGCAGTTACCTCGCAGGCTCCTGCACCCCGATTGAGAGAGATAGAACGCCTGGGGGCCCAGGTGATGGTTTGCCCGATCGTTGACAATCGGGTGAACTTGAGCTTCCTGATGAAATCGCTCGGGATCATGGGAATCGACAGTGTGATGATAGAGGGAGGCAGTACCCTTGCTTTTTCGGCGCTCAAAGAAGGAGTGGTTGATAAGATCATTACCTTTGTCGCCCCGAAAATCCTGGGAGGTAAAAATGCACCTTCCCCCGTTGGAGGAGAAGGGATTGAAAGGATGGAAGAAGCCCTGGACCTGGACGGGATGAAAGTAAAAAAAATGGGTGCAGACCTCATGATCGAAGCCTGTCTTCCCCGGATGAAAAAATTTAAACAGTAATACCTTCCGTTGTGTTTACAGGCATCATAGAAGAAACCGGAACAGTGAAGGAGATCAGCGGAGGATCAGGCTATACCCGCTTACGCATCAGTGCTGTTAAAATCTTAGAGGATACCCTCGTGGGCGACAGCATCAACACCAACGGGGTATGCCTTACAGTTGTCTCAATGGATAGTGACAGCTTTTCAGTGGATGTAATGCCTGAGACTGTTCAACGAACCACGATCAATAAATTCCAACCTGGCTCAAGGGTTAACCTGGAGAGGGCATTGCGCGTGTCAGACCGGTTGGGTGGCCATATTGTTACGGGTCATATTGATGGCACCGGTACCATTGATCGGAGATGGAACGAAGGCAACGCGATCTGGTTCAAAGTGAGAGCCGACCGTGAAATCCTGCAGTTGGTCGTACGCAAAGGATCTGTCGCTATGGACGGGATCAGCCTCACAGTTGCTACCGTTGACCATCATACTTTTTCTGTCTCCATCATACCCCATACAGCCGATGTGACCACTTTATCCTCCCTAAAACCAGGAGATCGGGTCAATATCGAGTGTGATATTGTCGGGAAATATATTGAAAAGTTAATCTCAAAAGAAAACCAGGGAGGAGCGATCAACAAGGATTTACTTGATCAATTTGGATTTTAGTACCTTCGCCCGGCGTGTTGCCAGACGATAATAACAACAATACCAATGAATGCATATAAGTTCAATACAATAGAGGAAGCCATTGAAGAGATCCGTAAAGGACGAATGATTGTCGTGGTGGACGATGAAGACCGTGAAAACGAGGGAGATCTTGTGATCGCTGCTGAAAAGGTGACCCCGGCGATCATTAATTTTATGGCCAAAAACGGGGGAGGCCTGGTTTGCCTTCCCATTGTCCGTGACCGGCTCGAGGAGCTGAACATTGAGCGGATGGTGGTTAAAAACACCGATCCAAACCGTACTGCCTTTACTGTCTCGGTCGATGCCATCGAATGTTCCACGGGGATCTCTGCCTATGAACGGGCCCTGACCATCAAACGTTTGATTGACAATCAGGCAAAAGCCCGTGATTTTACACGCCCCGGTCATATATTTCCCATCGAGTACAAAGAAGGAGGCGTATTGATCAGGGCGGGCCATACTGAAGCTTCTGTCGATCTGGCCAAATTAGCCGGGCTCTACCCGGCCGGAGTGATTTGCGAAATCATGAATGAGGACGGCACCATGGCCCGTGTACCGGAATTGATGGATTATGTAAATGAACACAAGCTGAAAATCATCACCATCGCCTCCCTGATCGATTACCGGAGGAAAACAGAGACGCTGATCGAGCGGTCGGCAGTGGTGGATCTTCCTACGCGATATGGCGAGTTCAAAGCATACAGTTATATCAGCAAGATCACCAGTGAGAACCATCTGGCCCTGGTCAAGGGAAAAATTGATGACGGATCCCCGGTCTTGACCAGGGTTCATTCTGAATGCCTTACCGGTGACGTATTTGGATCGATGCGTTGTGACTGTGGCAACCAGTTGGATTATGCCATGAAAAAGATTGCCGCCGAAGGGCGGGGTGTATTGTTGTATATGCGACAGGAGGGAAGAGGGATAGGCTTTTCAAACAAAATGAGAGCGTACGTTCTGCAGGATCAGGGAATGGACACGGTAGAGGCAAACAACGCCCTGGGATTTGATGCCGACCTGCGCGATTATGGAACCGGCGCTGAAATATTAGTCGATCTTGGAATCAGTAAATTGAGATTACTGACCAACAACCCCATGAAAATCTCCGGATTGGAGGGTTTTGGTTTGGAGATTGTTGAACGGGTCCCCATTGAAGCCGGGCAAAATGACAAAAATCTTCGTTATCTGAAAACAAAAAAAGCGAAATTGGGTCATTTGCTGACCTTTCCCAATGAAAAAGATAAACCATCCTTTTAACCGTTAACGACTGCCTGTGAAATATAAAATTCTTGACAAATGAAAACAATTGAAGGTAAACTGGATGCCAAAGGATTGAAGTTTGGCATTGTCATCGCCCGTTTTAATGAATTTATCAGCGGAAAGCTGCTTGCTGGTTGTCTCGATGGGTTGAAACGTCATGGCGCGACTGATGATGGAATTGAAGTGGTCTGGTCGCCGGGATCTTTTGAGATTCCTCTGTTAGCCCGGAAACTGGCCGGAAGCAAAAAGTACGATGCAGTAATTTGTTTAGGCGCCGTGATCCGGGGTGCGACACCGCATTTTGATTACGTGGCAGCAGAAGTTTCAAAGGGCGTAGCACAGGTTGCACTGGAATCGGGTCTTCCGGTCATCTTTGGTGTACTGACTACCGACAACCTTGAACAGGCCATTGAACGGGCCGGAACCAAAGGCGGGAACAAAGGTTTTGATGCGGCTCTGGCAGCCATTGAAATGGCCAATGTTCTCAAAGAGATCGGATGATCTGATGAAGAATTAATCTTGTACGAAATATCAATGGACTGACCATGGCAAACAATCCCGGTAACAAAGTTCAGGTAGGTTTTGTTCAAATGACTTGCTCCGATGATCAAGCCGCCAATATTGTCAAAGCTGCCGATGGTATTAGGAAGGCAGCAGCTTCCGGAGCCAGGATCATCTGTCTTCAGGAACTCTTTACCACACGTTATTTCTGTTTTGAAGAGAATTATGACCATTTCTCGCTGGCAGAACCGGTTCCGGGTCCTTCCGTGGAACTTTTCAGCAAAATAGCGGCTGAACTGCAGGTGGTTCTTATCCTGTCACTCTTCGAAAAAAGGTCTCATGGGTTATACCATAACACGGTTGTCGTTCTGGATGCCGACGGACAGTATTTGGGGAAATACCGGAAACAACATATTCCCGATGATCCGGGTTATTATGAAAAGTTTTATTTCACGCCGGGAGATGGCGGATACCAGGTTTTTGATACCCGGTACGCCCGGATAGGAACGCTCATTTGCTGGGATCAATGGTATCCCGAAGCCGCCCGCATCACTGCCTTAATGGGCGCTGAAATCATTTTTTACCCGACAGCCATCGGCTGGGCCCTTTCTCAACCTGATTGGTTGAATGAACAGCAGTATCAGTCCTGGCAAACGATGCAACGGGCACATGCCATAGCCAACGGGGTGTTCGTGGTGGCGGTGAACCGCACCGGGAATGAAGGCGAGATGCGTTTCTGGGGTGGTTCTTTTATTGCTGCTCCTTCCGGAGAGATCCTTTATCAGGCTTCTCATACGGATGAGGTGGTGCAGAACATAACAGTCGATCTTTCTGCCATCGGTCATACGCGCGTTCACTGGCCTTTTTTACGTGATCGGAGGATCGATACCTATCAGCCTCTTACCAACCGGTTCATTGATCGACCATGATAGCAGAATCAACACCACTCCGGTCGGGCTATTCTTTCCCGGCCGAATGGGAACCCCATCGTGCCACCTGGCTGAGTTATCCCCATTCCGATTCTTATTCCTGGCCGGGAGCACTCGATGCCATCTTTCCTTCTTATGACTTGTTTATTAAAGAATTAACAAAAGGGGAAAGGGTTAGTATCAATGTCCGTGACGAGGCTTTGGCCCGGGAAGTGCAAAACCGGCTTCTCGGACTGGGTGTTGATACCACACGGATCGATTGTTTCATCCATCCCACGAACGATGCCTGGTGTCGCGACCATGGTCCGGCTTTTCTGGTCAACAGAAAAGCAGAAATTCCCAAGGTGATCGTCAGTTGGAAATACAATGCCTGGGGCGACAAATATCCCCATGACCTGGATGAAAAGATCCCCGGATTGATCGGCCGTTCCCTCAACCTGCCGGTTTACTATCCAGGCATCGTTATGGAAGGAGGAGCCGTGGAGTTCAACGGGAATGGCACCCTGCTTACCACTACCCGGTGCCTGCTTCATGAGAACCGGAACCCGCATCTTGATCAGCAGAAAATAGAAGAATACCTTTGCCATTATTATGGCGTCACCCAGGTCCTTTGGCTGGACGAGGGAATAGAAGGTGATGATACCAATGGTCACATTGATGATATTGCCCGCTTTTTCAGGGAAGATGCCGTAGTGACCATGGTGGAACCTCGCCGTTCCGATGAAAACCATGCTGTCCTTGACAAGGTTTTGAAGAAGTTGAAAAGTTTTCGTTTAGCCGATGGGCGCCAGTTGGATATCGCGGAAATCCCGATGCCATCACCGGTCATTCGTGATGGCCAGCGACTTCCGGCTTCCTATGCTAATTTTTACATAGCCAATCAATCGGTGATCGTCCCTGTTTTCCGCTGCCGTGAGGATGACCGGGCGATGCGGATTCTGGAAGAATGTTTTCCGGGACGTACGGTGATCGGGATCGATTCGGTGGATATTATCTGGGGATTGGGGTCATTTCACTGCCTTTCGCAGCAGGAACCGTCTGTCGGATCAGATTGAGATTGTTTGTGCCGGGTTTGCCTTAACCGTTTAAGTATCTTACAGCCGGCTGCTTCGTGCGCGAAGAAGGTGGTCGGCGATCACCAGGGCTGCCATGCCTTCTACAACCGGAAGTGCACGGGGTACGAGGCAAACATCATGGCGGCCGCGGGGTTTGAAACGAATCTTTTCACCGGAAGTGGTAAGGGTTTCCTGTTCCTGCTGAAGCGTGGGTACCGGCTTGAAGCCAACCCGGAAAAGGATCTCTTCCCCATTGGAGATTCCCCCCTGGATACCGCCGGAAAAGTTCGTTGTGGTGTGGATGGTCCCCTCCCTGAGAATGAATGGGTCGTTGTGTTGGGATCCTTTCATGGAAACCCCGCTAAATCCGGAACCGATTTCAAAAGCTTTGGCAGC
>CALMDO010000242.1 GCA_937862805.1 uncultured Bacteroidota bacterium
ATCGACTGCCACAACCGGCCATAACCGCCCGGTTTCAGGAGATCAGAGCAGAAAGTAACCGGTTTCAATCCGCAAGCCAGTATTGAAGAAATGTTAAAACAATCGGCACCGCCTGCAAAGGATAGATCGAGCCCCCCTTTAAAATCCTCCTGAAGTTCAAGGGCAAGAGCGATACTGATCGGGTGCAGCGCTCTTCCGCTCATGTACATCATGGCCTCATCCTTACTGAAAACATTTTTATGGTTGAGGCTCTCCAGTGTATTGGTGAGTTTGATGCTGAAGTCCAGTCCTTCTTCTATTGATGCCTGCTGCAGGGAATTGATGATTTTGAGCGCGTCGGGATATTTAAGGTCGTGGTCAAAAGCGGCATCAGGTACATGGGTATCAAATCCAAGCTTATCATTCAGTATCTTTCTCAAAGTGTCGGCTCCCAGTAAAGTCGGGTTCAGTTTTATGGTAGTATGCAGTTTCTTGTCATGGATCAGATATAGCCCGATTTTCTCAATCTCCTCCGGTGGGCATCCATGCATTGTACTCAGGGTCACATGGTTGGAAATTGTACAGGGGATTTCCAGTGAGTCGATAGCAGGGTAAATCCTACGGATTTCATCACAGGCAGTTGCCAACGCGGTACTGCAATCGCTCATTTGGCTGAAAAACCATTGAACGTTATCCTGATGGATCCCATCGAGATTGTAACCAACACTCATGTTGAAAAGTGTACCGACGGAACCCTCCAATCCCATTTCTTTGTGAAGGATGTGGACGAGGATCCACGCGTTGAGATATTCGCGGAATGATTGACGGATCTTCAATTCCTGCGACCATTCGCAATTGTATCCCTCATCCTGCATATCGATGCAGGGTTTGGAGACTTTCAGTTCATCCAGCGTTTGGATGGTTTTCAGTTCAATATACCGTGCCCCGCAGAGCCATGCAGCAATGATGTTTTGCGACAGTTGGGTATGCGGCCCTGCAGCGACTCCAAGCGGGTTTGCAAGGAGGGTACCATATCGTTTTATGCGAAAAGGGTCTTGTTTCTCCGGATAAAAAAATAAGCTTCCCGGAATGTTGAAAAACCGGTTATGGCGTATCTCTGAAAGCACTAAATGTACCAGCTGAGGGAGGGGGAGAGGTGTGAAAAGATCGGACAATGTGTAAATTTTTTGAACTGCCAAAATTAGGCAATCAATGGTGGAAATGAAAAGTTTTTTTAGGCTTTGATTTTTCCTATTCTTACATTTGTAGTGATAAAGAACCCCGGGTGGAAATCAAAATTTTGCCCTGCTCTTTTGAAAATAAATGACGGGAAACACTTTTATGGATCTAACCAAAAAATTTTTTGATCAGGCATTTAATGATGCTTTTGAAGCGGTCAGAAACAATATCGGAGGGCCTTTCGGGGCAGTCATCGTAAAAGATGGGAGAATCATCGGCAGAGGAGTCAACCAGGTCACTTCACGAAATGATCCTACCGCCCATGCCGAAGTGATGGCCATAAGAGATGCCTGTCGCCAAATTGATCATTATGACCTTGATGGCGCAGTCATCTATACTACCTGTGAACCTTGCCCGATGTGTTTATCGGCCATTTACTGGGCCAATATTCAAACAGTGTATTATTGCTCCTCGCGCCGGGACGCTGAAGCGATCGGATTTCGGGACAATCATATATATGAAGAGCTGAACCTCCCTCCTGACTTACGCAGTGTGAGGTTCCAGAAAATTGAAAATCCACGGGCCGAATCTCTTTTCAGGTCATGGGTCAATAAATCAGATAAGACTCCTTATTAATGATACTAACACTCGAGAATATTCTTTTGGTGGGTTCTTTTTTACTCATCTTGAGTGTATTTTTCAGTAAATCAAGTAAATATGGGATTCCGACAGTGGTTCTTTTCC
>CALMDO010000243.1 GCA_937862805.1 uncultured Bacteroidota bacterium
ACAAAGAGATGTATTGTTTGAAAAGGATGAGCAGGGTGACCAGGGCCAGTCCCAGCGCCAGGGCTATCAATTTTCGTTTCCAAGGTACCGGGGAGGCCACCACAAGGGAGATCAGCAGGATGGTAGGGAGGTAACCCAGGTAACGGGTATTGATGTCGATGGGAAGGGTTTTAATGGCCCCTCCCGGGCCTCTTGGCAAATCCTTGTTCCCGATGTTGATATGGGTAATTTCAGGTTTGGCCCCCTCTTTAAACCTGACCAGGCCTGTTTCCCTGAAGGTGTTAAAGAAAGAACCGGCAATTTTACGGTAAAAATCACCGTACAGTTGGTCATAAAAAGTCAGGGGAAGCGCTAAAAGCCCGTAAATCACAACGGCTTTAAGAAGAAAAAGTGACAATATTTTACTCTTGAACATGAATCTCTTCCTTCCTGCTCCACCGGATCCAGAAGATCCACAGGGCGATGGCAAAAACAATAAAAACTACCTGCCAGACCTCCACGTGCATCATTTCGAAAGCAGAAGGGAACCAGATCCCGGTAAGGAAAAGGGAGACGATTCTGAGAATGTTCAGCGAGAAGAGGAGCGCAATACCTGTCAGGAGTCCTGTGAGTTTATATTTCCACCGGGCCGGGAAGGTAAGCAGCGCAATGGCAAAGAGGGCCATGGCTTCGATGGCGTCGCAACCACGTGCAATGTTTACACTAAAACGCGGGGATGAAATCATACCACCGGAGGCAGTAGTTCCCATGCCGAAGAGGTTCAGGATAAAACCGGAGACACGGGCATTGACAGAGACAATTACCGGTTGGACCTTTTCCTGGCTGAAATCGGAGAGCCAGAAGAGGTAAAAGAGGATCATCAGCACGGCAAAACCGGTAACGAAAAGGATGACCGGCCATTTTTGTGACCAACCGGCACGGATGATTGTTCCGGCGTTGGGTTTTGCTTCTGCCTTTTTTTTCTTTTTTTTGCCCTGTTTATTTTGCATAGGCTTCTGTGACAAACTCAGTCGTTGATACAGCGGACGCTGAGGCCGAAGGTTTTAGCGTTGGTATCCCGGTTGGTACGGGATGTATTGTACTCCATGTACCTTATATAACTTCCGATGGCAGAGCCTTCCGAGATTGACCAAATATAGTTGAGGTAGTACAAGACCAGGTAACTCCCGTCGGGATAGCGGTAGCCTGCGGGAAGAGCTGTAAACCCGCTGGAGTTGGTTGCTCCGGTGTTGGGACTTGCCCAATGGGACGTTCCGGATTCTTTCATCTTCCCTCCTGCAACCGAGGTGCCTGAGAGATAGGTTGTCAGGGTGGTCCATTCAACATCGGAGGGAACATGCCACCCTTCAGGACAGACCCCCTGGATATTACCTGAGGGGGTAGGATTCCAGAGTGTGGTGTTGCTTGCCCCCTGGTAGTATTGCATTGCTTCAGCCCATTGGTAAAGTCCTCCGTAGACATCGCAGGAGGCATCGCTGTTGTTATAGCAATATTTTTCGATGGTATCGTTATCGGTCTGGTTCGTTACGCCGTTAATTTTGGTTCCAACGTTCATGTTTTTCTTCAGCCAGCATTGGGTTCCTATTAAGACGGTGGGATAAACCTTCCCGTCGCGCGTGTCAGTGAGAGAGTTTGTCCCGCAGCCTGAAAAGGCACAGAGAGCCGTTCGTTGCGTGATTGTTCGGGAGGCGGAAATCCCTCCGCAGGAGGAATAAGCCCATACATAGCGGGTGTAATTGGTACTGCAGGATAATGCCGTCTCGGTGAAGGTGGTATCAGTGCCGCAATTATAGGCCGTCGCATAATTGTTTTCCGTATTCCACATATAACCGACAGCTCCGACGGTAGTATACCATTTCCAGGTGATTTGAGTGCGGTCTGCAAGATGGGAGCCTTCCTCGGGAGGTGCCGGTTCGATGGTGGTTTGCTGTTCCAGTACACCGACCGGTGATGAACCGCAGGTGTTGTAGGCCCAGACATATCTTTTATAATAGGTGGTACAGACCAGTCCGCCCTCGGTAAGGGAAGTGGCCGTGCCCATTTCCTGGGCGGTTGCGATGTTGTTGGTCGTACTCCATTTGTAGCCTGTGGCGCCGGCTACCGGGTTCCATTTCCAGATGATCTGCGTCGGGGAGGCGACGTGGAGACCCTGGGAGGGGGCAGCAATACCGGTGGAAATGGTGCAGGTCATCTGCCGGGAGACAGAAGTGTCGCAGGTGTTGTAAGCCCACACGTAAGAAATATAAGAACCGCCGCAGGTCAGCCCTGTTTGGGTGTAGGAAGTGGAGGTTGCCAGGTTGATGGCTGTGCCGTAATCATTGGTGGTATTCCATTTATAGCCGGTAGCCCCCTCCACGGGGCTCCAGTTCCAGGTAATGGAGTTGTCGGTCGTGGTATGGGTCCCTTCCAAAGGAGTGGTGGGTGCGATGAGGGTTGTTTTGGTCAGAATTGTTGAATCGGAGTGGCCGCAGGGATTGTACGACCATACGTAAGCAACTTCCGGCTGGTTACATGCAAGTTCTGTTTCCGTGTAAGAGGTGTTGATACCCATATCAATGGAAGTTGCGTAGTTTCCTGTCGTGTTCCACCGGTAACCCAAAGCGCCACCTGACGGGTTCCATTTCCATTCAATCTTGTTGGTGAAGGCAACATGAGTCCCGGCAGAGGGAGCGTTGCTGGCAAGGCAGGGAGAAAAATTGACCCATGCGTTGTTGATATACAATGAAAGGACTCCCGAACCATTGATTCCGCAGTCGGTGCAATAGACCATCAATCCGTTGGCAGGAGTTGAAATGGCATTTCGCTGGGTGGAAGTCATCCGGGGTGGTAAAAAACCCTTGGTAGTGGAACTCACGTCCAGCATGGCCGCCTGGTCGGGTGGGCTCCCGTCAGGATTGATCCCCACCTGACTGTA
>CALMDO010000244.1 GCA_937862805.1 uncultured Bacteroidota bacterium
CCATGGATGATCTGAACGCACGTAAAAGGGTTCGTAAGCCGGTTGTCACTGAAACAGTGTTTGAACACGGAAAAATCCCACCCCAGGCAACCGACTTGGAAGAGGCCGTGTTGGGTGCCATGATGCTTGAAAACGACCGGCTTGCAGAAGTGATCGAGGTATTAAAGCCGGAAGTCTTTTATAAAGAACAACACCGGGTAATTTTCACAGCCATCCAGCGGCTTTTCGGGCAAAATGAGCCGGTGGATATCCTTACAGTCACCGAAGCTTTGAGAAAAACCGGGGAGCTGGAAGTTGCCGGGGGGCCCTATTACATCACGATGCTGACCAACAGGATTGCTTCCGCAGCCAACATCGAATTCCACTCACGCATCATTCTTCAGAAATTCATACAGCGGGAGCTTATCCGGGTATCTTCTGACATCATCAAGGATGCTTATGAAGACACCACCGATGTTTTCGACTTGTTAGACCGGGCAGAAAATGGCTTGTTTTCCATCAGCGAGAACAGCATCGGGAAGTCATACATGGATATGCAATCGATCATTAAGGAGGCGATCAAGGAGATCGTGGCCGGAAGGGAACATGAAGGGCAGTTGCGCGGTGTGGGGTCGGGTTTTACAGAGCTCGACCGGGTTACTTCAGGGTGGCAGAAATCTGACCTTGTGATCATTGCCTCCCGTCCAGGTATGGGAAAAACAGCTTTTGCCCTCACCATGGCCCGCAACGCTGCCGTCGATTTCAAGAAACCCGTCGCCGTTTTTTCTCTGGAGATGTCCTCCATCCAACTGGTGACACGTTTGATTTCGAGTGAAACAGAAATTCCTCAGGAAAAACTGAGAAAAGGCACCATGGAAGAGCATGAATGGACCCAGCTCCATACGCGGATAGCGGCCCTGATTGATGCACCACTTTACATTGATGATACCGCTGCTTTATCGATTTTCGACCTCCGGGCTAAATGCCGACGCTTAAAAGCCCATCACGACATCCAAATGATCATCGTAGATTATCTGCAACTGATGCAAGGCAGCCAGGAGGTTAAAGGCAACAGGGAACAGGAGATCAGCAGCATCTCCAGGGCATTGAAATCACTGGCCAAAGAATTGAACGTGCCTGTGATCGCCCTGTCACAGCTCAGCCGGGCTCCTGAAAAAAGATCTCCAGGTGCCAAACCCATCTTGTCAGACCTCCGCGAATCGGGTTCCATCGAACAGGATGCGGATATGGTTTTGTTCATCTACCGGCCTGAATATTACAAGATTGACCAGGATGAACACGGCGAATCAACTTCCGGGATGGCTGAACTCAGTATCGCTAAAAACCGTAACGGCCCGCTCAAAGATGTGAAACTGCGCTTCATCTCAAAGTACGCCAAATTCGTGGATGAAGAGGTTTCCTTCAGTACGGGTAAACCCATTCCGGCCAACACCACCTTCGACGGTTCAATCCGTACAAAGACTATCATGTCGAAAATGGATGATGATGAACACGACCAGGTCCCGTTTTAAATTTACACTCCTTGTACTCATTTTTTTCCTGCTATCCGGCATCGGAAACCTGCGTGCAGCTTACCTGCTCATACCAATGGACAACAGTCAGCAAAATCATCTGAAAGCTTACGGCATTGCTTTCTGGGTGCTGAAACAGGATATAGAGGTTAGCTGGTTGCTGAACTACCGGGGCGGAAGTTTTCTTTTTCAGTATGCCAAATCTTTCGAACAGGAGTGCGTGATCCGTGGTGTTAGTTTCCAGGTTGTGGCCGATGTTCAGGCCTCTGCCATCTTTCTTGAAATCGCCGATCCACAGGTCAATATGGAGACCATTAAACTCCACAAAGCGCCCAGGATCGCAGTCTATTCCCCCAAAAACAAACTTCCCTGGGATGATGCCGTGACCCTGGTACTTTCCTATGCTGAAATTCCTTACGATGTGATCTACGATGAGGAGATCGTGTCAGGAGTATTGCCATTGTACGACTGGTTACACCTTCATCATGAGGACTTTACCGGGCAATATGGAAAATTTTGGGCTGCGTACCGTAACTTTCCCTGGTACCAGCAGGATGTCACAGCCCAGGAAGAGGCCGCCCGGCGGTTGGGTTTTGCCAAAGTTTCACAGATGAAACTGGCGGTAGCCATGAAGATCCGTGATTTCGTTGCAGGAGGCGGCTACTTGTTTTCAATGTGTTCAGCTCCTGATAGTTATGATGTCGCTTTATCAGCCGAAGGGATTGACATTTGCGATGTTATGTTCGACCATGATCCGGCAGAAACAGGAGCTCAGTCAAAACTGAATTTCGGGAAATGTTTTGCTTTTGAGAATTTCACCATCAGCACCAATCCTTATGAATACGAAATCTCCTCCATTGATGTCACCGAAACACGCCCCAAAAGCATCACCCGCGAGAACGATTTCTTCACCCTGTTCGATTTTTCCGCCAAATGGGACCAGGTACCCAGCATGCTCTGCCAGGATCATGAGACACTGATCCACGGGTTCATGGGACAAACCACGGCCTTCAACAAGAAGTACCTGAAATCGAATGTGGTGGTGTTGGGTGAGACCAAATCATTAAATGAAGCCCGCTACATTCACGGGGATTTTGGCAAAGGAACCTGGACCTTCCTGGGCGGGCATGATCCGGAAGATTATCAGCATCTGGTTGGGGATCCTCCGACTGATCTGAATCTTCATCCCAATTCGCCCGGCTACCGGCTGATCCTCAACAACGTGTTGTTTCCTGCAGCCAAAAAAGAGAAGCGGAAAACCTGATCCATCCGGCTATTTTCGTGAATAAACCTCAAAGGTATAGTTAAGCCCGGTGGTCGGGTCATGCTGTATTTCGCCGGCTGAAATGCGCTCCCATATTTCAGGATCGATTTCAGGAAAAAAGACATCCGCTTCAAAAGTGCAGTGCACACGGGTAATATAGAGGCGATCGGCAAAAGGTAACAGCTGCCTGTAAACAGAGGCGCCTCCGATGATAAATGTCTCCTGGTCCGGATTACATAATGCAATGGCTTGGTTTACAGAGTGGACGGTCTCGCATAGCTCCAGCGTTTCGTCAGGGCGATCCGTGATGACAATGTTGCTGCGATCGGGCAAAGGACGCCGGGGTAACGAAAACCAGGTATTCCGGCCCATGATGACCGGATGGCCGCGGGTTACCTGTTTGAAATATTTCAGATCGCCGGGCAAATGCCAGAGCAACTGGTTATTTTTTCCAATGGCATTGTTTTCAGCAATGGCTACGATCAAAGAGAGCATGGTAAGGAATTTAAACGGAAATATCTCCTTTAATATGCGGATGACACTGATAACCTGTGAGTTGAAAATCATCAAAACGAAATTCATCGATATCGGTGACGTCCGGATTCAGGGTCATCATGGGTAAGGGGAAAGGTTTCCGGGTCATTTGAAGCCGCACCTGTTCAAGGTGATTCCGGTAGATGTGTGCATCTCCCAGGGTATGGATGAACTCGCCCGGCTGTAGTCCGGTTACCTGTGCCACCATCAGGAGAAGAAGCGTGTAAGAAGCAATGTTAAAGGGCACACCCAGGAAAATATCACAGCTTCGCTGGTACATCTGGCAGGATAATTTTCCGTCTCCAACATAAAACTGGAAAAGGATGTGACACGGCGGCAAGGCCATCTTGTCCAGTTGGCTGACGTTCCAGGCGCTGACGATGTGCCTGCGGGAATCGGGATTTTGCCGGATGGAATCAATCACCTGCCGGATCTGGTCGATCGATCCGCCCGAACCATCGGGCCAGGAGCGCCACTGAACCCCGTAAACAGGGCCTAATTCACCGTCCTGACCGGCCCATTCATCCCAGATAGTGACCTTATTTTCATGGAGATAACGCAGGTTTGAAGAACCCTGAAGAAACCAGAGCAATTCATGAATGATGGAGCGAAGATGGAGTTTTTTAGTGGTCAACAACGGAAATCCCTCTTGTAAATCAAATCGCATCTGGTAGCCAAAGACGCTGAGGGTTCCGGTACCGGTACGGTCTTCTTTTGGAACACCGTGGTTCAGCACATGATCAAGAAGGTCAAGGTATTGTTTCATTCTCTGACAATTTGATGATCAATGGACCGGCGCCGTTTTAAACGCTTCGGGATCGTGTTTATGCTTGAAAAACAGTGCGAACAGGATGGCAACAACCAGGGCGTACGCAGAGAATGAGAGCCATATCCCTCTCCAGTCGAAAGAGCCATCTGCCCGGGTAAAGAATGTATCGATCACGATGCCGCTGATGCGGCTGCCGAAAAAAGCTCCGAATCCGTTGGTCATCATCATGAACAATCCCTGGGCGCTGGCCCGGATACCGGGTTCGCTCTGGCTTTCTACGTAAAGAGAGCCGGATATGTTAAAGAAATCGAAAGCCATTCCGTAGATGATGCAGGAAGCGATGATCATCCAGAGGCCGTCGGCCGGGTTCCCGTAAGCGAACAAACCAAAGCGAAGCACCCAGGCGATCATGCTGAAAAGCATCACTTTTTTGATTCCGAACCTTCTCAGGAAGAAGGGAATTGCAAGAATAAACAAGGTTTCGGAGATCTGGGAAATCGACATAACGATGGCTGGGTATTTTACTGCGACCAGGTCCTTGTATTCCGGTATGTTTTTGAAATCGTGCAAGAAGGTATCCCCGTAGGCATTGGTCAGTTGAAGTGCGGCGCCCAGCAGCATGGCAAAGATGAAGAAGATGGCCATTTTATAGCTTTTGAAAAGGCTGAAAGCATGGAGGCCTAAAGCGCTGACCAGGTTATGTTTTTGGGCTTTCCCGAGGGGCGGGCAAGCCGGAAGCGTAAAGGAATAGAGCCCAAGGAAGAGAGAGGCGGCAGCTGCGACATAGAACTGTTCCGGAGCAGTTTCAAGTCCTGTCAGGCTGATGATCCAGAGGGCGACAATAAAACCCACGGTCCCCCAGACCCGGATGGGAGGATAGTCTCTTACAACATCCAATCCTTTGGTTTTGAGGGCTGAATAAGCGACTGTAATCCCTAAGGCAAGGGTCGGCATATAAAAAACCATATCGGCCATCATCACCCAGAACATGGTGTCGGGGTCGTTGATGGCAGGGACCGTAAACAGAATGGCTGCACTGATGATATGAAATATTCCGTAAAGTCTTTCCGCGTTGACCCACCGGTCGGCAATGATACCCGCAATGGCAGGCATGAAAAGGGAGGCGATCCCCATGGTAGAAAAGATGGCGCCAAAATCGGTTCCCGACCAGTTTTTATTCTGGAACCAATAAGCGGCAATGGTTAGCAACCAGGATCCCCAGATGAAAAATTGAAAAAAATTCAGAATTGTTAAACGTGCTTTAATTCCCATATACGCAGTAGGTTAAAGTGGGTGGATAGTTTTGGGTTGTCGGGTGGTGGAAAAGGTTATTTTCTCCGGTTGATTTCATCCCTGATTTTGGAAGCTTTTTCGTACTCTTCACCAGCGACGGCATTTAGCAACATCTCCTGTAACTCCTCGAGGGTCAGATCAGAGAAGATATCAGCAGGTTCATGTTCCGGTTCTTCCGGGGTCTCTTCGGGAGTGGCAGGCTCATTTTCTTCATCCATCACAATACCTGCGGTTGCCATGATGCTCTCATAGGTATAAATCGGACAATTAAACCGCAAAGCAAGGGCGATGGCATCTGATGTCCGGGAATCAATCTCCCGGACTTTTTTCCCGTCTGAACAAATCAGCAAGGCATAGAAAACCCCCTCGCTGAATCTGTTAATGATAACTTCTGACAGTACTACATTAAAAGCCTCTGAGAAAGACCGGAAGAGGTCGTGGGTGAGTGGCCGGGGGGTCTTGATCTTTTCAAGTTCAATCGCGATCGCCTGGGCCTCAAATCCTCCGATGATGATTGGCAGCCTCCGCTTACCTTCCCGTTCAGAAAGGATCAGGGCATACGCTCCGCTTTGCGACTGGCTGTATGACATTCCAACAATTTCCAACCTGATCTTTTCCATGCCTGAGCACCGGTTTTTACCCCATACAAACCTACGTCATTTTTGCTGAACCGACAAAACATCTGGAAAAAAACCGGGATTAATAAAAAACTTTCTATTTTTGTAACTCTACCAAAAAACAAATAAATGAAAAGACTTTATATGCTCTTGGCAGCCATGATGCTGCCATTGTTCAATTTTGCCAGCGAGGCGGATTTGAAGATTCCCGACCTTGAAACCAGCCAGAATCACCTTCTCCTGTTCGGATTTGTGGTTTGTTTTTTGGGCCTGCTTTTCGGATGGTACCAGTTCCGGAAAGTCAGGAAACTGAAAGCCCACCAATCGATGCTGGATGTTTCGCGGATCATCTTCGAAACTTGTAAAACTTACCTGGTCCAGCAAGGGAAGTTTCTTGTCATTCTGTTTCTCATCATCGGGCTTTGTATTGCTTTTTATTTCGGTTTCCTCCAGGCGATGCCCATTGGTGGAGTAATTCTGATCCTGGGTTGGACTGTTATCGGAATTCTTGGTTCTTACAGTGTGGCATGGTTTGGCATCCGGATGAACACCCTGGCCAATAGCAGGATGGCTTTTGCCTCGCTGAAGCGACAGCCGATCCGATTGCTGAGCATTCCCCTGGATGCAGGGATGAGCATCGGTGTCATGCTGATCTGTGTGGAGCTGATCATGATGCTGATCATCTTATTGTTTGTCCCGCGTGAATTTGCCGGAGCCAGCTTTATCGGTTTCGCCATCGGAGAATCGCTGGGCGCCTCTGCTCTTCGTATTGCCGGAGGAATCTTCACCAAGATCGCCGACATTGGTTCCGACCTGATGAAGGTTGTGTTCAAAATCAAGGAAGATGATCCCCGAAACCCCGGTGTGATTGCCGACTGCACCGGAGACAATGCCGGTGACAGCGTCGGTCCGACTGCCGACGGCTTTGAAACCTACGGCGTGACTGGTGTGGCACTCATCAGCTTCATCGCGCTTGCCGTTGGTTTTATCCCGGGAATGGATGAAACCACCCGCATCCTTTACCAGACAACACTCCTCACCTGGATCTTTGTCATGCGCGTTCTGCTTGTCATCACCTCAATCGGAGCCTTTTATATCAACAAGTTCCTAAGTAAAATTCTTTATGGGAAACAGGATGACATGGATTTTGAGAAACCCCTTACCAATCTGGTCTGGATCT
>CALMDO010000245.1 GCA_937862805.1 uncultured Bacteroidota bacterium
TGATGTCAGGCGCAAGGATGGTCGCAACTCCGTAGACGGTCCCTGTCAGAATATTCTGCTTGTTCGTACCGCCTATGATGGCCCCTTCGAGGATCAGCGGATAATCCCCGGGAACGGCTCCGGAATGCAACTGGAAAATCACGACCTGCCCGCTGTTTCCGATAAAAGGCAGGTTCATAGGGGAATAGGCTATGACCCGGAGCTTATTCCCGGTAATCACCTGGGCGATCAGCGCATGTCCGTTCGACCGGGCAGGGTTCAGAGCCGAAGAGCCGGCTATATAAGTAAATCCGGCCGGAAGGGGCAGATCGCACTGGAACGCCACGAAGGGATCTGCATTGGTGATGCTCACCCCCACTGAAAAATCCTGGTTCGGTCCGGTTGTGGCCGAACCCATCTGCATGATGTTTTGGCCCGTTGCCCATATTGGAAGTAACATCCATAGGATCAACAGTTTTTTGCAAAATCGAGCGGAATTTTTCATAAAAACATCATTCAATGGATAGAACACTAATTGACAAATGGTCTGGACCCTTTACTTGATCACCTGATGAACACTATTTTAGTTTCCTTCTTAAACTGAATACCCTCGGGAGTAACCCCTTCCAGCCTGCACAGGTAGATTCCCGAAGGAACCGTTCGGTTGTTGAAGCTGGTCCCGTTCCAGTCGATCCAATACAAACCATCTTTCAGGAATTTGTCAGTCAGTATGTTGACAATTCTTCCGTTCATGGTGTAAACCGAGATTTTTACCTTTGCATTTTCGATGAGTCTGAAATTGATGGTCACTTTTTGTGAGAAAGGGTTGGGATAGGCCTGCAGGTACATTTCAGGTTTTGCGGTCACCGCTGGGGTTTCTTTGAGCACCGGTACACGGTTGCTCAAAGCGTCGCCAGCCAGGATCGTATCCCACTCGGGTGTCACAGAAGCATCGCGCAACTTTACCAAGTCGATGGTACCTGCCGGGATGTTACGGTTGGTGGAGGAATAGAGGATGCCCAGCAATTTGCCGTTCACAATCCCGTATGCCAGTTCAAAGCCTGCAGGAGGTTCGGTCAGATGGATTTTATCCAGACCCTCCCCGGTCAGTTCAAATTGGAGAGAAGCCACCTGCCCTTCGCTGGTAAAGATGATCCGGTCGTTTTCAAGGCGGATGTAGGCAGGAGCCGGGTTGGTTCCCGTATTATCGAATCCCGATTTTTCGGGATTCAAAGTCCGGTTTACGATTCCGATCACATCCAGGATGTTGATCGATTGATCTTCGTTAACATCGGCTGCATCGAACAGGAAGGGTTGCGGATCCTG
>CALMDO010000246.1 GCA_937862805.1 uncultured Bacteroidota bacterium
CGACTGGCTTTTTCAACCCTGAGTCGCTTTAGGATTTAAACGCCAGGATCATACTTCCCAAGATGGCCGCCACTGTGGATCCGGCAATGATCGACAGTTTGGCAAGGTCAAGCGCGTGTCCGTATTCAAAAGAGAGGGTGGCGATGAAGAGCGACATGGTAAAACCAATCCCTGCCAGGAGGGCAGTTCCCAACATCTGTGAGGCTCCTACCCCTGTCGGTAACCTGGTGACCCCGAGTTTTACCCCGAGCCATGTCAGCAACAAAATTCCAAGCGGTTTTCCGATGATCAACCCCAGGGTGATCCCCAGCGAGAGTCGGGAAAAGAGCAGGGTGTCCCATCCCTCAACCGATAACGGGACCGCGGTATTGGCCAGTGCAAAAAGAGGAAGAATAATAAAATTGACGGGTTTTACCAGGAAATGCTCCATTTTCCCGGTCAGTTCGCGGGGAATAAGGAAAGCGGTGATCACCCCGGCCAGCGTGGGATGGATGCCCGATTTAAGAATGAAAAACCAGGTCAGTATTCCTGCAAAAACGTAGAGAAAGAGGTGTTTTACCCGTAATCGGTTAAAAGCAAACATAATACCAATGATGATGAGGGCATAGAACAGCATGTCCCACTGCAAGTCGCGGGTATAAAAGGCTGCGATGATCAGAATGGCTCCCAGGTCGTCAATGATGGCCAAAGCGGTCAGGAAAATTTTCAGGGAGAGGGGGGCTCTTTTCCCCAGCAGGGATAGGATACCCAGCGAAAAAGCGATGTCGGTGGCAGTAGGAATGGCCCATCCGTTCAGGCTCGCGTTGTCATTCCAATTAATCCCGACAAAGATCAACGCCGGTGCCATCATCCCGCCGATCGCCGCGAGGACCGGCAACAGGGCTTCGCGCGGCCGGGCAAGTTCTCCGACCAATACTTCACGTTTTATCTCCAGTCCGACAAGAAAAAAGAATAGCACCATCAGTCCGTCATTGATCCAGTGACTGATGGTTTTGGTAAACATTGGAATACCGAGTGAATATTCCCACATTCCTGTGTACTCTTCACTGAATCTTGAATTGCTCAGTGTTATCGAAATCGTGGTAGCCAGGATCAGGAGGATACCGGTAAGCCGGCCGCTGTCCGACAGTTCTTTCAGCGGGTCGATGATCTTTCGCGGGAGGTTGAGAATTTTCTTCATAAGCGGTGCAAAAAGCGAAAGGCTTCGACCATCGATTCAAAGTCACAGTTGTAACCGGGCACAACAGGCAGCGCGCTGTATTTTGGAATGAAATGACCTCCTCCGACCACTTTGTTAAATACCACCGCGGCGGCGCCATGGTAAGTGCAGGTTACCACCCGGGAGCTGTCTCCATGGCAGTAATCGGGTAAACTGTCGACTTCAGGGGTTGGATCGGCTTGATTTCTTTGGATCCAATAGAGGATGTTCTCTTCATTCGATAATAGAACCCCTAATAACGGAACCGTTTCTGTGCTTACCAGGCCGCCATCCCATTTCATGACCGGATCACGGGTCCCGTTGGTGATAAAGACCGGTACGGGATGGCTGCTTCTTGTTGTCGAAGCAGCTTCCACTCCCTGCATTGCGATAAACGGAGCAATGCCACGGATCTTTTCTGGCAGGTCACAGGCCATGCGGTAAGCCATCATGGCCCCGTTGGAGATGCCTATGATGCAATAGGAAGAGTCGCAGGCGGGGTTAATCGCTGTAAAATGGTCCGCGATGGATTGGATGAATTTGACGTCATCAACGGTGTCCGTAGCGGGAAAGGAACCTCCCATGCGGTCATTCCAGTGACCGTATAGCGCCGTGGGTGCGATAATCAATGAATTGCAATGGGATGCCTCAGGCGCCAAAAGATCAATGTAAGTTCCCAATACATCCGGACCAGTCCAGGTCAAACCATGCAACAGAAAGGTCAACCGTATGGGTCGACGAGTGGAAAAGGAATCGGGAATGTAATATCGGAAATTCCTTGGAGTACCCTCCACGACAAGTGTTTCATCGTGGAACCCGGGAACCATTGTGACCGGTTCATTCCCATCCGGGGCAGGCTCTTTGCGGCATCCGGTTGCAATCAATGCCACCAAAATAAAGCCTGTCCATGCTCTTTTCATCCGGTCATTTAGGTTAATAAACGCTGAACTTCAAATGGCCTTTCAATGTGACTTAATCGGCCGGCTTACAGGCACGGCACTTTTTTGGACTGTCGGTTGGTAAGAGGCGTTGGCGTCGCCATAAATTATCCCAAAGAAGCTCTGGTTTACGTTTCCCCCATTGACAACCACCGGTTGCGGGTTGAAGAGCCAGTCGCCGGTCTCAAACGAATTGATAGTCAAAATAATGCGTTTTCTGATCAACAAAACATCGGCGGCCGTAACGGTGCTGCTTCCGTTGACATCACCGGAGGCGAGGAAGATGCCCGAAAGTGGCGCGATGCCTGCAATGTGTTTTTTATAGAGTAGGACATCTGCCGCGGTCACCCCGTCCCAGGGTTTCGGAGTGGAGGCTGTGATGGTGTAAGTGCCGTCGGCGATCCCGTTGAAAGAATAGTTTCCCGCTTCATTGGTGGTGGTGGAGGCAATGAGGGTACCTGTGTTATCTTTCAGTTCCAACAGCACATTGCTCATGGGGCTTCCTGAGAGGTTGGGGTAAGAGACCAATCCGCTTACCGCGTGGCCGGATGGGGCGCCGATGGTTATGATGTTGATGTCGTCAAAATAGAAGCCATCGCCGGTTGTGTATCCGTCGCTGACAAGGGTAAAGCGTATCTTGACAGAGTGTCCTAAGTAGGCTGAGAGGTCAATGTTTTCCTGGACCCAGAAGGATTGGGTGCCGTCGTAAACCGGTTTTCCGGGATCCTGGTTGGAGTTGCCGGGGTGGGTAAAGTTTCCGGCTAAAGGAGTCCAGGTAGATCCCCCGTTGACAGAGATTTTTACCTGTGCATAATCGTATCCGGCTTCGATGTCCCATTTGGTCCAGAAGTTCAGGGCAGCGTAAGAAGCAGTGGTCAGATCGATGGGGTTGGTCAGGGTAATTGATTTGTTGATGTTGTTCTGGTAATTGCCGGAAGGTGAATCGGTTATGCTGGCTGGTGCAGAGTGGTAAAAAGAGGTGGAGACACCCCAACCGCCCGGGGTCCAGTTGTTCAGATTACTGCATGGATCATTGAACAGGGTGATCGCTTGCCCGTAGATTTTATGGATAGTGTCAACCCTTATGATCCTTCCGTCGTTGAGTTTCAGGAGATAGGTCAGCGGAGTCCCGGTCGGTATGGCAGGGTCAAGGGAATAGGAGATGGAGTCGGTGATGGTAACACCCGGGGCAATACCGTTGAGCAGTGCGGAATCGCCGGTTGCTATAAAGCCATACCCTAAGGGTTCAAGGGATACCGAAAAATCGCTGGCGCTATCGAGTCCCAGTTGGGTTACACTGAATTTCAGGTACCCGCTGGTTTGCGACAGAATAGCCGGAGAGTCGTCGGATATCGAACCGTAATTGTGTACAAAGCGGGCTCCCATCAGGTCGGTCAGCATATTTTCCTGGCATAATGCGATGATCTCGTTGGAATAGGGCCAAAAATCACTTCCGCCGATTTCAGGTGTATAGGAAAAGATCTTGTTTTTAGTGGTCTGCTCACCGTACATCCAGTCGTCGGATCCGCCGGAGGTGACATAAATGGTGGGAGCCGTGGGGCCATAAGTGTAATTATTGTCACCGGTCATCAACCGTGCCTGTCGATTGAACAGGTCGTTATCGGGGCACAAATCATAGGTATAACCCCAGGGGTAGAGCAGCATCGCGGAAACGGAATGGTAATTGATGGCCAGGGCAAATTGATGGCTTTCACAAAAAGCTTTGATAACTTGGGTTTCGGGTTCCGAAAAGGCAGCGGTACCGCGGTAAGTCTCATCGCCCGGATAGTTTGAAGAACCCTCTCCGCCCCACACGTATCCATAGTTCCGGTTAAGGTCAACACCGTAGATGCCGCTTCCGTTGTTTCTCCTGTTTTTACGCCACATACCGCCTCCCGAAGGGTTGGTGTTTTGGTTGTAGCAGTAGCCGTCGGGATTCAGGATGGGAACAAAATACATCTCAGTGTTATCAACCAGATCCTTGATTTCAGGATCAGTAGCATAATTTTCGAGCAGATAGTACATGTAGAACAATAACTGCATCATTCCGATGGGTTCCCTGGCGTGATGCATCCCGGTATAAAGAATCTGGGGTTTCGGATCTTTCGTGGTAACATTTCCCGTAATCCTGACCATAAAGAGGGAGCGGTTTTCGATGGACTGACCTATTGAAACTTTCGGAGTTACTAGCGTCGGGTACAAATTATACATGTTGTCTAAGTGCGCCTGAAATTCCTCCCAGGTGCAAAATCCTCCCATTGAACCCAATTCGAATTCAGCCGGAACCGGATAAGAACGCGAAAGGACGGGGTGTTCGACGGGGGGCAGTTGTGAAAGCATTGCATTTTTTTTCAGGTAATTCGCCACTACATCATCAACCAGCACCTGGAACGAAAACCCATGTTTACGAAGGGTGTTGAGTTCAGCTTGGGAGAGATCACAGGTCAAAAAGGCACCTTTCTCGAAGATGCCTTCATCCACGGCAATGCCCAGCGCCGACAATTGCCGCAGGCCTTGCTGGTCGACCTGGATCTTGACTTTAGAGTATTTTTCAACCTGCCCGAAGACAACGAAAGTCACTGAAAACAAAAGAGTTAGTAAAAAGATTTTTTTCATCATGAGTAGAATTGAAGTGAATTTTGCTGTAAAGGTATCTATTGTGAATTAATTATCAAAGCGAAAGAAACCATCCAGGTTGAATCCTTGGAGCAACAGGTTCTCCCGGTTTTGTTTGTAAAAATTAATGAGATCAGCAGTGGTCACGACAAAG
>CALMDO010000247.1 GCA_937862805.1 uncultured Bacteroidota bacterium
AAAGTCTGATTACCAACCGACCAGTCAATACTGTGATGTCCAACTCCTTTGGATTTGGAGGCAATGATACATCACTCATCTTTAAAAGAATCCTACCGGGGGAGGAATAAAGGGCTAAATATATAATGCATATTTATTTGAATCTAAAAGTATTACAATTTTAATCTCATAATAAAAACCGGTTTTGGTATTTATCAATGGCATCGGAATGATCTCTCCGCAGAAAACCCTGGAACCAGGTGTTTTTCTTGAGGAGGTGATGGCGTATAATGCAGATTATCTTACCTGCATCGAACCTGTTTACCGGAACTTTATTGACCCGATTCAGGCACGCAGGATGAGCCGGCTGATCAAGATGGGAATCGCTGCAGCCAAAATCAGTCTGACTGACGCCGGCATTGCCATGCCGGATGCCATCATTACCGGAACCGGACTGGGGAGTGTTGAAGACACCGAGAAAATTTTAGGCGAGATCACCAAAGAAGAACGATTCCTCAACCCTACCCCGTTTATCCAATCGACTTACAACACCATCAGTTCCCAAATCGCGATCCAACTCAAATGTCATAACTACAATTCAACCTATGTCCACCGGACCTTTTCCTTTGAGAGCGGACTCCTGGATGCCCTGCTCCAGATAGAAGAAGGAACAGCCACCAATATCCTGGCCGGAGGCATTGACGAAATGACCCTGAACCATTTACAGATCACCCGCCGGATCGGGCTTTGGAAAACAGTTCCGGTCAATAACCTCGGCTTGCTTCACCTCGGTACGCCCGGCGCTTTGGCCGGTGAAGGTGCTACTTTTATCACCCTTGGGAAAAACCCGCAACGCAACGCTTATGCCAGACTGACCGGCGTCGAAACCTTTTTTAACCTCAACGACTCCTTCGATCCCGGGTTGAAACTGCATGCCTTTCTGAATCATCATTCACTGACCCCAAGCCAGGTAGACCTTGTTCTACTTGGAAACAATGGCGATACCAACTACGATCCCATCTATGACAATTTCAGGGAAAAATTCTTTCCCGGGAAAGCACATGGCTGGTACAAACACCTTTGCGGAGAATATCATACTGCCACAGGCTTTGGTCTCTATCTTGCCTCCAACCTTCTCAAAAACCAAACCTTTCCCGATATCCTGAAATTAAATGACATTTCCCTTAAAAAAATATCTAATATACTTATTTACAATCATTTCCGGAATGTCAACCACGCTTTCATGCTGGTACAGGCCATCGATCGGTAATCACCCGCTTCTTTTCTGATCTTCCATACCCGAAGGAACAATTTGTCCTTAAAGGATTTTCCGCTACTTTTGCACTGAATTGTCAACCCAATCCATGCCTGAGAGAGTTTTTATTACCGGAATCGGAATCGTTTGCGCTATTGGAAACAATGTCGGGGAAGTACTCAATTCCCTGATGGCTGAAAGAAGCGGAATCGGTGCGATCACCTTGTTCCCTACCCTGCACCAGGGAACCCTGCCAATGGCCGAAGTTAAAATGAGCAACCAGGAGCTGGCTTCTGACCTGGGATTTTCTACTGCCAAAGCATACACCCGTACCGCCCTCCTGGGAATGAAAGCTGCAAGAGAAGCCGTCAGATCATCAGTGATCACTGACATGAAAGCCTTCAGAACCGGGCTGATTGGTGCGACGACGGTCGGCGGGATGGACCGGAGCGAAAACTTTTATGCATCTTTTCTGACTGATCCATCAAAAGGGAAGCTGGCCGATGTAGTGAACCACGATTGTGCTTCCGGCACGGAACAAATAGCTGCGTACCTTAATATCCCAGATTTTATAACTACCATCAGTACAGCCTGTTCTTCGTCTGTGAATGCCATCATGTTCGGGTCGGATCTGATCCGTACCGGTCAACTCGACCGCGTCATCGTGGGTGGACATGATGCGGTCACCCGGTTTACGTTGAACGGGTTCAATACCCTGATGATCCTCGACCGTTCGGGATGTCATCCCTTCGATGAAAACCGGGCCGGATTAACGCTTGGAGAAGGCGCTGCATACCTGGTGCTTGAATCGGATGAGACCGTTGCCGCAGCCGGAAAAAAAGTATTAGCTGAAGTTACAGGTTATGGCAATGCGAATGATGCCTATCACCAGACTGCCTCATCGCCTGACGGGAAAGGGGCTTTCCTGGCTATGACCAAAGCCCTGTCCATGAGTGGCCTTGCTCCTTCTGAGATAAGTTATATCAACGTACATGGAACGGGAACGCAAAACAATGACCTCTCTGAAGGGTTGGCCATAGAGCGGATTTTCGGTGAAAACGTGCCGCCTTTCAGCTCTACCAAGGCCTTTACCGGGCATACCCTGGGAGCAGCGGGGGCCGTCGAGGCAATCATCTCTGTTTTGTCATTACTTCACAAGGTCATTTTTCCCAACCTGAATTTCTCCACTCCAATGAAGGAATTGAAAATCAAACCGGTGAGCAGATTGATGACCCCTGTTAAACTGCAGCATGTTCTCTCCAACTCTTTCGGTTTCGGGGGAAATAACTCTTCCGTCATCCTTTCAAGATTTGAAAATACTGATGTTCAATAAAATAATAATTACCAACTGCATCAATGGCTGATCCCCTGGTATATATTAACGGCTCCGGAACTGTATCACCGCAACCTGCCTTTCAAACTGAAAAATTCCCTTTTGAGCCGGTATCTTATGAGACCAACCCGCTGAAAGTCATTGATCCGGGATACAAAGAGTTTATTCCCGCCGAGATGATCCGACGTATGGGAAGGATCATCAAAATGGGTGTTGCTTCAGCGAAACTGTGCCTGCGTGATGCAGGTTTTCAACAGGAGGATGGAAATTACCGTTCACCGGAAGCCATCGTGACCGGTACCGGTCTGGGTTGCCTCGAAGATACCGGGAAATTCCTGGGCTCCATGATAACCAACAAGGAGGAGTTTTTAACCCCTACCTCCTTCATCCAATCCACCCATAATACGGTAGCCGGCCAGATCGCCCTGCTGCTGAAATGTCATGGTTATAATTTTACCTACGTTCACAGGGCCTTTTCGTTCGAGAGCGCCCTGCTTGATGCAATGACCCGGATAAAAACCGCCACTTGTACCGAGGTGTTAACAGGTGGCTCGGATGAGATCACCAACCCCTCTTTTTCCATCATGCAGCGGATGGGTTTCTGGAAACGCAAAGCGATCCAATCCATGGAACTTTACCAGGACCATCAGCGCGGGACGATTGCCGGCGAAGGATCTTCCTTTTTTTTATTGGCAAACAAAAAAAATGATCGCACCCGCGCGGTACTCAGTGGTGTGACCACTTTTCTTCACCCTGAATCCTCATTTGAGGTTGTTCATCGAGGCTACCGGTTTCTTAATAACATGAAATGTCAACCAAATGATATACAGTTGATTATTACAGGAATAAATGGGAATCCACAGGATGACAGCGTTTATTATGAATTCCTTGACAAGGGTTTCAGCGGAACCCCCATGGCGGGCTTTAAGCACCTTTGCGGTGAATACCTTACCGCCTCGGCTTACGCGCTTTGGATTGCCTCCGGAATCCTTTCCACGCAAGTGGTTCCACCATGGCTGATGGTCCGTGGAACACAGCCAGAAAAAATTGACAATATATTAATTTACAATCACTTCAAAAATCAGGAACATGCGTTTATCCTTATCCGCAAAGTATGAAAAGGATCAATTTCAAAACGGTTACTCTCCTTTTTTTCCTGCTGCTGCTGTTTTTTAACCTGACACGATGGTTCGCAACGCCCGTGGGACCGGGATGGACGACATTTTTCTACCATCATCCAGCACTCTTTTACGCCCCCCTGACCGGTTTCTATCTGATCCTCTCTTTTATCTTCGCCTTCTTACCTTGTTCAAAGTTTCATACACGAAACATTGTTTGTAAAGGTGACGCGGTCAATCCTTGTGTGGCCCTCACTTTTGACGATGGACCGGATTCTGCACTTACACCGGTAATCCTGGATATCCTGAAAAAGCACCGGGTGCCCGCCACTTTTTTCCTCATTGGACATCAAATTGCCGGGAATGAATCCTTGATCACGAGAATCGATACCGAAGGACATGAGATGGGGAATCATTCGTTCGATCATTCCGGGTTATGGGATTTCAGAAGTACCGGAGCGTTGCGAAAAGATATCCTGAAAACCGAAGAAGTGATCGAAAAGATCGTGAAAAAGAGGCCCGGGTATTTCCGTCCCCCTTATGGAGTGATTAACCCCATGGTAGAGTGGGCTATAGCCGGGACACGTTATCTTATGATCGGATGGTCCGTAAGGTCGCTCGATACCCTCATCAGGGATGAAAACAAACTGCTTCTGCGAATTACCGGTAACCTCCGGCCGGGGGATATCATCCTGCTGCATGATAACCGTCGCATCACCGCAGCCATTCTTGAGGAACTGATCCTGATCATCCGCTCGAAAGGATTCAGGTTGGTTTCTCTCAGTGAATTGATAAAAAAAACAGCTTATGTATAAAATCCTGACAGCTATCCTGCTTTCCTTCGGATACCTGATCCTGGGCGCCCAGAACAGACCTTTAACCACCACGGAAGCGCAGGATCTCCGGGTTAAAATTCTTGAAACCACCCGAAAAACGACCTCGATTGAAAGTACTTTCACACAGGAGAAAGAGATGCAAATGATGGCCGAGAAGATCGTGTCGAAGGGTAAATTCTATTTCAGGAAAGAAAAAAAATTAAGATGGGAGTACATCACCCCATCCCCATACCTGATCATCATCGACAATGACCTGATGTATGTAATCGACGAGAACAAACAAAACAAGATCAACCTTCAGACCAACAAGGT
>CALMDO010000248.1 GCA_937862805.1 uncultured Bacteroidota bacterium
GCAATTCATGGATCAGCACGTTGAAAGACTCCGGAATACCAGGTACAGGCATGTTCTCGCCTTTTACGATGGTTTCATAAGCTTTTGCCCTGCCGATCACGTCGTCGGATTTAACGGTCTGTATCTCAAGAAGAATGTTGGCTGCGCCGAAAGCTTCCAGCGCCCAGACTTCCATTTCACCGAAACGTTGTCCACCAAACTGGGCTTTACCGCCCAGAGGTTGTTGTGTGATCAGGGAGTATGGACCAATGGAGCGGGCATGCATTTTGTCGTCGACCATGTGGTGGAGTTTCATCATGTAGATGTAACCAACAGTGGTGGGTTGATCGAAGCGTTCACCCGATAATCCATCGTGCAGATAGACTTTGCCATTGTGGGGTAGACCTGCTTTGGCCAGGTATTCATTGATCTGCTGGATGGTAGCGCCATCAAAGATTGGCGTGGTGAAGCGAAGACCCAGTTTTTTACCAGCCCAGCCCAGGATCGTTTCGTAGATCTGGCCCAGGTTCATACGGGAAGGAACACCCAAGGGGTTGAGTACCACATCCACCGGGGTTCCGTCGGCCAGGAAAGGCATGTCTTCTTCACGCTGGATACGGGCAACAATGCCTTTGTTCCCGTGACGGCCCGCCATCTTATCTCCCACTTTCAGTTTGCGCTTTTTGGCGATGTAAACTTTGGCCATCTGGACGATTCCGGCAGGAAGATCATCTCCGACCATTGCCACAAATTTCTTGCGGTTATGGACTCCCAGGATCTCCTTGTATTTAATGATATAGTTGTTAATGAGAATCTTGATCAGATCATTTTTATCTTTATCGGTAGTCCATTTGTTGGGATTAACGTTCAGATAATCGATTTCACCCAGGTTTTTCGGGGAAAATTTTGCCCCTTTGGCGATCACCTCCTGTTTAAAATTATTGAATACACCCTGCGAGACTTTGCCATTAACCAGCACTCCCAGTTTTTCAATCATTCTGCCTTTCAACTTGGCTGCATCTTTCTGGTATTCATCGTCCAGTTTCTTGAGATCGTCTTTCTCCTTGGTCTTGGCTTTGCGATCTTTGATGATCCTTGAGAAGAGTTTTTTCTCAATCACGACGCCTTTCATTGAGGGAGGCGCTTTGAGGGAGGCATCCTTCACATCGCCGGCTTTGTCGCCGAAAATCGCCCGAAGCAGTTTTTCTTCAGGTGTGGGATCGCTCTCTCCTTTGGGAGTGATCTTACCAATAAGGATATCACCTTCATTGACTTCAGCTCCGATGCGAATCAAACCACTCTCATCAAGGTCTTTGGTTGCTTCCGCGCTGACATTCGGAATATCGTTTGTCAGTTCTTCCACGCCCCTTTTGGTATCTCTTACTTCGAGGGTAAACTCTTCGATATGAATGGAGGTAAAGATATCCTCTTTTACCACTTTTTCGGAGATGACGATGGCATCTTCAAAGTTGTAGCCTTTCCAGGGCATGAAAGCGACCATGAGGTTCCGGCCCAGGGCGAGTGAACCATCTTTGGTGGCATACCCTTCGCAAAGGACTTGTCCCTGTGTAACTTTATCTCCTTTTCTTACGATGGGACGGAGGTTGACGCAGGTATTCTGATTGGTTCTTGAAAATTTGGTAAGGATGTATTTCTTACAGTCATCGTCAAAACTCACCAATCTTTCCTTGTCGTCACGTTCATAGCGGATCACAATTTCGTCGGCATCGACGTATTCGACGATGCCGTTACCTTCGGCATTGATCAGAACCCTGGAGTCGCGTGCTACGCGGTCTTCAATACCTGTACCGACCAAAGCTACTTCCGGATTGAGGAGAGGAACGGCCTGGCGCATCATGTTAGAGCCCATCAGGGCGCGGTTCGCGTCATCATGCTCGAGGAACGGGATCAGGGACGCGGCGATGGAAGCGATCTGGTTAGGAGCAATGTCGATGAGGTCAACCTTGGTCTTGTCATAGATGGGGTAATCAGCCAGGTATCTCACCTTCACTTTTTCCTCCATAAAGGTGCCGTCGTCATACATCGGTGTCGTTGCCTGGGCAATGACCTTGTGTTCTTCTTCTTCAGCCGTGAGATAGGTTGGCTGGTCATTCAGGTTAATTTTCCCTTCTATGGCTTTGTGATAGGGTGTTTCGATAAAACCCAGTTTATCAATTTTAGCGTACACACAGAGGGAAGAAATCAAGCCGATGTTGGGTCCTTCCGGTGTTTCGATGGTACACAACCGGCCATAATGGGTATAGTGAACGTCGCGCACCTCAAAACCGGCTCTTTCACGCGAAAGACCGCCCGGACCGAGAGCAGAGATCCTCCGTTTATTGGTCAGTTCCGACAGCGGGTTGGTCTGGTCCATGAATTGCGAAAGCTGGTTGGTCCCGAAGAAGGAGTTGATCACCGACGACAGTGTTTTGGCGTTGATCAGGTCGGTCGGGGTAAAAACTTCATTGTCCCTGACATTCATCCTTTCACGGATGGTACGCGCCATACGGGAGAGACCAACTCCAAACTGGTTGTACAGTTGTTCGCCCACGGTTCTGACACGGCGGTTGCTGAGGTGGTCGATATCGTCCACTTCAGCTTTGGCATTAACCAGTTCGATGAGGTATTTAATGATGGAGATGATATCTTCACGGGTCAGTACCTTGGTCTCGACCGGTGTGGTAAGGTTGAGTTTTTTATTGATCCGGTAACGGCCTACATCTCCAAGGTCATACCGTTTGTCGGAAAAGAACAATTTTTCAATGATCCCGCGGGCGGTCTCCTCGTCGGGAGGTTCCGCATTCCGTAACTGGCGGTAAATAAATTCAACGGCCTCTTTCTCGGAGTTGGCAGGATCTTTTTGTAGTGTATTGAAAATGATGGAATAGTCGGTGGCTAAAGCCTCTTCCCGGTGAATAAGAATGGCCTTGATACCGGCATCAAGGATCAAGTCAATGTGATCGTTTTCCAGGATTGTTTCCCGTTCGATGATCACTTCTGTCCTTTCGATGGATACAACTTCGCCGGTATCTTCATCAACGAAATCTTCGATCCATGCCCTTACAACGCGGGCAGCCAGTTTCGAACCGACCACCCGTTTCAGTGCGGCTTTGCTGACTTTAATCTCCTGTGCCAGTCCGAAAATCTCCAGAATGTCTTTATCCGTTTCATAGCCAATGGCACGCAGCAAAGTCGTGACCGGTAATTTCTTTTTCCGGTCAATATAAGCGTACATGACATTGTTGATGTCGGTTGTAAATTCGATCCATGAACCCTTGAAGGGAATGATCCTGGCGGAGTAAAGTTGGGCTCCGTTGGCATGGAGACTGGTGCTGAAGAAGACGCCGGGTGAGCGGTGCAATTGGGAGACGACCACCCGTTCTGCCCCGTTGATCACGAAGGTACCGCGGGGGGTCATGTAAGGAATCATTCCCAGGTATACGTCCTGAATAATGGTTTCAAAATCCTCGTGTTCCGGATCGGTGCAATACAGTTTCAATTTGGCTTTCAGCGGAACGCTGTAGGTGAGTCCGCGCTCGATACATTCTTCGATGGAGTACCGGGGAGGATCTATGAAATAGTCTAGAAATTCCAATACAAAGTTGTTGCGGGCAT
>CALMDO010000249.1 GCA_937862805.1 uncultured Bacteroidota bacterium
TTCGCGCGGAACAAAAATGTGAGCGAAGAAATGGTCCGGCTGGCCGAAGAAAACGACATAACCGTGATTACAAGTCCATATTCGCTTTTCAGAATTAGTGGCTTATTGTACCAGGCGGGTTTAGCGCCTGTTTATTAATAGCGGTAATCCCTATGTTTTTTGAGTATTCCATCGAAGGAGGCAATTTTGCCCAGGCAGGGTCCACATCCAGCCAGGTTAAAAAAAACCTGAAACAGCTGAATGTCGACGGCTCCGTGATCAAACGCACTGTGGTCGCCCTGTATGAAGCCGAGGTGAACATCGTGGCCCATGCCTTCAGAGGAACAATTATAGTCGAAATCATGGAGGATAAGATTCATATCCTGCTGAACGATGAAGGGCCGGGAATTCCGGATATCGGAAAAGCTATGGAAATAGGGTTCTCAACGGCTTCGCCCGAGGTAAGGGAGATGGGCTTTGGAGCCGGTATGGGTTTATCTAACATGAAAAATAATTCAGACGAACTTCATATATCCAGCAAAGTCGGTCAGGGAACCCGAGTGGAAATAACCAATTACTTTCAAGCCAAACCAGTATCATTGCAATGAACAAGGTATTTTATCATGCCCTGAAATTCAGGGAGGACCTCTGTATCGGGTGCTCCCATTGCATGAATGTCTGCCCGACGGAAGCCGTAAGGGTTTGGCACGGAAAAGCGCAGCTTCATGCCAATCGTTGCATCGACTGCGGAGAATGCTACAGGGTCTGTCCGGTAGGAGCCATTACCGTTGAACAAGATGATTTCGATAACATCTACCATTACACTACCCGGATTGCTCTTTTACCTTCGGTTTTTACCGGACAGTTTCCTGCTTCCATCCAACCTTCTGAGATTCGTCAGGCTCTTTTCGAACTGGGGTTTACCCACGTCGTCGAAGTTGAAGAAGGAGTAGAATTTCTATCGGAACAAATCCTGAAATATATCAGCGAACATTCCGACCGTAAGCCGCTCATCTCGTCTTTCTGCCCGGCTATCGTCCGATTGATCCAGGTTAAATTTCCCACCCTGGTCGATCACATCATCCGCCTTAAAGCCCCCGTTGACGTCACAGCCCTCCATACGATCAACAGCATCAAAGAAAAAGGGATCCCATCCGAGCAGACAGGACTTTTTTATATCACACCCTGTGCTGCAAAAATTGCCGCTGTAAGAGAACCTGTCGGGGAACAACAATCGCTGATTACAGGGGTCATCAATATGAATTACCTGTACAACCGGGTGTGGAAGATCATCAGCAAACAAAAACGTCAGGGAAACCGTCCTGAACCCTGTGCCCTCACCACCAAATCTTTATGCTGGAGCCTCACACACGGGGAATCAGATCACGTAAAAATCGGAAAAAGCCTTGCCATTGACGAGATCAACAACGTGATTGAATTTCTTGAAAAGTTAGAAAACGATGAGATCAAAGGGATCGATTTTCTCGAATTAAGAGCCTGCGATGAAAGTTGTGCAGGGGGAATCCTGTGCCCGGGCAACCGCTTTCTAACCGCCAGCAAAATGAGAGAAGCCGTGCTTAGGCAAGAATCTTTGTCACCCTCAGAGAGGGTCAACGGGATGCTTTTTACTCCCGAGCAAACAGCCTTCCTTCAGCAGCATGTTCATTTGGGCGCTATTCATCCGCGAAGTATCATGAAACTGGACGACAATGTAGCGGAAGCCATGGTCAAGATGAAACGAATCTATGAACTCCGGAGGCTCCTTCCTCAGGTTGATTGTGGCATCTGTGGCGCTCCCACTTGCAGTGCCCTGTCGGAAGACGTAGTACAGGGGCAGGCCGATATCCGGCAATGTATTTTCGTCCAGAGAATCATGGAACAAAACGAAAAACTGGACACTGCAGAATCTGTAAGAATCATGCGGGAGATATGGAGCAACAGCAAACTGGATAAAAACAGCCTGAAAGAAGGGACCAAATTTTAATAATTGAAACGATACTGACATGAAAATTTCGGAATTGGCCGATCGTCTTGGATTGATTCTCTACGGAGGATCCTCGGGTATAGATAAGGATGCAGAGGGTGGATATTGTTCCGACCTGCTTAGCGATGTGATGGGTCATGCCCATGCCAACCAAGTCTGGATTACGGTTCAGACCCATAAAAATGTAATCGCGGTAGCCTCCCTGAAAGAGCTGGCAGCAGTGATCATTGTTCAGGGACTAGAGCCCGCACCAGAAGTTATCGTTCAAAGCGAAGCTGAGAACATTCCCTTGCTGGGTACCAGTGAAAGTGCCTTTGAGATTGCAGGTAAAATTTATTCGATCCTGAAGTAAGCATGAAAAATTTCACCGCTGATCTGCATATTCATACTGTCCTATCACCTTGTGGAGATCTTGACATGAGCCCTGACATTATCCTTTCGCAGGCCATGGCAAAAAAACTGGACCTGATCGGGATCACCGATCACAACAGTACCCGGCAATGCCAGGTTATCCGGAGGATGGGCGCTGAACTTGGAATATGTGTTCTGGCGGGAGCAGAAGTCACCACAAGGGAGGAAATCCATTGTCTGGTTTTTTTCGATTCCGATGAATCCCTTGACAGATTTCAGCTTTTTCTTGATGAACGGTTACCGGCTCAAAAAAACGATCCCGATAAATTCGGTTATCAGGTAATAGTCGATAGTCAAAACAACGTGAAAGGCATGGAAGAGCGATTGCTAATCAATGCTTTGGATGCAAGTCTTGAAGAAGTCGAACAAGAAGTTCATCTGCTGGGTGGAATTTTCATACCGGCCCATATTGATAAACCAAGGTTCAGCATTTTATCCCAGCTTGGGTTCATTCCTTCAGATCTTGCGGTTGACGCACTGGAAATCTCGCCTTTGACCACGCAGGAGAATTGGCTCGCCCTCCATCCTGAACAAAGACAATATTGTTTTATCAGCAGTTCTGACGCCCATTTCCCGGATCAGATCGGTCGCCGGGTTACCCGGTTTACCCTGCTTGAACCTTCCTTTTGTGAGATCCGAAAAGCTTTTAAAAAGGAAGAAGGAAGAAATGTTTTGATTATGAATTAACAATAATATTCGCCAATTTTGCAGTGAAAGACCTGGCCATGCATATTCTTGATATTCTTCAGAATTCCCTGAGAGCGGGAGCTACGAGGATTGGCTTGGAAGTGAATGAAGAGAGCCTTTCTCACCGTCTGACCTTTACCATTACCGACAATGGAAAAGGGATGTCGGAGGAGACCCGGACCAACGCAACGGATCCCTTCTTCACCAGCCGGACAACGCGCCGGATAGGAATGGGTTTACCATTGCTGAAACAAAATGCGGAACAGACCGGCGGACACGTGTCGATTGAAAGCGAGGAAGGAAAAGGGACACAGGTCACCGCTCTGTTTCACCGTGACCATATTGACTGTCCCGCTTTGGGGGACCTGGTCGGAACTGTAGTTATGACTGTTACCAGCAATCCCGGAATTGAATTTAATTATCATCACCGGAAGGATGGTTTGGAATTTGTTTTCAATTCAGGTGAAATCAAATCAGCACTGGATGGGGTCGGACTGAACGATCCTGCTGTTTACCCGCTGCTTTGCGAAATGGTCACAAACAACCTGTCAGAGATGAATGTCGATTTAACCACATAAACGCTGTAAACAAAAGTTATGGAAAAAATCAAAACACTGGCCGATTTAAAGAAAAAGCAGGATGAACTGCGGGCCAAGATCGATTTAAGAGAAAAAGGGAACACACCTGAACAACACATTCAGGTAAAAGTTGCCATGGCTACCTGCGGTATTGCTTCAGGCGCCAAAGAGGTGATGGAGACCTTTATTGAGGAGTTCAACAAGCGGAACATCGATGCAGTGGTGACACAGACCGGCTGCATGGGTTACTGCTATGCCGAGCCTACTGTTGAGATCACCAAACCCGGGCAGGAACCGATCACCTTCGGGTATGTCGATGTGAAAAAAGCAAGTAAGCTGATCGATAAATATATACTTAACAATGAACTGGTCGACGGGATCATCCCGGTCAATTACCAGTCGATCGATAAAATTTAATCTTCGGGAGCAATCAAATGGGAAAAATCAAGTATCACATGCTGGTCTGCGGCGGGACGGGATGTCACGCCTCAGCAAGCGACGAGGTTTTGAAAAACTTTCAAAAACTGGTCCTGGAACAAGGGCTCGACAGCGAGGTTCAGGTCATCAAGACCGGCTGTTTCGGATTCTGTGAAAAGGGTCCGATTGTAAAAATGTTGCCCGATAACACCTTTTACACACAGGTTAAGCCTGAGGATTGTCAGGAAATCCTGAATGAACACATCGTCAAAGGAAGGAAAGTCAAACGGTTGTTGTATGTCAACCCGGAGACCAAAGAACCCATCACCGACTCGAAGCACATGGAGTTCTACCGCAAACAGATTCGTATTGCGTTGCGTAACTGTGGATTTATCAATCCTGAAAACATCGATGAGTACATTGCCCGCGACGGTTACCAGGCATTGGGTAAAGTACTGACAGAAATGACCCCTGAAGCTGTCATCGGAATCATGAAGCAATCAGGGTTGCGGGGTCGTGGCGGCGGAGGCTTTCCCACCGGATTAAAATGGGAGATCACCCGTGCCGTGAAAGCAGATCAAAAATATGTTGTTTGTAATGCAGATGAAGGCGATCCGGGCGCTTTCATGGACCGTTCAGTGCTTGAAGGAGACCCTCATTCTGTGCTGGAAGCGATGGCCATCAACGGTTATTGTACCGGAGCCGATAAAGGATTGATCTATATCCGTGCAGAATATCCTCTGGCTGTGGAGCGGCTGAAAATTGCCATGAAACAAGCACGCGAATACGGGTTATTAGGTAAGGATATCATGGGGACCGGATTCAATTTTGACATTGAGATCCGGTACGGAGCCGGCGCTTTCGTTTGCGGTGAAGAGACAGCACTGATCCATTCGATGGAAGGACTGCGCGGTGAACCCACAGTAAAGCCCCCATTCCCCTCTGAATCAGGATATTTGGGATGTCCATCCAATGTTAACAACGTGGAAACCTATGCCAATGTACCAGCCATCATCAACAAAGGTGCTGAATGGTTCTCCAGCATTGGTACCGAGCGTTCAAAAGGAACCAAGGTGTTTGCCCTTGCAGGGAAGATCAATAACGTGGGGCTGATTGAAGTACCTATGGGAATTACCCTGCGGGAAGTGATCTTTGAGATTGGTGGCGGCATTAAGAACGATAAAAAATTCAAAGCCGTACAGACCGGCGGGCCATCAGGAGGAATGTTGACTGAAAAGGATCTTGATACACCGATCGATTATGACAACCTGATCGCTGCCGGTTCCATGATGGGTTCCGGGGGTATGATTGTTATGGATGAAGACGATTGCATGGTTTCCATGGCAAAATTCTACCTGGAATTCACTGTGGAAGAGTCCTGCGGAAAATGTTCACCCTGTCGGATTGGAAATAAAAGGTTGTCTGAAATCCTTGAAAAAATTACCGCTGGAAACGGGACCATCGAAGATCTTGATAAGTTAAGAAATCTCAGCCAGGTCATTAAAGACACCTCGTTATGCGGCCTGGGTCAGACCTCACCAAACCCGGTCCTATCAAGTCTCAACAATTTCAAGGATGAATACCTGGAACATGTTACGAACAAGAAATGCCGTGCCGGCAACTGCAAATCCCTGATGCAATATATCATCAATGCCGAAAATTGTATCGGGTGTACCCTTTGTGCCAGGAATTGCCCGGTGAACGCGATATCCGGTGACCGCAAGCAACCGCATCTTATCGATCAGGAAAAATGCATCAAATGCGGTGCCTGCATGGAGAAATGTAAATTCAATGCGATCTTTATCAATTAATCAGGAGGAATACATGGAAATGGTTAAACTGACGATTGACGGGAAACCTGTCGAAGTCGAAAAAGATACAACAATTCTGAAAGC
>CALMDO010000250.1 GCA_937862805.1 uncultured Bacteroidota bacterium
CTGCCGGAGAAACCCGGCGATGCCTTGAGTGCGGTTGTGTCTCCTTTTTCAATTGCGATCTGCAAAAATATTCAACACAGTACCAGGCTTCCCAAAAATCCTTTTCCGGTGAATTCATTTCCCGGCCGGTCGATTTTCGCCATCCTTACATCGAAATCGACAACAACAAATGCATCCTGTGCGCCCGGTGTGTCAGGATTTGTCATGAAGTCGCCGGCGCCGATGCGCTGGGATTGGTCAACCGTGGCTTTAATACGTATATAGCCCCTTCGCTGGGAGATTCATTGAGCGAGACAACCTGCGAATCATGCGGATTGTGCATTTCAACCTGCCCCACAGGAGCGCTCACCGAAAACGTTGTCTTTAAACCAGGGCCGGTTCAAACAGAAACTGCCGACACCCTTTGCAATTACTGTTCAGTTGGTTGTGCTATGACCCTCCACCACCGCCGGCAATTTGTACTTGGTGTTACCGGCAAAAAAGGATTGATCAACAGCGATGGAAACCTTTGCCGTTATGGGCAATTCGGGTATAAGTACCTCAATAGTCCTCAACGAATTACACAACCGATGCTGCGGGTGAACGGGAAATTTGAACCCATCTCCTTTGAAAAAGCCTTCGATCTGATTGAACAAAAGATTCGTTCCGTTGCACCTGATGAGAATGCCTTCTTCGCAGGCGCCCGCCTGTCGAATGAAACCCTCTACCTGATCCATAAGCTGGCGCGGGCAGCCGTTAAAACAAACACCCTGGGAAGCTTTCATTATTTAGGCAGAGGGGAAGGGTATCGTCAGGCTGCAGATTTCAACGTCCCCATCGATCAGATCGCTCAAGCCGGGAAAATTTACCTGATCGGAGCAGAACTCAACCGTGACAACCCTGTGGTGGGATATGCCGTAACCAATGCACGGATAAGAAAAAATACCCCCGTCATCCTCGTCACTGCCCATGAAAAAAGCCCGATGGCCCATAAAGTGGATGAAATTCACAAGGTGCGATCCTACTACCATTTCATAAAAGCAATCAATTACGTGATCCTTTCGAGAGGGCTGGAAAATCCATTGTTCCTGCGAGACCGGACAGAAGGACTGGAGGCTTACAAAAAGCAACTGTTATCGGAAAATTTCGATCAGTTGGTTGAAAAAGCAGGGATAGAAGCCGAAACGATTGAAACGTTGGCCATCGCCTGTAACCTGGAGATGAATGCCATCATCCTCTTTTCCGAAAAAGAGCTGCCGGGAAACGCTGTCATCGAACTCACCAATTTTGCACTGCTCACGGGCAAACTGGGAAAAACTGCCAGCGGGATCCTCTCACTCAAAGAAAAGAACAACGCCCAGGGATTGTTCGATATGGGGATCAATCCTCTTACCGGTATCGGGGGACAATCGCTGGCCGATCCCGGGTACCTGTCGAAATGTTCGGAAGTGTGGCAAACCCAAGAACTCTCAACCGAACCGGAACCGTGCTTTCCTGAGCGTCTGGAACGGGGTCAATTCCGCAATCTCTTTATTTTCGGGGAAGATCCTGCAGGGTGTGCCACCGACCCCGCGAAGTACCGGAGGATTTTATCACAAGCCTCTTTCATCGTGGTACAGGACTATTTCATGACTCCTACAGCGCTGGCTGCCGACCTGGTACTCCCCGATTCCTTCCCGGCAGAGACAGGGGGCACCTTTACCAACACCCGGAAAGTAATCCAGGGATTTGAAGCGGTCATGACTTCTCCGCTGAAATTCAATTCCATGCAACAGTTGGCTTCCCTTCTGGGGCGCTTTGGTTTTCAACAAAGCGATCAAACCCATGATATCCTCACAGAATTCATCGCCTTGCTGCCGGCTAAAGCATCGCATGAAAACTTCTCACTCCGGCCAACAACTGAAGAACCTGATGATCCTCCGTTTAACCATGGTTGCGATGTTGTTGTCAAACGATTCGATGAAGAACTAAAATGGTAAATTTACCCATCCAATAAAGAGTACTGAAAACATGAAAACCTTCAAAGATATCAACGAAATTTTGGATTTTGCCATCGGGGAAGAACAGGCTGCCGTCGATTTTTACCTTATGCTGGCCTCCAAATCGGCCTCCCGGCAATCACGGGATGTTTTTACCGAATTTGCCAGCGAAGAGATGCGTCACAAAGCCAACCTGACCCGTATCAAAGAACAGGGCACTTATCAATTATCGGTCGAGAAAGTTCAGGATTTGAGGATTACAGAATACCTTGTGGATATCAAACCTTCCGCAGACATGTCATACCAGGAAGCGCTTATCCTGGCCATGAAAAAGGAAAAAGCGGCCTTCCGCATGTACCTTGAACTGGCCGACAAGGCAACAGAGCCTGACCTTCGTGATTTCTTCCAGACACTGGCCCAGGAAGAATCGAAACATAAATTGCGATTCGAAATTGAGTATGATGACTACATCCTCAGGGAAAATTAGTTAACCGCCAATCTTTCCATACTTTAAGGGCAACTGTATGAAGAATAAGCAGAATGTGTTGAATCCCAAGAAATATTATTTCATTGATACCTCCTTTAACCTGTTGATGAAAAGGAGAGTTTATCAGATCCTGCTCATTTCAAGTACTTATGACTCCTTTATGCTCGAGGAGGATGGCAGAATCGACGAGACTATATTTATGGAGTACGTCTCCTTAAATCTTCGGTATCCTCCTCAGTTTCTGAAAGTTACATCTGAAGAGGAGGCCTTCGAGGTGTTGGAAGACAAACGGGTGGAGCTGGTCATCTCCATGCTGAACATCGAAAAGACCGATACTTTCGACCTGGCCATACGGATCAAGCAAAAGTATCCGCAGATTCCCATCGTGGTGCTCACACCCTTTTCACGGGAAGTGAACCTGAAACTTGCTGAAAAAAACCTCACTGCCATCGATTATGTTTTTTGTTGGCTGGGCAATGCCGATATCCTACTGGCCATCATCAAACTGATCGAAGATAAAATGAACATCGACCACGACATGAAACAGGGTGTTCAGTCGATCCTCCTGGTCGAAGATTCGATCCGTTTCTATTCCAGTTACCTCCCCAATATCTATAAAATCCTCCTCAAGCAATCCAAAACCTTCGTGGCGGAAGGGCTTAACGAACATCAGAAGATGCTGAGGATGAGGGGGAGAACCAAAATTCTTCTCGCCACCAACTACGAGGAGGCCAGGGAAATGTGGCGAAAATACAAATCCAACCTCCTGGGGATCATAACCGATATCAGTTTCAAAAGAGAGGGAATAACCGATAAAACAGCCGGTATCCGCTTTGTTGAACGAGTCAGAGCAGAAGATGAGTACATGCCGGTTTTATTCCAATCGACTGATACAGAGTACGAAACGGTAGCAGAGGCGATGAAAGTGGGTTTTATCAATAAAAGTTCCAAAACCCTTTCCATTGAGTTAAGGAATTACATTAACGAGCACTTCTTCTTTGGTGATTTTATCTTTATCGATCCCAGGAACGGCAGAGAGATCACCCGCGCCGTAGACCTGAAGTCGTTGCAGGATAAAATTTTCGAAATACCCGATGATTCCCTCCTTTACCACATGGAACGCAACCATTTTTCGAAATGGCTCAACGCAAGGGCCTTATTTCCGATTGCGGAGATGTTCAAGGAGGTTTCTGTCACCGCCTTCGACGATGACATGGATGAAGCCAAGAGGTATCTTTTTGATTCCATCACCGCCTTCAGAATCAACAAAGCCAAAGGAGTCATCGCCGATTTCGACCGTGATCGTTACGATGAGTACCTGCAATTTGCCCGAATAGGTGAAGGCTCCATCGGTGGAAAAGCGAGAGGATTGGCCTTCCTTGACTCACTGATCAAGCGGAACCGGCTGACTGATTATTTTGCGGATGTAGTGATCTCGATTCCCAGGACTGTAGTGCTGGGTACCGATATTTTCGATGAGTTCATGGAAGAGAATAACCTTTATGAAATTGCCCTGTCCGACCGCAACGACAAGGAAATTTTAACAAGGTTTGTCAAAGCCCGCTTGCCTTTCCGGATCCATGAAGATCTTTACCGTTTTATTTCCTGTATCAACAATCCCATTGCCATCCGCTCTTCGAGTTTGCTTGAAGATTCACATTATCAGCCATTTGCAGGAATTTATTCAACTTACATGATCCCGAACATCAAGTTCAACGACAGGGTCATGATTGATAAACTCGGCGAAGCCATTAAAAGTGTTTATGCATCTGCCTACTTTAAAGACAGCAAATCATACATGGCGGCTACGCTGAATATGATCGACGAGGAGAAGATGGGTATCGTTTTGCAGGAGGTGACCGGAAGGCAATACGGCGATCGCTTTTATCCGGCAATATCAGGGGTTGCCCGGTCGATCAATTTTTACCCGATAGCGCCAGAAAGACCGGAAGACGGGATTGCCAATATCGCATTCGGATTGGGGAAATACATTGTGGACGGAGGAGTGGGCATTCGCTTTTCACCCCGCTATCCACGCAAGATATTGCAGTTATCAACTCCTGACTTGGCATTAAGTGAAACGCAAAAGACATTTTTCGCGCTGGATCTCCGTCCGGAAAGTTTTTCCCCCAGCACGGATGATACCGTCAATCTATTGAAATTGAGGATCAAAGAGGCTGAAGTGGACAGTGCCTTAAAACTGGTCGCTTCTACTTTCGATTACGACAGTCATCAGCTTAAGGAGGGGACCCTATATGATGGCAAACGGATCGTGACTTTCTCTCAGTTACTCAGCCATGATACGATGCCGTTGGCGGAGATAATCCGGATGGCCCTTGAGATCGGCCAGCGGGAGATGAACAAACCCGTTGAGATCGAATTCGCCGTGAACCTTGACTTGCCCAAAGATCAACCCAAAGTGTTCAGTTTGCTTCAGATACGTCCGATTGCCGGGCAGGATGAGACAATCCATCTGAAACAGGAAGAGATTCTCCGGGAGGAGACCCTGTTGATCTCCAACCATGCTTTGGGCAACGGGATCATAAAGAACATACAAGATGTAATTTATATCAAACCGGAAACTTTTGAAGCCTCCAGGAGTCAGGAAATGGTTCACCGGTTGGACCGGCTTAATGATCAGTTTACCAGCGGGAAAAAGAATTACATCCTGATCGGCCCGGGTCGTTGGGGGTCGAGTGATCCCTGGCTGGGGATTCCGGTCAAATGGCCGCAGATCAGTTCAGCACGCCTGATCGTGGAGTCGGGTCTGGAACATTACCGCATCGATCCCAGCCAGGGGACCCATTTTTTCCAGAACCTGACCTCTTTCCGGGTTGGTTATTTTACCGTCAATCCATTTATCAACGAAGGCTATTACGATCTGGAATTTCTCAATGCCCATCCCGCAGCTTTTGAGGATGAATACGTCCGTCACGTGCACTTTGAAAAACCGTTGCGTGTTGCCATTGATGGTAAAAAGAATTTCGGAGTGGTCTTTAAACCCGATGCGGGTTCATGACAGGATCATTACCCCGCGTTGTATTGAATTACCATCTCCATGCTGTTCAGTTCCAGCGCAACCAGGTTGCCAAACCCATCCCTTCCTGAAATGTAAGGGCCGTTGTCGATATCGATAAAAGGATAACTGCGGTTCTTCAGCGCCATGTTGATCAGCTCCAGGTTCACCGGAACATGGCCGTGAATGATCCGCCGGTGGTCGATCTTTTCAGGGATGATAGGGTAATCACGCAGCCATAACATGGCTCGTTGATCGCTGAAAGGATCCTCTTCATTGAAGTTCAGCCCGGCATGGACCAACACGAAATCATTCAAAACGACATAATGAGGCAGATGGCGCATCCATTCAATGTACTCCACAGGGACTTCCGTGATATGCCGGGCGGTAAAACTCTTTAATGTAGGTTTGCCTCCAATCTCCGCCCAGGCTGTGTACTTGCGATTACCGAAAGGATGCCACCAGCTGTTTTTCTTTGGCTGTACCGCATCGTACAATTCAACCATGAAATCTTCATGGTTACCTTTCAGTGCGGTAACGTTGTATTTTTCCTGATCCAGCGAGCGGATGTAATCGATCACCCCTTTGGAATCGGGCCCCCGGTCAACATAATCGCCTAAAAAGTAGAGTTCATCCGACCGCAATGGCCGGATTAACTCTGTAACCAGTAGTTTCAACGTGGTGGCGTAACCGTGGATATCGGGGATGACCCAGCGTTTCGGCATCAGGTGCTATTTTTTCTTTCCCTGGTTGGCGACCTCTTCCATCAGCTTTTTGATTACCTCCGGGTCACCTAAGAAATAATCACGTTGGAGTTTCATTGCATCGTCGAATTCAAATACATAAGGAATACCGGTGGGCAGGTTGATCCCGACGATCTCTTCCTCAGAGATATTTTTGAGATGTTTTAAAATCCCGCGAAGGCTGTTCCCGTGAGCGGCTACCACTACCTGTTTGTGCTTTGCCAGCATGGGGGCCATTTCATTTTTCCAGTAAGGAACGATGCGTTCCACGGTATCTTTCAGCGCTTCAGTTCCCGGAATGTCCTGAGGATCAAGGTTTTTATAGCGCGGATCAAAACGGGGATGCCGCGGGTCGTCGGGGGCGAGGGCAGGCGGGCGGACATCATAACTCCTGCGCCAGATACGGACCTGTTCCTCCCCATATTTCTCAGCCATCTCCGATTTGTTCAACCCCTGTAACACGCCGTAATGTTTTTCATTCAGGCGCCAGGTTTTATAGACCGGAATGTACAAAAGATCCATCTGCTCCAGCAACAGCCAAAGGGTACGGATGGCCCTGGTGAGATATGAGGTATAAGCGACCTTGAATTCAAAACCCTCTTTTTTCAAAACTCTTCCGGCTTCTGCAGCTTCTCTGATCCCGCGGTCGGATAAGTCAACATCAGTCCAACCGGTGAATCGGTTTTCCTTGTTCCATAAACTCTCGCCGTGGCGGATCAACACAAGTTTATTCATAATCACTGTTTTTTGGATACAAGGCAAAAGTACAAAAATGGTTCTATTTTTCCTACCTTTGTCCGTAGCTAACCCCTTTGTTTATGAATAACTACCGGAAAATCAACAATATTTTAGGCTGGATAGTTTTTGTCATCGCCTCCACCATTTATATTCTGACATCGGAACCCACCATGAGTTTTTGGGATTGCGGAGAATACATCGCCACGGCCTATAAACTGGAAGTCGGTCATCCTCCCGGAGCGCCTCTTTTCCAGATGATGGGACGGTTTTTTTCTCTTTTTGCCTTTGGAAATGAAGCGCTTGTAGCCCGGATGGTCAACACGATGTCGGCCCTGGCAAGTGGTTTCACCATCTTGTTTCTTTTCTGGACCCTTACCATGATCACGAAAAAAATCCTGGCAAAAAGCGGAGAGATCACCCGTGAAAAAATGTGGGTCATTATGGCTGCCGGAATAACAGGAGCCCTGGCTTACACCTTTTCGGATTCTTTTTGGTTTTCCGCCGTTGAGGGCGAAGTTTATGCATTGTCCTCGTTCTTTACCGCCATCGTGGTCTGGGCTATCTTCAAATGGGAGGAGCAGGCCTGCGAACGACATTCCTACCGGTGGCTGATCCTGATTGCTTACCTGGTGGGGCTGTCAGTCGGTGTACATTTGCTCAACCTGCTTGCAATCCCCGCCATCACCTTTGTCTATTATTTTAAAAAACACCCCAAACCCGATACCAAAGGAGTGACGCTGACCGCCTTCATCTCCCTGATCATCCTGGCAGTGGTCATGTACGTCATCATCCCCTGGATCGTGAACCTGGCAGGTCTCTCGGAACGTTTCTTTGTCAACGCTATAGGGCTGCCTTTCAATTCCGGGACAGCCATCTATTTCGCTCTCCTGATTGGTCTTATCCTCTGGGGATTGATCGTTACCCGCCGCAGGGTCAAACCGTTATGGAATACGGTGATCCTGGCTTTTTCCTTCATCGTGATCGGGTATTCTTCTTTCCTGATGCTTGTCATCCGCAGCAATGCCGATCCACCCATCGATGAAAACAACCCTGAAAATGCCATGTACCTGCTGGCCTACCTCAACCGCGAGCAGTATGGCGACTGGCCACTGCTTAAAGGGCAATACTACAATGCACCAGTCATCGATCGTACGGACGGAAACCCGGTCTATGTTAAAGATACCGCCAGCGGGAAATACCTGGTCTCCGATGACCGGAAGGGGGCCCTCCCCGTTTACGACCCCCGTTTTACCACCTTGTTTCCGAGGATGTGGGACCAATCGGAGCCGCGCTTTGCCGAAGAATACATCCGCTGGGGAAATGTCAAAGGGATTCCGGTGGAGGTACAAAACGGAAACACCACCGAAACCAGAAATGTTCCCACCTTCTCCGAAAACCTCACTTTCTTCTGGAATTACCAGTTAACCCACATGTACTTTCGCTACTTTATGTGGAATTTTGCCGGGCGTCAGAACGACATCCAGGGATTGGGAAACAAAATCGACGGCAATTGGAAGAGCGGTATCGCATTCATTGACCGGCTCAGGCTGGGGAAACAGGATATCCCTGAAAGCCGCAGGAACCCCGGAGATAACAGCTTTTACTTTTTACCCCTTCTCCTCGGAATGATTGGTATCTGGTTTACCCTTAAAAAAGATAAACAAAGCGCCTGGATCATTTTCCTCCTTTTTTTCATGACCGGAGTTGCCATTGTCCTGTACCTCAACTCTCACTCTCCCCAACCCCGCGAAAGGGATTACGCCTTTGCCGGCTCTTTCTATGCTTTTGCCATCTGGATCGGCCTGGCCATTCCCCAACTTGCTGAATGGTTGCGACGTTTACCGGCAAAAATCCCTGCTGCTGTCCTTCCTTTGGTCATAGGACTTTTTGTGACGGGCGTCATGGCTAAAGAGGGATGGGATGACCATGACCGCTCCGGCAGGTACTCCGCCCTGGCCGTTGCCTCCAATTACCTCAACTCCTGTGCTCCCAATGCCATCCTCTTCACCAATGGTGATAACGACACTTTCCCGCTCTGGTACGCTCAGGAAGTGGAAGGTATCCGTACCGATGTCAGGGTGGTCAACCTGAGCCTGCTGAATACCGATTGGTACATTGAACAAATGAAGCGCCGCGCTTATCTGTCGGAACCCGTGCCTTTCTCCCTGACCAGGGACAAATACCGTCAGGGGAATCACGATATCACGTACTTGTTTGATGATGAGGAATTTAAAAACACCTATGTCGATCTGAGAAGCCTTTTCGGTTTGCTTGCCCAGGATGATTCCAAGTTAAAAATGAAAACCTCCCAGGTGGGAATGATCGATTTTTTCCCGACGAAAAAATTCATGGTACCCTACGACAGCGCAGACTTCCAACCAGGGAACCCGAAGCTCATCGGAATTTATAAAAAGCCGGATACCATCCGCTGGGAGATCAACCGCCAGGGGATCGAAAAGAACGACCTGATGATCCTTGACCTCCTTGCTACCAACAACTGGAAACGGCCGGTTTATTTTGTGATGACTACCGGCCCGGAGACTTATCTTGGCCTCGAACCCTGGTTTCACCTCGAAGGATTAGCTTACAGGCTTTTACCAGTACGTGCAGAGGCACCGGAAGGGACCATCGGACAGGTGAATACCCGTGTGATGTACGACAACCTGATGCATAAATTTAACTGGGGCAACCTGAATAAAAAAGGCATTTACCTTGATGACAACAACCGCAGAATGATCATGAACCTGCGCACCCTCTTTGGCCGTTTGTCGGAGGCACTGATAAACGAAGGGAAGATGGATTCCGCCCGCCGTGTATTGGATCGTTGCCTGGAAGTCATGCCGGATGCCATCGCTCCCCTCGATTTCTTTGCAGTGCCGATAGTTGCAGGTTATTATCAGATCGGCGAAACTGTAAAAGCAAACCAACTGGCCTCCTTGCTCAACCGTACTTCGACTGAAGAACTTGCCTACTACTTTTCATTCCCTGATAAAGACCTTAAATCACTGGAATACAGTATTTACGAAGCGTTATTCACCCTTCAGCGGCTAAGTGATATGACCACAAAAGCCAAACAGGAGAAAATGGCTGAGGAAATCGGGGCATCGCTGAAAAAATACTATGACCTTTATGTTGAGAAGGTTTATCAGCGATGAGCAGATGAAAGCAGTTCAACCCCCTTTTTTCTTTTCCTGGTTCCGGCCTGAAAATCTGCTCTGCCGGATGCCGGCTGACCGGAAAGCCATTTACATCACTTTTGACGACGGCCCCATCCCGGAAGCGACACCGGAAGCGCTGGAAATTCTGGGAAAATACAATGCACGCGCTACCTTTTTCCTCGTCGGCGACAACATCAGAAAACATCCGGAACTACTGGAGATGATCCGCAAAGAGGGCCATGCCACCGGGAACCATACCTACCATCATCTTAACGGATGGAAAACCCCGCCCGGAGCTTATGTTGAAGATGCAGCCCGGTGTGCCTCGCTTTTACCCACCACGCTGTTCAGACCCCCTTACGGTCGGTTCACCCCAGCTCAGTATTGGCTCCTTCGCAAACAATACCGGTTTGTCCTGTGGTCGATACTGACCTATGATTTCGACCGGAAGATCACCAGGGAGCAATGTCTGGATATCGCGCTGAAATATGCAGGGAAGGGCTCTGTGGTAGTATTTCATAACCATCTCAAGACGCTTGACAAAGTTCGTTATGCATTGCCCCGTTTCCTTGACCATTTTGCTGAAAGGGGTTACTCCTTCGAACCATTACCTGAGCAGAGGAGGCCGCTTTCCGGTTGACCTTCACTGAAATGCACAATCAAGGCTACATGGCACCCTCATCGGCATAACTGTAAAACCCGTTGTCGCCGATGATCAGGTGGTCCAACACCTCTACATCGAGCAACTTCCCGGCGGCAAACAACTTCCGGGTGATGTTGTTGTCAGCATCACTGGGATGAGTATTTCCCGAGGGATGGTTGTGCCCAAGAATGATAGAGGAAGCGTGGTGATCAAGGGCCGTCTTGAAAACTTTACGCGGATCCACCACCGTGCCGGAGATACCTCCTTCACTGATACAGCACTTCCTTATCACCCGGTTTCCCTTGTTTAAGAGGATGATCCAAAACTCTTCGTAAGGACGGTCCGACATCGTACTTCGGAAAATGGTGTAAGCATCACTGCTCCGCATGATCTTCTCTTTTTCCATCACCGTCGATTCATCCCTGCGCCTTCCCAGTTCCAACGCGGCTACAATGGTCACCGCCCTCACGTTCCCGATTCCCTTGATCGCAGTCATCTCCCTGATCCCCATCCGGGCCAGCTCCGAAAGGTTCTCATGGGCAGCGTGAAAAAGTCGTTTGGCAAGATCAACTGCCGACTCATCCCGTGTTCCGGAACTGATAAGGATAGACAATAACTCTGTGTTACTCAGCGTCTGCCTGCCTTTCAGCAACAATTTCTCCCGCGGACGGTCCTCCTCAGCCCAATTCCTGATGATGGCCCTGCTGTCATATTGTTCCATGTTTTTTCTCTTTAATCCGAAACCGGCGGAAAAGTGATACACTTTATCTCCTTTTTTTGAAAATTCCTCAGGATCCGCACTAAATTTTTACAATTCTCGTTTTCCTCACCAAGATCTGTCTCATGATCGGTAACACCCTCATCACCCTCGATAAGATCAACTCCACCAACGATTATGCCCTCCGTTGGTACGAGGAAAAGCATTGGCCTGAAGGAACCATTATCAGAGCGCTGGATCAGTTTGCCGGAAAAGGGCAACATGACAACAGATGGTACAGTGAGCCAGGTAAGAATCTGACTTTCACCCTGATTCTGAAACCAACCTTCCTGGAAACATCCAACCAGTTTGCCTTGAACAAGTTCATCTCCTTAGCCCTTCTTGACTTTCTGGAAGAGGAAATAGCGGATCGATTGCCCGATACAAAACCACAGATAAAATGGCCGAATGATGTCTGTGTCGACTCAAAAAAAGTGGCCGGGATACTGATTGAAAACCGGATCATGGGATTAAGGTATGAGGCAGCGTTCATAGGTATAGGTTTCAATCTCAATCAAACACACTTTCCGCCTGACCTTCCGGATGCACTCTCCCTGGCCTTGCTTACCGGTAGCGAAACAGATCCTGAAAATGCCTTGTCGAAGTTGTGTAAATACCTGAATAATAGATACATAGATCATTTGAAAACGGGGAAAGGCTTGCTTCCCGGAGAATACGAGAAGCGACTTTCAGGTTTCGGAGAGTGGCGCAATTACCGCATTTGCGAGACATTAATTGAAGGAATGATTACGGGGGTGGATTCTTTCGGCCGGCTCAGGTTGCTTTTCCGTAACGGTAAGACGGAGCACTTCAGCCACGGAGAGATTGGGTTCCGGTAAACCAGCAACCCGGATCAGCGGAGGTATCGCTTACCGATCATAACGCTCAGGTAAATGGTCAGGAAAAATTGTTGTTTGGGGTTATAAGCCATCAGGGGCACCGGAATGGGGGAAAAATCGAGCGTGCCACCGATTTCCAGAGAGTTGATCCTGGCGTTTCGCGTACCGAACTCAAAATCCAGCCCTGTTTTAAGGTAAACGCCCGGATGAAACCCCAGGTTAAAGAAACCGCTGAAAAAAGAGCCTCTTCCGTAGATGTTATCGTACGAATGAATTTCAGGATCGTATCTTTCCTCTTCAGGATACCCACTGTCGGTATAGATGATATAGAGATAAACCGGTTTGGTGAAACCCAATGAAACCCCACCGTAATAGAGCCATGACAACTGGACGCCGCCCCAATAAGGTTTGCGGTTAAGGATGTGTTGTTGGCCGATCCCTCCCCGGAAAAAATAGAGATAATTCAGTTTTCCGTAAAGGTAAGGACGTCCTTCCGGGAACTGCGAAGTGATGCGCAACTCCTTGGTTGATTTGTAAGTAGAAAATTCAATTTCCCACATGAATTGCCGGAGGTTGGTGACATTGTGCCCGCGGTGAAATTTCAATCCCCATCCGTTGGAATGGATCATGGCGCCAAGGCTCCATTGTTTTTCTAACAACGCATTTTCAGGAAGGGTGTCACTGTCGATATTTTGCTGCGCACCGGCACGATTGACCATCGCGAAAAAGAGAAGGAATACAAAACAAATTGCCTGACGGGTCATCGGAAGGGCGGATCAATGGAGGATCTTGTGCAAAATTAAAAATAAAAGGAGAGCCGGAGCTCTCCATATTATTCCGATTTCTTGTTCCGGAAATATTTTACTACCGCTGGTTTTGGTATCTTTGCTTCTCGCCGTATGCAGGACAACGTTTCGAGGCACAGGAGGTGACCAGACCGATTAACACGATGAGGGTGATAAGATAAAGTATTTTTTTCATGGTTGCAGATCCTGTTCGTTTGAAATGAAAACGCAAAGTAAATGGTTTTTAAGTAAATGAACAAGAATTTAACCGTTTTATTGTGTACTCTCCCAATATCCGGAAAGAAAATATAACCGGTGCCACGATTGATCCGACCATAGAAGAGCATTGGAAATCGATGCTCATGGAAGATTTCAGCCGACCCTCTTTTGCTTTGTTAAAGGAGTTTTTGGTTGCTGAGAAGAAAAAATACCCTGTTTTCCCTCCAGGCTCTTTGATATTCAATGCGTTCAATCAAACGCCCTTTGATAAAGTAAGGGTGGTGCTGTTGGGTCAGGATCCTTATCACGGTCCGGGTCAGGCACATGGTTTATGTTTTTCTGTACCCAAAGGCATACCCCATCCACCCTCCCTGGTCAATATCTTTAAAGAGCTGAAGGACGATCTTGGGATACCCCCTCCGGAATCGGGAGACCTTACGGGATGGGCCCGTCAGGGTGTTTTGTTGCTCAATGCTACCCTAACCGTGCGGCAAAACCAGGCCGGCTCGCACCAAAACAAAGGCTGGGAACCTTTTACCGATGCCGCTATCAGTAAGCTCTCTCTTCATCGCAACGGCCTGATATTTGTCCTTTGGGGCAACTTTGCCATCGCTAAAAAATCTTTAATTGATGTTTCGCGTCACTTTGTACTGACTGCAGCACATCCCTCTCCTTTATCGGCCCACCGGGGTTTTTTTGGTTGCCGCCATTTCTCAAGGATAAACCACCTCCTGGAGCAAATGGGAACTGAAAAAATTGATTGGCGACTGTGAACCCGGCTTATCCATTGCAAAACTGTTTAATAATTGAACTACAATAAAATAGGATTGTTTGTCTGCCTCAGTTTTTTGGCCTTTGCCATTGCTGGCTGTAAAAAGACGGAGGATGCCCCTGATGACTGGCATCCAACCCCTTACCAGATCACCGTACCGTCGCATTTTCCGGATGAAATGAACATCCCTTCTGATAACCCCATGACGGTGGAAGGTATTGCCCTGGGACGTTACCTCTTTTACGATGGACGCATGTCGGGCCGTACCGATCCTGATTCACTGATGAGCTGTGCCACCTGTCACCTGCAATCGCATGCCTTTGAATGCGGGTTGAACAACCCGGCATTTCCGGGAGGCCGGCCTCATGGCCTGACAGGAATCCCGACGCCCCACTCCATGATGCCGCTGATCAACATGGTTTGGGTTGATTCAGGATACTTGTGGAACGGGAAAGTCAGCAAATACAACCCTTCTCCCCACTACCGCAACCTGGAAGACCTTACCTGGATGTCGGTGTTGGCCCCTCATGAAATGAATGGAGATACCAACCGGGTCAAAGCACTTTTCCAATCCATCAATGGCTATCCCGAGTTGTTCGAAAAAGCCTTCGGCAGTAAAGTGATTACCATGAAAAACATGGGCAGGGCCATTGCACAATTCATCCGGACCCTGATCTCCTCTGATTCCAGGTTCGACCGGTTTCTGCGTGGAGAGGTCGCCCTGACAACCTCCGAACGTACAGGGTATGTGTTATTTATGACTGAGTTGGGGGCCGATTGCTTCCATTGCCACGGGGGAGAAGGCAACCCTTTGTTCACCACCCATTTTTTCTACAACAACGGAAAGGATTCTGTTTTCACTGACCCTTCTGACCGTGCTTCAGTGACGGGTGATCCTGTTGATGTGGGTGCTTACAAAGCGCCCACTTTGCGCAACATCGCCTTCACGGCGCCTTACATGCACGACGGCCGTTTTACCACCCTCGATGAGGTAATCAATTTCTACAGCGAACGGGTGATCTGGTCACCAACCATCAGTCCTTTGATGCACCATGTAAGGGATCATGGCGTGCGGCTGACCCTGATGGAAAAACTGGCGTTGAAGGATTTTTTATACACCCTCTCCGATTCTTCTTTTCTTACCAACCCGGCTTTTTCACAGCCTGCGGCATTCCCCGATGGAATAGCTCATTGAAAAACGGGTCTCCTTTTCTTATTTTGAACACCAGCTCTGGTATTCCGGGAATAACGTTTGAATGTCAGGTAGTTCCTCGAAAAGGCCATAAACGGCGGAGCCGCTGCCTGTGAGGGAAGCATAGACTGCACCCGCCTGGTACAATTGCTCTTTGAGTCCTGCAATTTTTGGATGGAGATTAAAAACAGGCTTCTCGAAATCATTGAAAACCGTTTTTCTCCAGGTATCAACAGGCTGTTGGATCAGTGTTTGAAGAGAGATCGGGGGCTGGTGAGGAACGATGCTACGATAGGCTTCTGCCGTGTCGCAATGAATACCCGGAAACACAAGGGCCACTTCAAGGTCGGGAAGGGGTTGTTGCAGCGGGAGGAAATGATCTCCTTTTTCAAAAGCTACGACCGGTTTGTTATCAATGAAAAAGGCGCAATCGCTGCCAAGTCGGCTGGCAAATCCCCGCAACTGGTATGCAGAAAGTTCCAGGTTGAACAGTTCATTCAGGAGTTTTAACATCCAGGCCCCGTCAGAAGAACCTCCTCCCAACCCGGCGCCCATGGGAATGACTTTATGCAGGTGGACCCGGACTGGTGGCAGATCGGACAATGCTGTCTCCCTTGTTTTCTCAAAGATCAACGGCTGAAGTAGCCGGCAGGCACGGATGCACAGATTATTGGAAGGATCACCCGGAATGGCCAATCCTGTCTGGTCAAAATGAAAAGTACCGTCATGTGATGCAATGACTTCAAGGGCATCACACAATTTTACCGGGACAAAAACCGTCTCGATGTTGTGAAAACCATCGGTTCGCCGCGCTACTACGCGCAAGCCCAGGTTGATTTTCGCATTGGGAAAAACAATCACGCTATTTAGGTGCTTTCCAAATTAACAACAGGGCAATGATGCCAAAAAGAATATTGGGGATCCACACGGCAAGCAGCGGTGGCAGGTTGCCAAAGGTAGCAAATACCGTAAAAATCTGCATGAAAAGGATGTAGAGGAAGGTAAGCGCCAACCCGAAGCCCAGGTGAAAACCAATTCCCCCGCGCACTTTCCGGCTGGAAACCGCAACCCCGATCAGCGTCAGGATGATCGTGGCAAAAGGAAATGCGATCCGTTCATATTTTTTAACTTTGTATTTTACGACATCAGGGTCGCCCCGCAATTCCTTCTTCTGAATGTGTTCGCGGAGATAAAAATAGTTCATGATCTTTACCTCCTCAATGTCTTCGGTAAAATCAGCAGGGACGAATGGAAGAATTGTGTCCAGCTTCTGCCCTTTGGTAATCGATTCCTCTTCCCCGTTGATTTTTCGTACATAATAATTGCTGATGATCCAATGGCTTTTAACACTGTCCCACTCCAACCGGTCGGCCCTCAGTTTGTAGATCAATTGACGGTCTTTAAAGTGTTCAAGAGTGAATTTCCAGCCTGAACGGGTATGGGTATTGAAATTCTCAAGGTAAATAAAAGCACCTGGACTTATTTGCTTGTGTATATTCTGATTATCAAATTCTTTAGCTTCTTTCAGGTACTTTTTTTCGAAGGCGAACATGCTGCGGTTGGTGTAGGGAATGATAATGTTGGCCAGGAAGAAGGAGAGAAGTCCCAGTACGACAGCGCTGACAAAGTAAGGGAAGAGCAACCGTTTAAAGCTCACCCCGCTGCTGAGAATGGCGATAATCTCCGAATCAGAGGCCATGCGGGAAGTAAAAAAGATGACGGCGATAAAGGTGAGCAGGTAACTGAAAAGGTTAATGAAGTAAGGAACAAAGTTGAAATAGTAATCAAAAATAATGGCACGTAGCGGGGCATCAAATTTCAGAAAATCATCAATTTTTTCCGAGATATCAAAAACGATCACGATAAAGATTAAAAGGACCAGGATGAGGAAGAAAGTTCCCAGAAACTTTTTAATAATATAGATATCAAGGGTTTTCATCAAAAGAGTTCGATGGGATGGTGGTTTTTATTGTATCCTTTGCGGGATTCGGTTAGAAAAGATCTGTTTGTCAACAAAACGCTCTTACTGCAAAGATATTCTTTCCTGCCGGGTGGAAAAACTCAATCTGAGGAAGCGGTAACATGAGAAGCATAGGCCATGGTGTTATAACCGGGTCATGATACGGACAGTCATCTCAGATTTCCAATCATGGTAATTTCCCAGCAGAATCTGGCGGCGTGCTTCTTTCATAAGCCAGATGTAAAAACCCAGGTTGTGCATGGTTGCGATCATGGAGGCGAGGATCTCTTTCGCGATGAACAGGTGTCTGAGAAATGCTTTATTGTATAAGGTATCGCAAAAAACTTCCCCTGCTTCCTCCAGCGGGGAGAAGTCGTCTTTCCACTTCTCATTTTTTATGTTGATGATACCATTACGGGTAAAAAGCATGCCATTGCGGCCATTCCTGGTAGGGATGACACAATCGAACATATCGACACCCAATGCAATGCTTTCCAGTATGTTGGCGGGGGTGCCAACCCCCATCAGGTAACGGGGTTTGTTTTCGGGTAAAAGCCGGCAAACCAGGTCGGTCATTTCGTACATGACAGCAGCCGGTTCTCCCACCGATAAACCGCCGATGGCATACCCTGAGGCATCAAATCCGGCGGCAAAGCGGGCCGATTCTTCACGAAGCGCAGGGTAAACGCTACCTTGAACGATCGGGAAAAGCGATTGGGTATATCCGTGTTCACAGGAAGTTACATTGAAACGGCTATGGCAACGGGCCAGCCAGTGATGGGTGCGCTTCATCGATTTTTTAGCATAAACCGGATCACACGGATAAGGGGTGCATTCATCAAAAGCCATGATGATATCTGCTCCCAGTGCGCGCTGAACATCAACGGCCTTTTCTGGAGTGAAAACGTGCTTCGACCCGTCAATGTGGGAGTGAAAAACCACGCCATCGTCGGTGAACTTCCGGATGGCCCCAAGAGAGTATATCTGGTACCCGCCACTGTCGGTAAGAATGGGTTTATCCCAGCCGTTAAAACGATGAAGACCGCCCGCCTTTGCAATGATGTCGGCACCCGGTCGCAGGTATAAATGATAGGTGTTGGAGAGCATGATCTGTGCCTTCACATCCCGTCTTAATTCCTCCACATGCAACGCTTTGACGGCACCGGCTGTACCAACCGGCATAAAAAAAGGCGTTTCAACCGAACCATGATCGGTTCCCAACATCCCTGCCCTGGCCCGGGAACCTTTGTCGTACCCCGCAATATCGAATTTTACCATGCCACCTTGTACAAAAGCGCAAAGATAAAGTTTCTTTCAACGACCCTTTCAAATTTTGTTTTTAACCTCCTTTTTATCCGACCAATGTCATAACTTTGCAAGCGTAAGTGAAGGAAAAACTCAAATGGTTGAATCTCTAATAGATACGCATTTTTTGCCCCTTGGATTACTGCTTCTTTTCGGACTTACCTGGTTGATACAACTTGGTTATTATTGGTTATTGTTCTGGCGCTTGGCGCATTACAGGGCAAAACCTCCGGCCACCCGTGAAACCGGAGTATCTGTCGTCATTTGTGCGCACAATGAATGCCATCACCTCCACGAAGCACTCCCTCTGATCCTTGAACAAGATTATCCCGAATTTGAAGTACTGGTGGTGAACCACGCTTCTGATGATGATACTGTTTTTTTGCTTTCCGAGCTCGAAAAACAATATCCGCATCTAAAACAAATCACCATCCAGGAAGATTTGAATTTCTTTTCAGGGAAAAAATTTCCTTTATCCATCGGAATTCGCTCAGCGCGTTACGACAAAGTGCTCCTCACAGACGCAGATTGCAGGCCGGCCTCCCGTTCGTGGATACGCGAAATGGTAGCTGGTTTCCGCCCCGGGGTTGAACTGGTGTTGGGATATGGCGCTTACAATAAGCAGAAAGGATTCCTTAATAAACTCATCCGGTTCGACACAGCCCACATTGCCATCCAGTACCTTTCCTATGCACTGGCAGGGATTCCGTACATGGGTGTAGGACGGAATCTGTCGTATCTGAAACAACTTTTTATCCGCAATAAAGGTTTTATTTCACATTACCGGATCCGTTCGGGCGATGACGATCTTTTTGTAAACAGGGTAGCAGGGAGATCAAATACCACGATTGCTCTGACTCCCGGCAGTTTTACTTTTTCCGAACCCAAATCTACTTTTGGGAAGTGGATCACCCAAAAAAGACGTCATTTTTCAACCAGCATCCACTACCGCTTTGTTCACCGTTTGCTACTCGGGACCTATTCTTTTTCACTCCTTGTTTATTACACCCTTTTCATCCTGTTGCTCTCCTTAGCCATCTCACCAGTGCCTGTCCTGGCGCTCTTTGCCTTACGACTGATCACCCAATTTATCATTACTGCCCGCTGTATGAAACGACTGGAAGAGAAAGACCTGGTACCCTGGATTCCTTTGTTTGACCTCATGTTATTGCTACTGAATACCGGCCTGGTGTTGTCCAATGTTTTCAGCAAACCACCCAGATGGAAGTGACCACACATCTTACTGAAAAAGCGCAACGCGATTACCAATTGGTGCGACGTGCATTGGAGGCCGGAGTTCAGCAAGCTTATGCAGAATTGCTGAACAATTATCGCGATTCGCTCTATTTCATGATGCTTAAAATGACGGGCAATGCCACCGACGCTGAAGACCTTACCATCGAGGCTTTCGGGAAAGCCTTCCGAAACCTGTCACAATATACCCCCGATTACGCCTTCAGTACCTGGCTTTTCAAAATAGCCGCCAACAATTGCATCGATTTTCTCAGGAAGAATAAACGTATTCAGTTTGCCGACGAAACCTTTATCGATGAAGAAAACGGAGAAAGTTCACTTTCTGCCATCCCTTCCGGAGGGCCGGATCCGGAGGAAAAGGTGATTGAAAAGCAAAAAATCAAACTGATGCACGAGGTAGTCGGGAAATTAAAACCCCATTATCGGCTGCTGATCGAACTCAGATACTTTAAGGAATGGAGTTACGAGGAGATTGCCACTGAGCTGGATCTGCCGGTGGGGACTGTGAAGGCTCAACTCTTCAGGGCACGCGATTTTCTTTACCAGATCCTGCATCCTGCCCAGGAAAGAATTTAAAATTTAACAATCAAAGCCATGGAAACATCCGAATTCCGCAACGCCATCGCAATGGGAATACCCGAAATCCTTCCCGATCCGCAACCTCTTGATCCTTCAGTCAACCATGCTCCGGTGAGGAAAGATTTACTGACCCCGAATGAGAAAAAACTAGCTGTCAGCAACGCATTGCGCTATTTTGATGAACGGTTCCATGCCATTCTGGCCCCGGAGTTTGCAGAGGAATTGCGGCTTTACGGAAGGATCTACATGTACCGCTTCCGCCCGCGTTATCCGATGTTTGCAAGAAAAATCACCGACTATCCCCATCGCTCTTTACAGGCGGCGGCGATCATGCTGATGATCCAGAACAACCTCGATCCTGCTGTTGCCCAACATCCCCATGAACTGATCACCTATGGAGGGAACGGGGCAGTCTTCCAGAACTGGGCCCAGTACCTGCTAACCATGAAGTACCTCTCTGTCATGACCGATACCCAAACCCTGGTGATGTATTCAGGACATCCGCTGGGGCTCTTCCCTTCGCACAGGGAAGCCCCCAGGGTGGTCGTTACCAATGGCATGATGATCCCCAATTATTCCAGGCCTGACGACTGGGAACGCTTCAACGCCCTGGGTGTCACGCAGTACGGCCAGATGACGGCCGGATCGTACATGTACATTGGCCCTCAGGGGATTGTCCATGGAACCACCATCACCCTGCTCAACGCCAACCGGATGAAGAGCACAGAGGGTATGGGAGGAAAGGTTTTTGTCTCTTCCGGACTGGGAGGGATGTCGGGTGCTCAGGCCAAAGCGGCTGTCATCGCCGGAGCAGTAGGAGTTATCGCCGAAATCAACCCAAAAGTGGTTACCAAAAGGCATTCACAAGGATGGGTTGATGAAGTCTTTACTGACCTGGACCCCTTGTTCCTGAGAATAGCAGAAGCATCCGCCCGGAAGGAAGCAGTATCGTTGGCCTATCAGGGCAACGTTGTGGACCTCTGGGAGTACCTGGCAAAAAAACAATTTCCGGTTGATATGGGTTCAGACCAGACCTCCCTGCACAATCCCTGGGCCGGGGGCTATTACCCGGCAGGATTGTCACTTGAGGAATCCAACCGGATGATGGTCAGTGATCCCCAAAAGTTCAGAGAAAAAGTCAGGGCCTCCCTGATACGGCAGGTTAAAGCCATTAATCAACTGGCATCCAACGGAATGTACTTTTGGGATTACGGCAATGCTTTTCTTTTGGAGGCCTCCAGAGCGGGCGCTGACGTAACCAGAAACGATGGTAGCTTTATCTACCCGTCCTATGTTCAGGACATCATGGGCCCTTTGTTTTTCGATTATGGATTCGGACCCTTCCGCTGGGTTTGCACCTCCGGCAAACCGGAAGACCTGGAAACGACCGACCGGATCGCGGAAGAGGTCCTGCATCGGTTGGCAAAAGTGGCTCCGCAAGAGATTGCCTTGCAGATGCACGACAACATACACTGGATCCGGGAAGCAGGGAGAAACCGTTTGGTCGTTGGCTCTCAGGCAAGAATTCTTTATGCCGATTGCGAAGGACGTACCGGAATTGCCGCCGCTTTCAATGAAGCCATCCGGGAGGGAAAGATTTCGGCTCCCATCGTCATCGGACGTGATCATCACGACGTCTCAGGCACCGATTCTCCTTTCAGAGAAACTTCCAATATCTACGACGGATCGGCTTTCACTGCAGACATGGCTGTTCACAATGTAATTGGTGATGGTTTCCGTGGCGCTACCTGGGTATCCATTCACAATGGCGGAGGAGTCGGTTGGGGAGAAGTGATTAACGGCGGGTTTGGTCTGGTGCTGGATGGAACACCGGAAGCTGATACCCGCCTTCGGTCGATGCTTCACTGGGATGTCAACAACGGAATCGCCCGACGCGCATGGGCCAGGAATGATGAAGCCATTTTCGCCATTCGACGGGCTATGGAAAAGGTATCAGAACTGCGGGTCACCCTGCCAAACAAGACAGACCCCTCCTTACTGGATCATTTATTCTGAAGCGGTAACCCCGTCTGCTCTGTGATCCCGGGGTAGTAAGAATACCCGTAATGCAGGATGTAATGACGGGAGATCCGCTGACCCTGCCCATCGATAAAGACCACCGTTTCAAGGGGTTTCCCTTCCTCATCGTACATTCGCTCCACCCTGCTGATAACAGTTCCGTCGGGTGTAATACGCTCCTCCAGAATGATCTGACCGTTGTCATTCCTGGTTACATTCATTTCATTACCCGCGGGATCACTGCTGGTTTCTGCAATGACCTCTTCTTCCTGACTAAAAAATTCTTCCTCATCAGGTTCACCATCGTCCGAAATGGTTACTTTTTTTTCCAATTTTCCCCGGGGATCATAATAATACCGCGTGGTATCTACTGATCCATCCAAATACCGTTTACTTGATGATGAAACCAATCCTTCGCTGTTGTAGTCGTAACGGGTGGTTTCAGCTTCCAGCTCTTCCTCCGGGAAATATGAATCGGTAACCAAGTGACCTTCAGGATCATAACCATACTGATGCATCTCCTCGAAACGCCCTTCCGTATCATAGTTGATCTCTTTGACCGGCCTTCCTTCAATGTCGAATTCAGTATACTGACTTAAATGCCCTTTTACAGCAAGTTCTTCATCGGTTATGTTCCTTACAACATAATCATTACGGGTAATGGTGATGGATTTGATATTTTTTTTCATTCCGGGAGGTTTTGGCAATTTTAACCGGTAAAAGTACGGTATATTTTATTCCGGTGAACCAACGCTTTGACCAGGATAAAAGAAAGATCCGACTACCTGAAATTATAATAATTTTTCCAAACCATAGCAATGTCATAAAGCAAAATGAATTATTTTTGATAAAATTTTGGTTTTCCCCTATTACCTTTTTCGAAATTTCCGATTAAGCAGTATATTTTTCCTCGATGATGGTTCGCTATTCCGACGATGCAATATTGAAGGGACTTTACCATAAGAAAAGCCGGTACATTGAATATTTTTATAAAGAGTATTTCCCGGTCATCAGGTCTCTGGTAGAGAAAAATTCCGGTACCAAAAGCGATGTGGAGGATGTTTTTCAGGATGCTTTGCTTGTCCTTTACAAGAAGTGTCAAAACCATGATTTTAAGTTGACATGTAGTTTGAAAACATATTTTTACTCTATCAGCCGGAACATCTGGTTTCAGCGATTAGATCGACGCTGGAGATTGTGTTATCAATCCGATCCTGAGGTTAATGAAAAATTTGTCTCCTATGGAGGGGAAACGGTTGACGCCAATGAATCGGACCTGGCCAGGCAGCGATTGTTTCAGGAGCACTTCTTCAGGTTACCGGCTGATTGTCAACGAATCCTTAGACTTTTTTTTTCAAAAACACCCATGAGTGAAATTGCGGAATCGATCCATTCAAGTTCTGTTAAATATGTCAAAACCAGGAAATATTTATGTAAAAACATGCTTCGAAAGAGGATTTTAAATGATCCTGCTTGTCGACCTTATATATATCAGCAGGGACGACAAGATAATGTCAGTACCGGGGCTTCTATTCACGTTGGAGGGGCAAAGCAGCCCGGCCTGGTAAAAGAGATAACACTGAAATGAAAGACGCTACAATGAAGAACGACTGGATTGACCGGTACAATGAAGATGAACTTTCGCCGGAGGAAAAGGCGGTGTTCGAAAAAATGAAAAACAGCAGCCAGGTATTGCGCAACGAGGTTATGGTCGACCGCTACCTGAATGAGTTTCTTTCTGACCAGGATACCCTCGAATTTTGTCGGAAAGTAAAACTTACGATTCTTAAAAGAAGAAACGGCCGGTCGTTTTCCTCCTTTTTGCTGATAGCAGCTTCCCTGCTTTTTTTGATCACTTTGTCGGGAATCCTTTTTCTGATGGGCAAAAGGAACCCCTTACCATGGACAAAGGAGGATTCTGCGATGCGGGAGGTAGAGAGAGAACGTCTCTCCCCGTCAGAAGACCGGCTGACTGACAACAAACTCTTCACGGGGGATCGTTTGCCGGTGGCTCAAAGTCCTGTAAAATCCACACCAGATGAGAGCCGGTCCTTTGCCTTACTACCTGAGTTGGAAAGTTTGATTGGTCATCAACCCCGAAGCCTGGATTTTGCCCTCGAAAAACCCGGCTTCAGGGATCGTTTCCGGTTGGGTTCTCAGGTTCTTTTTTCATGGTCAGGCACCGATTCGCTTCAAACGGTCGTCCTTTCCCTGATGGACAACGAGGGCAATCTTCTTTCCGAATACCGTGTTGAAAAAACAAATTCTTGTGTTTTTAAAACAGAAACGCTCCGGCGGGGAATCTATTACTGGAGAATTACCATTGGAGGAGAACTGGTATCCTTAGGGAGGATGGAACTGTACTAACCCTGACTACAAAATAATGCCAAGGGCCGTCACGTTGAGCTTTATTTTTTTTCTGGCAAAAGGAATTTTTCCATTGTGCCTTTCCGGATACCCTGTAATTCCGGAAATATTGGAGATTAAAGAGGAGCAGGTCCGTGAAAAAATCGGTCACGAAGAAATTATACTGGAATACAGGATGACGGAAACCCTTCTGAAACTACATACTCATACGGACAAAGGGGTGGTAGTTACCGACATTCCGCTCAACAGGATGTTCTGGTCATCCCTGGAGGAATTCAAATCTCTGCTCCGGGTTGCCGACACCAAAAACTATCTCCTCCACGGGAAAATACTGGGAACAATTCTTGTCCTGCCGGTGAGACCCCTCCTGACAGATAAAAAAAGATTGATCATTGTTCCTGGTCATGAACTCTCAGACATTCCTTTTGAAGCACTGATCATCGACCCTTCCGACGGCAGAAGTCCGACACAGGGAAAGATCCCTTTTCTGATCCATGAATTTGAAATTATATACCATTTTTCGCTAGCCCATTGGTACTACGGAGCGAACCCCGGCCAGACAACGACCTATGATTTTCTTGGTTTTTCGCCTGTTTTTGAAACCCATCCGACGATCAACGCACTGCCTTTCACAAGGGTTGAATTGGATGCCATTGCCGACTTGTTCAGAGAGAAGGGGATGTCAGTCAAAATAGCCATGGATCAGGAGTCTGACCTGACCTCTTTTTTTACTCTTTCGGGGAAAGGGAAGGTGGTTCACCTGGCTACGCACGGTTTACGTGCTGCTGAAAACCCGGTGGGCAACGGGCTTCTCTTCTGGGAAGACCACGAACCCGTGGGAAGTGAAATGCCGGACGTCGAACTGCTGACGCCCGATGACATTGCACTGCTCCGGCTTAATTCTGACTTGTTGGTGCTCAATGCCTGTGCCTCCGGGAGAAGCGCTGCCAGTCAGGATACCATGTTTCGCTCTTCCATCAGGGAGTTCTTTCAGGCCGGTGCACGTAATATCCTCTGCACCCTGTGGAATGTAAGTGACCTGATGGCGCAACGTTTCATGATCAGTTTTTACAAGCACTGGTTATCCGGGCAAAGTTACAGCCAGGCATTACGGGCGGTAAAACTGGAATTTTTATCAAAAAGGGAAACCTCATTGCCCATGGTATGGGCCCCCTATGTCTTGATAGGTCAGTGAAACGAGTAACTATTTTGCTGCAATCGTTTCAATCTCTATCAAAGCGCCCATTGGAAGCCTTACTACCGCGTAGGCGGCTCTTGCCGGCGGGTTTTCCTGGTAGTAACGGCCATAAACTTCATTCATAGCTGCAAAGTTTTCCATCGTGGTCAAAAGACATGTCGATTTGACCACATCTTTAAAAGTATATCCGGCTTCGTTGAGAAGGGCACCGATATTTTTCATGACTTGTTCCGTCTGTTCACGGATACCGCCTTCTACCAGTGTCCCGATTGCCGGATCAATGGAAATTTGACCTGAAATGAATAACAAACCATTGGCTTCTATGGCCTGACTGTAAGGACCGATGGCTTTCGGCGCGTGTGAGGTAGCGATGACTTTTTTCATAATGAATTCTATGATATTGTTAATCAATTGATTATTTCTGTTCGGTGCTATCAGACCGGTGGTAACCAGTCCCTGCCGGTTTTTCAGGAGGCATAATCCCTGAAATCCCTTTTTTTATTCAATTTCAGATCCTGAAGGATAGACGCTTTCACGTTTATAGAGAAATTCCAACTTTGCTGGCCCCCTTTGGGTATCCATCCGAACCGCATTTCCCAGCAATGGAGATCGCGGTAAACGTCGATGGAAGTATAGGAGAGCTCGTTGTTCACGAAATCCCATCCGGTGGTCAGCGAGATCTTCCATTTGGGAGTGATGTTTAGTTGACCGTTGAAATTAAGGGTCTGGATGATCTGCTGGGTTCTTGACAAGGTACCGGAGTTCCATGTCTTGGAATACCTGAAACTGTAATTGACCGAGAAGCTCCAGGGGATGTCAAAATCCACATAATAATCATAGTAGTCGATGATGTCCTGCCTTTCCTGCGGTGTTCCGCGGGTAGTTGTCTTCTTGCCTTTCACTTTTTCGGAGGAGAGGGTATAGGTAAGGCCGACATCCCAGGAGGTATTGTCGAGGCGTAACAGCCGGTGGTGAGCTTTCCATTCAGTAGTATTGATCCGACGGCCCAGGGAATCACGGGCATAAATATCCCAATAACTGGCATATTGAATGGTCAATCCCTTGATGATGGAACTCCGGCCGCTGATGGTGATGGGCGACCAGTTGAGGGAATCGCGCGCCAGGTCATACGAGGCTCTGATTGTGAGGTCATCGATCAGGGGGATTTTCCGGATGCCGGTGATGGTGTCTTTCCTGTTCCTGACCTTCATCTCCAGGTTGTTGCTGATGGCGAAACTGATCATTCCCGATTTTTGCCCGGGCGGACCTCCGTAAATGGCTTGCTCAAAAATGGAATAGTAGCCTGGTCCATAGATGTTCGGATCGTTGTAAATGTATTGCCAGTAACCCCATGAGGGAGCGCCCCAGTTGGGGGTGAAGGAGAAAGCCACCGATGGCGTCACCATGTGACGAATAGCCCGGACCAATCCTTTTTTGAACTGGTACATGCCATAAAGCCGTGTGTTGATCGACGACGATGCACTGAAATCGAAGGCATTGGTAAAACCGGTGACATTGTTGGTCTCATAGTAGCCGGGGATGGTATCGGTGTCGGTAAAAACCGAATCAACATATTGTTTGCGGATGGTTTTCATGTACATCCGGTCAGTGATGTTGATGGAATTGCTCCAGTTGAAAAACTTTAAAACCCGCACAGTAGCCGTAATAGGGATGCTGTGGCGCATTCCGTTCTGCAATGAATCGAGCCATTGTCCTTTCAGGAAATTCGAATCAGCAGTGTTGTACCGGTTCTCCATGTCCATGTTGTACTTCATGCTGATCTGTTCATACCAGCGCATTTTACCTACCGGATTTTTCCTGCGGAAAGGATAAAACTGGTTCACGGAGAAGGCAACCTGTGGCAGGGTAATGCTGATGGTCTTGGTTCCCGTGTTCTGGCTGTGGTTGAAGTTAAGGTTAAGGAAGTATTTCCCGGCAAAACTCGTCGAATAATTGATGCTCGACTGGAAGGTGTTGGAAAGATAAGACTGCGTACTGGAGGCAAGATTGTACTTGTTGAAGGTGTTGCTTACGATGTTCACGTTGGCTGAAAAGTTACTGTGTGGACGCGCTTTCCCGTCCTGGCTGTGCATCCAACGTACCTGAAAATCTTTCGATTTCTGAAAGTCAGGTGAATCCTGCGATCCGATCAGGTTGACGGCATAACTGAAGTTAAATGAACCGTTGTAATGATAGCGTTTGTTGTAACGGAAAGTTGGTTTGATGGCCCAGCTTCCGCGGGTATAGATATCGGCCTGGATCATCACATCCATGTACTGGTTCATGGCCCAGTAATACCCGAAATTCTCGAAATAGAAACCGCGGTTGGCCGATTCACCGTAAGTGGGCAGCAAAATCCCCGAACGTTGCCCTGAGCGGTTGGGGAAGTAACCGAAAGGGATTACCAGCGGGGTCGCAACGTTCGCTATGTCCATGTAAGCCGGCCCGGTGATCACCCGTTTCCCGGGAATCACCTTTCCTTTACCGAATTTAAAGGCAAAATGTGGATTCTCTTCCAGATCACAAGTTGTGTATGATCCGGATTTGATGTATGTTACATCGTTTTCCATTTTTTTAACCACCGTTCCATGCAAGTATCCTTCATCCTGTTTGGTAAAAACAGTATTGATATATCCCCTTTTGGTGGTATAGTTGTAATTCATCTCTTTGGCTTTAAAAGCCTGAGAACCCTGAGCAAATTCCGGAAATTCCTGTGGCTTTCCGGCAGTGTCATTCAAACTGGTGGCATAGACATGATTTTTGGGGAAGTCGATCTCCACATATCCCGCTTTCATGCTGATATCTTGATATTTAAGATCTACTTCACGATACAGGAACACCTTTTGTTTTTTAACATCCAGCCGGAGGGAATCTCGAGCCGAATAATCGACCTTGTCCTGCAAAGCGTTCTTCTTTACTTGTTTTTTGACGATGGAATCACTGTTCACCGAATCCGTTGGGAGGGAGTCAATTTTGGCGGGAACAATGAATAAAGAATCTGCTTTTTTCTGCCGGATTGTATCCTCCTGGGCGACCACATCCGTGATTTGCAGGAAAAAAAGGAGCAAAAAAAGCGAAAACAGGGAAGACCTTGTTAATAATTTCGTTAACAAATTCTTTTCTGAATTCCGGGGTTAACTTTTATCTTTGTTTGTAAATAAATTCAGAATAAAAAGGCGCTGAAAACCGTTATTCTTCAGGCTTCAAAACTAATCAAAATTATTGAGACACTGGCTTTTTTAATATTCTTTAACAAACACCGGCAAGGGATCAATCAGGTTATCAGGTACTTGTTGATTCTGGTTTGTATTTACTCCTTTATTGTGCCCGTTTCTGCACAAAGGCGCACGGTGATCCGTACGGTGGTGATAGATGCCGGACATGGGGGGCATGATCCGGGGGCTTTGGGAAAGCTGGCCAGGGAGAAAAACATCAACCTCTCCATCGCCCTGAAGTTGGGTAATCTTATTCAGCGTAACATGAAAGAGATCAGGGTGATCTATACACGCGACCGCGACCGTTTCATCGAATTATACCGGAGGGCCGCGATCGCCAATGAGAACCGTGCCGATCTTTTTATCTCCATTCACTGCAACGCCAACAATAATAAGTCACTCAGGGGTGCGGAGACCTATATCATGGGTCTTCACAAATCGGAAGCAAATCTCAGCACTGCAAAATTGGAAAATGCCTCCATCCTGCTCGAATCCGATTACCAGTCAACCTACAACGGGTTTGATCCCAATTCGGATGAATCCTATATCATTTTTTCGCTCAACCAGAATGCCAATCTGGAGCAAAGCAGCGACCTCGCTGCGGCCATTCAGGAACAGATGGAAGAGAGGGTCGGCCTGAACAACCGGGGCGTTCGCCAGGCGGGATTCATCGTACTATACAAAACTACCATGCCCAGTGTGATCGTGGAAACCGGGTACCTGAGCAACGCCTCCGAAGAGAAATTCCTGATTTCCGATAAAGGGCAGGAATACATCGCATCAGCGATCTACAGGGCCTTTCGCCAATTTCGCGATAAACTGGAAAACCCGTCGGTTACTTCTTCTCCTGTAGCTAAAACAGAACCCTCAAGGGTCGAGAGCACACTGCAGTCAACCCGGCCGGGAGGCAGTCCCGGCGATACCCCGATGGTAGTCAGGGATCCGCTTCAAACCAACGCGCCGGCAACTCCACCAGCTGCCGTGCCACGATCCAACCCTGCCGGAGCGGTCTCTTTCCGCGTTCAGATCGCTGTGACAACCAATGATATCGGTCTTCATTCATCGAAATTTGCCTCCCTCACGAAGGTTAAAATGTACAAACACAACGGCATGTACAAATACACCGTGGGCGATGAACCGGACCTGGCTTCCGCTGAAAAACTGATGGAACAGGTTCGCCGGAAAGGTTTCAGGGATGCTTTCATCGTGGTTTTCAGAAACGACCAACGCATTACGGGTGCTGAAGCCGATAGGCTCACCCACAGGTAAGAACAATCAATTTTTCAATTACATTTGCACAAAACAACTGCTATGGTTATCCGGAAAGAGATCAAAGTTGGCGCCGTTTTTGTCATTGCCCTGGCCGTTCTGATTTGGGGCCTGATGTACCTTAAAGGGCTGGAACTTTTCAAGACCAGCAGGACCTTTTATGCTGTTTATGACCATGTTAACGGACTGGTAGCTGCCAATCCCATTACCATTAAAGGTCTCCAGGTAGGGCAGGTCAACAAACTTTATTTTAACCCGAACAATCCACAGAAGATCATTGTCGAACTCTATGTTAAAGGGGATTATCCCATCCCGAAAAATTCCTCTGCCCGGATTTACAGTTCCAGCCTGTTAGGAGCCAAAGAGGTAGAGATCATCCCGGGCGATTCCCGGATCATGGCAAAAGACCGCGACACCTTACTGTCGCTCATAGAAGCCACGCTGGGAGAGGAAGTAAACCGGCAGATTTTACCCCTCAAACGCAAAGCGGAAAACCTCATCAGTTCCATCGATACCGTGGCCATGATCGTCCAGCAGGTACTGAACAAAAATACCCGGGAAAACCTGGTGCAGGCTGTCGAACATGTTAAACAAACCCTCGAAAACATTGCCCATACCACCGGCAACCTCGATACCTTGCTTGGTTCTCAACGCAAAAATATAGCGGATATCATTACCAATGTGGAGTCCATCAGCAACAACCTCCGGAAGAACAACGACAAAATCACCCATATCATCAACAACCTCTCCGATGTCAGCGATTCACTGGCCAAGGCCCGGATACCTGCTACCATCGCACAGGTCAACAAGGCTGTCAGCGACCTCGATGCCATCCTGGTGAAGATCAACAAGGGGGATGGATCGGTCGGTCAGTTGATCAACAACCAGCAATTATACCTGGAAGTGGAAAAAGCTGCACGTGACCTCAACCTCTTGCTCGAAGACATTAAAGCCAACCCCGGCCGCTACGTCAAATTCTCTGTGTTTTAAGCCCCGCTCCGGGCAGGTTAAACGGTGCAGTATGGTCAGGGTTCCCGAACGGGGGCCGGATCACTGACCCACACAAAGATATCGGCTTTCTTCAAAGGCCTTTTTTCTTCCAGCCATTTGAAGTTTCTCAAGCGTAATTCCTGCTTTGGTAATTGCTTTTCAGGATAGAGATGCGCCTCAGGTTTATCGATATAGGTAATGGTGCTGAGTTCATTGTTCTCCAAGAAGATCAACATCTCTGCCGATCTGGCCTTGTTGATCCCGATCAGCGTTTTGTCCTCTTCCCGTGCATAATAGATGGTCTCGGCATTCCCGATTACTCTCACTTTGTACAATTGGTTGTCGCGGAAACGGGCCAACAGGTTCCTCCCTTTGATCTGGTTGAAACGCACGGAATCGTCCTTTGAAATGATGAAAGCCGAACCAAACATCTTCAGAGAATCAGCTTGCCCGTCCCGGAGCTTCAATTGAATAGAATCGGCAGTGAGCTGGTTGGGACCCGACCACAAGACAGGCTCCTTGTACATCATCAGGGCAGAATCAGCAGTATGAAAGACCAATGAATCACTCATTCCCTGAATATCTTGTCGGAAAAACCTTACTTTATGATAACAATGAATGTCCCGGATGTGCTGGCTGGTATCAAAAGTGGCCCAAACCGTGTCAGCGTGCATGAAAAGTGAATCTTTTTTCTCCACCATGGTCACCAGTGCGCTGTCGGTCATGAAAGCGAACCCGGCCTGCCGTTTGATCTCCCCGTACTCTCCGGTGAGCAGGATGTTCTGAACGGTATCGATTAGCAGAGCATCTTGGAAAACCTGTCCGAACCCGTTCTTTCGTTCATAATAAAGACTGTCGCCTGTGAGCATGGCAGCCCCGTGGTAAATTTTTGAATGCTCGCGGAAGCGGGCCAGATCCAAACGGGTATCATACCATCCGTTTTCGCAATAAATTGAATCTTGTTTGTCGTTGGAGGTGATATTGGAAGGACCATAAAAATAAGCTACTTCAGTCAGCGTATTGTACATTAAGGTGTCTGAATGCATGGCGTAATCCGGGTGAGTCAGCAACACCTTGTCTTTGAAAAAAAATGTTTTTTTGTCGGTGTAATAATAGCCGTGAAGACTGACCAGGACATTTTTATCGTTCACGATCTTTCCCCAGTAATCGTAACGGGCGATCTGTGTATTTCTGTCATAAACCAACGTGTCGGTAGTGAGGATGGTCTGGTTATCGATCAGCCGGACATTGCTGTTGGCCCACGCTATTTTCGTATTCCCGTCATAACGGAGGGAGTCGGCGTACAAGTTGAGGGTATCTGAGAGTTTTACGCGCACGTTCCCAAAGGTGGCAACGCGGTTATCGGCTTCAAACAGGTAAGCACTGTCGCAAAAAAGATAAGCTGAATCGTGGCTGAAGATCACATTTCCGATCAACCGCTGGACATTTTGCCGGATCTCCTTGTTGTAAGTCCACGAATCAGCTTTTTCAAGGATGATCCTGGCAGGAGCAGGCTCCTGGGACAAACCCGGTAAATAAAATATCAGAAAAACAGGCAACAAACACAACGGTTTGTAATTCATATCCTTCAGTTTTGCTGCAAAGATAGGAAATTGAGAGTTACCAAAATTATTGAACAATCGGCACCCTGTTATCATCAAAATGTCTAATTTTACCCCCTCGTAAATTGATCCTACCCGATTCCATGAAACCACCCTTTGACCCCCGGCGAAATTATGCCGAAACCCAGCAAAAAACAGGATATGTCAAACGTAAGGAAGCAACCCAGGCCGATTACGACCGGATTGGCTTTATGTCAGGACTGGAAGTCCACCAACAACTGAGAACCCGCAAAAAACTTTTTTGTCGTTGTCCTTCCGGAATTTACCAGAAAGAAGACGACTTCGATGCCGAACTGGTAAGGCACATGCGCCCCACACTCAGTGAGTTGGGTGAGTATGACGGAACGGCCCTGATGGAATTCCGCACCCGGAAAAATATCATCTACCGGATCAAAAACGAAACGGCCTGCACCTATGAAGTGGATGATACCCCGCCATTCCCGCTGAATATGGAGGCGCTGGACATATCGATAGAGATTGCTCTTTTATCAAAGATGAAGGTCGTTGGAGAGGTTCACATTACCCGGAAACAGTACCTCGACGGATCCATACCTACCGGGTTCCAACGTACCGCTATCGTTGGAGTAGAAGGTGAAATCGAACTGAAAAACAAAAAGGTACGATTGATCCAGCTCAGTCTCGAAGAGGATTCGTGCCGGGAAGTCTCCGATATTGGTCACTGGCGTGTTTACCGGACCGACCGGCTGGGGATGCCCCTGATTGAGACGGTCACCTATCCCGATTTCAAGAATCCCGACGAGGTCAGAGAAGGAGCCGATTACATCCGCTTTCTCAACCGCAGTACGGGCAAGGTGCTGACCGGTGTCGGATCCACCCGTGCCGACGTCAACGTGAGCTGCAGAGGCGGTACCCGTGTTGAGATCAAAGGAGTTTCCCATACCGGCTGGATGCCTGAACTGACCCACAATGAAGTATTCCGCCAATGGGCCTTGCTGGCCGTGAAGGAAACACTCAATGCCAGGGTCAAGGACCCGGCAGCCTGGAAAATTTCCTGGAAAGAGCTGCGGCCCAGGGATTTCAAACTTGAAAACCTGGGAATGCCCAAAAACAGTGACTTTAAAGTATTAGGCGTAAATCTGCCTGAATTCAAAGGCATCCTGTCGCATTTTACCCAACCGGGAAAAATGTTCGGCGACGAATTTACTGACCGGCTGAAAGTCATTGCCTGCCTCGAGAAACCCAACATGGTCCACTCCGAAATGTTTGACAACGTTTTGGGCGATAAAGCTTGGGCACGCATTCGCACCTTGTTGGAAAGCGGTGACAACGACGCTCAGATTATTTTCTGGGGCCCGGCCGATGACATCAAGACAGCCCTCGAAACGATCGAAGAAAGAGGGAAAATGGCCTTTGCCGGGGTCCCCAACGAGACCCGCAAATCACTCCCCGACGGCACCACCATCTTTGAAAGAGTCCTCCCGGGAGCCGACCGGATGTACCCCGATACAGATTCCGCACCCATCCCCCTTGAAGATACAACCATTGATGAAGCGCTCAACCGCCTTCCCCAATTGGTATCCTCACGCATCCGCTCTCTCATCGAATGGCAGGTACCGGAAGATACCCATACCTATATCCTGAAAAACAACCTTGTCCCGTTGCTGGAACAAGCACAGGCAGAACTGGGTATTGCACCCCGGTTTACCGCCACCCTGCTGGCCCATACACTGAAACACATCCAGGGACAGTATCCTGCATTGCCCGATTTTTCTTACGGAAAAGTACTTGAAATGCTCCGGTACCTGAAAGAAAAGCAAATGGATCCCGGCATTGCAAAAAAAATGTTGCTGCAAATTTACCAACATCCCAAGATGGATTTTGAGTCTGTTCTTACTACATTGAATTTCAAATATATGTCAAAATCTGAGATTTTTGGGAAGATCCCCTTTCTTGTCAAGAAATACCAGGAGATACGCACCTCCGGAGAGGAGACAGCAGGACTGCGATGGATCATGGGAAACCTGAACAAAGTAGCCACCGGCAACATCTCCCTTAAAGAACTCAGTCATCAGATCACCAGTTTTAATCCTGCAACGAATCAACCCACACAATGAGTGAAGATATTTTCCAGGGCTATAAAGGCCGAGCGCTCGAAATACTGCAAAAATACAATGCCCGGGTTTGGGCGAAAGTCCGGGTAGATTCAACCAGGGGTACTTTTGAAGGAACCATCCTGCCCCGTGCCGAGAACACAGACGATAAACACCTGGTACTGAAAATATTTACCGGGTATAACATCGGTGTGGATATCTCAGGAATCACCATGATCACCGAATTGGGATACAAGAAAGCAGTTTACAAAATCCCCGAAAAGGAGTTTCCCTATTCCAAAGAAAAACCAAACGTCAAATTGTTAGGGACAGGGGGTACGATAGCTTCCCGGCTCGATTACCGCACCGGCGCCGTCATTCCTGCTTTCTCGCCAGGCGAACTGTACGGAGCGGTTCCGGAATTGGCCGATATCTGCAACCTCACAACAGAGAAACTCTTCGCTGTTTTCAGTGAGAATATGGGGCCCGAACAGTACAAAAAACTGGCGGTAGCCATCGGCCATGAGATTGAAAAAGGGGTCGATGGGATCATCATTGGTCATGGCACCGATACCCTTCACTACACCTCTGCTGCCCTCACTTTCATGGTACAAAACTCCCCGGTTCCCATTGTTCTGGTGGGTTCCCAGCGCTCGAGCGACCGTCCGAGCTCCGATGCTGCCCTTAACCTGATGCACGCAGCCACCGCCGCGGCCCACGGTGATATAGCCGAAGTGATGGTTTGCATGTTCGGCCCGACCTCTGATGAATACGGGTTCCTTCATGGCGGAACCAGGGTTCGCAAAATGCACTCATCCTACCGTTCCACCTTCAGGACCATCGGCGATACCCCGTTGGCCACAGTCACCCGAAATGGAGTAACCCCGATAAAAAAAGAGTACAACCGCCGCAGGAAAGATCGAAACGTCACCATCCTACCCTATTACGACGAAAGGGTGACCATGATCTACTATTATACCAATATGAAACCCGATGTAATCGATGCGTTGGTAGATGCAGGTTACAAAGGGATCATCATCATCGGCACAGGACTGGGTCACGTCAATAAACCCATCTATCCTGCCATCGAAAGAGCCATCGCTAAAGGAGTCGCTATCTACATGACAGTACAAACCTTGTGGGGTTATGTTCACATGTTTGTTTACGATACGGGTCGTGACCTGATGGCCAAGGGAATCATCCCCGCAGAAAATATGCTGCCGGAAACCGCTTTTATCAAACTGAGTTGGGCCCTCGGACAAACCAGCGACCTTGCTGAGGTGAAGCGGATCATGCTCACACCGATCAATAACGAAATCACCCCCCGCGAACCATACAACGGGTACCTTATTTACCAGGGCGGCGTACCGGAAGTGGAGGACTTTATCCGTCAATTCCACAAATAGGAGCTACCACTCCATTTTTCCTCCCATGGGCCCACCAACCCTTTGAAAATGGGTAATCCAAGGACTGTCCCGCGGAAATTCCTGATTTGCGTTTTTTCTTCCTGCCGGAATTTTTTCTGAATTTCAAATATCTTTACTATATTTGACTGCCTGAAGGCCAAAACACTCAAGCTTGATTAACCCAAGTGTTTTTAGCAATAAGCAATGATGGTAGCGTGAATCCTATTTGAAATTAAACTTATAAAACCATGAAAAAAGTCCTTTACTTATTTATCTCATTGTTAATGGTTAGCATTGCATCCCGTTCACAGGATCTGGAATGTTTTGTGCTTTCTCCGCCGGAGATCATCCTTCAAAAAGTGACCAAGATTTCCATCCTTGATTTCACAGGTGAAAAGGGGAAACAATTATCGGAACTGATGGTCTCAGAGCTGTTTAGTGAGAACCGGGGCATCAAAACCCTTGGAGGAGGCCTTTTCCAGTCCACCCGTGAGGGCAAAACCTTTCAGAAAGGGGGCCGGACCAATATTTATACCGTGGTCGAGCGTTCGCAACTTGAGAGCGTGCTGGCAGAACAAAACCTGAGCAACACCGGTATTGTCGACGATGCCCAGGCGGCTTCCATCGGACAGGTGCTGGGGATCGATGCCGTCATCCTGGGATCTGTTTCCTATTCCTACAAGGATGAACCTTCTCAAAACCCCATGGTGGATCTCACGGGAAAAACCTATACGCAGTATTGCACCAAAAGAACGGTGACCGCCGAAGCCCGTATGAAGATTCTGGATGTTACTACCGGGAAAATCATCGGAACCAAAGATAAACGATCGTCAACATCCGAAAGCAAATGTGATGATAAACGCAGCGGGCTGACCCCTGTAAGCGCCATGGCGGACCAGTGTATGAAGGACCTGGCTTTCCAACTGGTCAACTATTTTACCCCTTATTTCACGTATTCAAAATTTGAATTTGAAAAGGTGAAGAACAAGGATTTCAAAGACAAGGCCAAAGAGGCCAAAGAGCATATCGAAAACGGTGACCTTTCAAAAGCCTTTCCGATTTTCAAAGCCATCTATGACGCGGATCCATACAACGCCTCGGCTGCCAAAAATTTAGGCTGTCTGTACGACATCGTCGGGAATTACGAAAAGGCACGTGAATATTACCTTATTGCAGCAGAGATCGATCCTTCGGAATACAATGATGAAGTTAAAAAGGTCGAGAGAGAAATCGAGTATGATCAGGTACTTAAGTCCATCGGTGTAGTCATTGAAAAACAGGATTACGCCGAACGCTCCGATGCTTTGGCCGAAAAGGTTAAGACACGCGGGAATAAGAATGATCGCTACGAAGTAAAAAAGGAAGCGGATGCGGGTTCCGAGACCTTGATTAAAATCCCCGGCGATACCGAATTTACCTTGATCGAAACAAAAGGGGAGTGGTACCTGATAAAACTGTTAGGAGGGAAACAAGGTTATATCAGTAAAGAGTTCGTGCGATGAAAAGATTACTCTTCCTTCTGCTTCTTCTTATTCCACCCGGGGCTATGGCCCAGGTTAACGTGCTGATCCTTACCCGTGAAAATGTCTTTTCCGGTCGCGGCTCACTGAACGTGATCTCCACCCGCCTCCAAAATGCCCTGATGAACAACGGGTATCGCTGCCTGGCGCTGAAAGATTCAGCCGGGAGCGACTTTCGGGTCACGGTCAACGCTAACTCCAGGCAGGGAAACACGGTCAGGAACTTCTGTTTTGCGTATGTTGATGCCACCCTGACCATCACCGGAAAGGAAAACCTTTCCTACACTTGTGACTACCTCAATGTCAAAGGAGGCAGTACCGATTATACAAGCGCCAACCTCAAGGCTTATGCTGCCCTGGCCACCATGGTGACCGACTCGACCCTGAAGTTCTTCGACAAACGGGCTGTCACACCCGAAACAGAACCACCGGTTGCGAAAACCACCCCTAAACCTGCCTCGGATGTCGATCTTAATATTCCGGTCACAAGCAGGGTCAATGCCGATACTTACGTGGTAGCGATAGGAAATGAAGATTACAGCAGTTATCAAACCGGGCTCAACAATGAATCCAATGTAGAAGGAGCCGTGAACGATGCCACCATCTTCAGCCGGTATTGTATTCAGACCCTGGGTGTCCCTGAAAAAAATGTTGTCCTCAGGACCAATGCCACTCTGGGACAGATGCGCCAGGCGATCATGAAACTGGTGACCCTCACCCAACTTAAAGAGGGGAAAGCCTCCCTGATTTTTTACTATTCGGGCCATGGCCTTCCCGATGAGGAGACGCATGATCCGTATCTCATCCCGGTCGATATCAGCGGATCGGACGTGAAATCGGCCATCAGCCTGGAGGGTTTGTTCAAAGATTTAACCAGGTACCCTGCCAAAAAAGTGACCGTGATCCTGGATGCCTGTTTCAGCGGAGGCGCCAGAAACCAAGGGCTTATTGCCTTAAAAGGAGTGAAAGTCAAACCCAAAGAATCTACCCTGACGGGTAACCTGGTTGTCATGAGTTCCAGCTCGGCCGACGAAAGCTCCACGGTTTACAAGGAGAAGGGTCACGGCATGTTCACCTATTTCCTGCTTAAAAAATTGCAGGAAACCAAAGGAAACGTGTCGTACAAGAGTCTGTTCGATGACATATCTACTAAAGTGCGCGTGGAAAGCGTGACCATCAACAATAAAAATCAAACACCGCAGATCAGCGGCAGTCCTGAAGTACAGCAATCATGGGAGAGCTGGCGGTTTCTTGATTGAAACCGATTTGTCAGACCGGCTACCGCGTGATGGTAATATCCACCGTCTTTACGTGGATATCCCGGTTGTGGGTGCGGTTTTTGATAAGCCATTTCTGAAAATCCTCCGATAGTAAAGCCCGGGGTAGCGTCCAGCCGGTCTTTTGCTCCTGTTCAGTCAAGGTGGTGCCCGCCGTCGTTTTATCCATCCCCGGTTTGGGAATCGGAGTTTTCGAGAAAATGACGAAAAGCCGGTTTTGATCCTGAATGGATTCACTGGTCATTACATACTCATCCACCGTGTAATTCCCCGGAATGGGAGCCAACCCGGGTACAGAAGAGAAAAAAATGTAAAGCTGATCGGCTTCCACCGGAACCCCGTCTTCCATTTTCCCTGCCATCGAAGCATAAGGAAGCAACCGCTGGCTTGTAGTACCATCATCCAGGAAGATGGTCAGGTAACCGCTGACAGGGGTCTTGAAGTAAAGGTACAACGGATCATTATTCTTAAAGTCGGTGGTTTTACATTTCGGATCAGTACAACCCAGCGGGTATGCGTCAAATTCCACGGCGGATTCGGCGATTGCCCTTGCCCGGATGGTCACATCACAGGCTAAATCTCTGATTACCGTCTTTTTGCCATCAATTTCCTTCGATCCTGGAATTTCACTGAAATGCTTCTTCACCACCTCGATCACTTCCCCTTTAACCATTGTATTGGCGATCATGTTGAAGGTGGTGGTGGTCTCTACCTTTTGACCGGTTGACATATTCTTCAGGTAGGTGGAATTGCCCTGGATCACAGCCCGGCCAAAAGCCTGTTCCAAAGCATCGATCACAGCCCGTTCTTCCGCTTCTTTTTCAACCTGTTGCCTCGACTTTGAATCGGGAAACTCAACCTGGGAACGACCCTCCGCCCGGACGATCTGGTCATCCTGTCCCCAAAGGAGAAAAGGGAACCCTAAGCAAAAAAGAAAAAGCGAAATTTTCATACTTGAAAAGTTTATTATACCAATACAAAAATAATCCTTTTCCCTGGTTTTGGAAGAATTTCAGTTTGTCACTTTCCCATTGAATCCATATCTTTGCCAACCCCTCGCAGAGAAAAACTGTCCTATATCATAAATCTCTTTTCCATGAAAAAATTCTTTGTTACACTGCTTGGCCTTCACTTCCTTTTTGTGTTGGTTATCAGCGCGCAGGCGCAAAAATCTTACCGGTACGACTCTGTCCCCGGCGATCCGATGAAAGTCAGGATCTATACCCTCGACAACGGCTTGAAGGTTTACCTGACGGTATATAAAGACGCACCTCGCATCCAGACTGCCATTGCAGTCAGGACCGGGAGTAAAAACGACCCTTCCGATAACACCGGGATGTCACATTACCTCGAACACATGATGTTCAAAGGCTCCGATGAATTCGGAACCCGCGATTATGCGGCTGAAAAACCATTGTTAGAAAAAATCGAACAGTGTTTCGAACTGTACAAAAAAACAACGGATACCCTGGAACGCAAAAAAATCTATCACGTGATCGACAGCTTGTCAGGAATTGCGTCAACCTTTGCCATCGCCAATGAATACGACAAACTGTTAGCCGGCATCGGGGCCAAAGGAACCAATGCTTTTACCTCCTTCGAAGAGACCGTTTACATTAACGATATCCCTTCCAATAAAACCGAACAATGGCTCATGATCGAAAAAGAGCGATTCCAGGATCCGGTCTTCCGTCTTTTTCATACCGAACTGGAAACTGTCTACGAAGAAAAAAACATGAGCCTGGACAACGACGACGACAAAATCTTTGACGAACTTTTCGCCGGCCTTTTCACCAAGAACACCTATGGAACTCAAACCACCATTGGTACGGTGGAACACCTGAAGAACCCCTCCCTGGTTTCCCTCCGCAATTACTACAACAGCCGTTATGTGCCTAACAACATGGCCATTATCCTGTCGGGCGATTTCGATCCCGATGTACTGATTACGCGAATCGATGCAACTTTCGGACAACTTCCTTCAAAAAAGGTTACCCCCTATGTTCCGGCCATCGAAGATTCCATTCTAAAGCCTGTAATTAAAGAGGTTATGGGGCCCGATGCCGAATCGGTGACCATCGGTTACCGCCTGGGCGGCGCAGCCACCCCTGATGCCGACCTGGTGACCATTTTCAACATGGTGTTGAGCAACAGTACCGCCGGCCTCATGGACCTGAACCTGAACCAGGCACAAAAAGTACTGGAAGCAAGCGCGTTCTCCTATGTTTTGAAAGACTACTCGGTCAATATTTTTTCGGGAAAGGCCAAAGAAGGACAATCCCTCGAAGAAGTGAAAGACCTGGTAATGGATCAGATAGAATTGGTTAAAAAAGGAGAGTTCCCCGATTGGCTGATACCTGCCATCATCACCGACCTGAAAATGAGCGAAATCAGAAGGAATGAATCAAACAACGGACGCGCCATGGAGCTGATGAGCGAATTTATCAAGGAAATCCCCCACGCTGAAATCGTCCACAATATTGACCGCTTGTCGAAAATCACCAAAAAAGATATCGTAGAATTTGCCAACCGAAACTACAAAAACAATTACGTGATCGTTTACAAACGGACCGGACAATCGCCCGAAACGAAAAAAGTGATCAAGCCGCAAATCACACCCGTCACGATGAACCGCGACGCCGAATCTGCTTTTCTGAAAAACATCAGGGCCGTCGACTCCAAACCCATTGAACCGGTTTTTATTGACTATGCAAAAGATATCCAGACGGTCAACCTCAAAAATGACATTCCGTTACTGTATAAAGCAAACAAAGAAAACCAAACCTTCTCCCTGTATTACTATTTCGAAATGGGCACCAATGCTGACCCCAAACTGGGAATTGCCCTTGATTACCTGAAGTACCTGGGAACTTCAAAACTATCGCCAAAGGCCATTCAGGAAGAGTTCTACAAACTGGGTTGCTCCTTCAATGTCAATAGCTCCGATGCCGAGGTCTGGATCTCACTCAACGGATTACAGGAGAACATGGAGAAATCGTTACGCCTGTTTGAGTCCTTCCTGGCCGACGTTCAACCGGATAAAGCCCCCCTCGATAACCTGGTGGCTGATATCAAAAAAAGGCGCGACGACGATAAACTCTCGAAGCAAACCATCCTCTGGCAAGCCATGTACAACTACGGTGTCTATGGACCCAAGTCACCCTTTACCAACATCCTCTCCGCCGAAGCGCTCGATGCCCTGAAAGCGGAAGAACTTACTAACCTGATCCGGGGACTGAGCGCCTACCGCCACAAGGTACTTTACTATGGCCCGGCACCCGCCTCCTCTATCGTCAGTTTGCTCAATACCGCACATCATGTGCCAGGTACCCTCAAACCTGTACTGGTCAATCAGCAATTTGAACAACAACCTACCGACCTGACGAAAGTCTATACTGTCGATTATGACATGAAACAGACGGAAATCATAATGCTCTCAAAATCAGGAGGATATGATAAAAACCTGGTTCCCATTGTCCGTCTTTTCAATGAATATTTCGGCGGAAGCATGAATTCCATTGTCTTCCAGGAGATCCGCGAATCCAAAGGATTGGCATACAGCGCCTATGCCGGCTATCGTAACCCGGTTCAGCCGTACCAGAACTTCTACCTCTTTTCCTATATCGGTACCCAGCTTGACAAACTCCCGGAAGCAATGAAAGCCATGATGGGATTGTTTAACAACACCCCCGAAAGCGAAAAAGCCCTGAATTCATCCAAAGAGGCCATCATCAATAAGATCAGAACAGAAAGGATCACCAAATCACAGGTTTTGTTCGCCTATTTGAGTGCACAGAAATTCGGACTGAACTACGATATCCGCAAGGATGTGTTCGAAAAGGTGCCATCTATGACATTTGCCGACCTGAAGGCTTTTCAGAACCAATACATTCGTGATAAACAATTCAATATCATGGTATTGGGAAAGCGTGCTGATTTGGATGTCAACACCCTTTCCGGTTATGGCAAGGTTACCGGATTGGAGCTCAAAGATATTTTCGGATATTAATCTTCTGAGAATTTCCTGAGCATTTCACGGTATTGTGAAAAAATCCGGGCACGGGAGATAAATCCAAGGTATTTCCCCTCTTTCAGGACAGGAAGATTATAGAGGTCGCTTCTGTCGAAAAGTTGCACGATCACATCCATCGGGTCATCCGGATCGAGGGTGCGATCAGGCCATACCATGAGTCCTTTAACATAAGTGATCTCATAGAGGCTTTGATCGAACATGATCTGGCGGATGATATCAAGTGTCACGATTCCGTAAAAATTTCCTGACCGGTCCACCACCGGGAATATGTTCCGCGTGGAGGTTGCGACCACTTTGACCAGTTCACCTAAGGTAGCTTCCGGATCGATCATCGAAAAATTGGTCTCGATCAATTGCCGTGGATTCATGAACGACAACACCGCCTTGTCTTTATCGTGCGTTATAAGTTCCTTACGGATGGCTAATTGCCGGGCATAGATAGAATGGCTTTCAAAGACATGGGAGGTGAGATAAGCGATGGCTGACACGATGATCAGCGGGGTGAGCAACTGGTACCCTCCCGTGATCTCGGCAATCAGAAAGATGGCAGTGAGGGGAGCATGCATCACCCCGGCCATCACCCCTGCCATCCCGACCAGTGAAAAATTACTGAGAGAAATACTGAAACCGAAGAGCTGGTTGAGAAAACTGGCGAAGAAAAATCCACAAATGGCACCCACAAAGATAGAAGGCGCAAAAGTCCCGCCAATTCCCCCGCTTCCCTGTGTAACCGCCATGGCCACTACTTTCATCACGATCAAAGAGAAAACAATCAAAAGGAAGGACCAATGGTTTTCTTTCAATGTTCCGAAGAAAGAGTAACTGCCGATCACCTCTCCCTGCCCGTTGATGACCGATTTGAGTACGGTATAACCTTCACCAAAGAGGGAAGGATAGATGAAAATCGACACCGCCAAAACTAAACCGGCCAAAGTAACCCTTGGTACGACGGGTATTTTTTTCATCAGGGTCTCAATTGAGATGCTTCCTCTGATGAAAAAGACGGAAACCAATCCCGTGAAAATGCCCAACAAGAGATAAAACGGAATATGTTTCAGCAGAAAAGGATTATTGAGGGTGAAGGAGAACAACACTTCATTGCCCATCAGAAAAAAGGAGAGAAGGGAGGCTGTTACCGTAGTGATCAGCAAAGGGATGATGGTAGCAATGGTCAGGTCCATCATGAGGATCTCCAGGACGAAGACAGCGCCTGCAATGGGCGCTTCAAAAATCCCGGCGATGGCGCCGGCAGCACCACAACCAATAAGCATGGTGCGCGTTTTATAGTCGAGCCGAAAGATCCTTGCCAGGTTGGAACCTATCGCCGATCCTGAAAGAACGACCGGCGCCTCCGGTCCTACCGAACCCCCGAAACCCAGCGTGAGCGTGCATGCGACCAGGGAGGAAAAGGCATTGTGAGGCCTGATATTGCTGTTGTTCTTGGAAATGGCATAAAGGACTTTGCTGACGCCATGACTGATGTTGTCCCTTACGACGAATTTCAGGAAAAGCAGGGTCAGGATAATCCCTACAACCGGGAAGGCAAGATAGAGATAATAGAGGCCATGATAACTGAAACCATTGGTGAGAAAGTAGTTGGTGTAATAGAGCGTGTTTTTCAGGGCCACCGCGGCCAATCCACTGCCAATCCCCACCAAAACGCTAAGGATCAGCACGAAATCACGTTGCCTGAGGTGCCGCAAACGCCATACATACAAACGACCGATCAATGATTTTGGGATCATCTATGATACAAACCTAAGAAAAATATTGGAAAATCCAAGGGTTACAAACTGATAGCGTACAAGAACTCACATCCCCAGGTCCCTGTGGCGGGAAAATACAAGCTCCTGACCCCCAGCTCAATGGGTCCTGCAAAACGAAGCAGGTGAAGATCGGCCGTCAACTCCGCGCCGGTTGTTTGAAAGGTGGTTACCTCCCCGGGGTTCAGCCCGTTGGCCCAATCATAGTAAAAGTTTAATTTCAATCGCTTGAGATAAACAACAGAACCCAGACTGAGATCCGGACAGAGGATCGGGAACTTATAATTGATTCCGGCAGTGATAACCTCCTCGTCGTAGTTGTCGTGATAACCCCTGGGATAGGCGACCATGTTGGCATAGGAGTATGCCATGTGATGGTTGGCTTCTCTTTTCTGCCAGGCAAAATAAAACCAAAATCCCTGGTGTTTAAAAATCCCGGGGAAATATAGATTGGCTGCAGCGGAGGCAATTGAACCCATGTCATTGCTGCCAAAAGGGGTATGACGATAATTGATTTCAATTGACAGGCCCAATGGCGGATACATGTCTTTCGGGGAGGATCGTTGGTATTGGGAAGCTGTCAAACGGTAATCAAGTGACCAGATCGACCCGCTGGTAAAGTTTTCCGGGGTGCTGTGATGGTGTTGAATTCCGATCAGCGAGAAACCTGCTTCCGGCTGAAGGCTTCTGTTGAACCTTCCATGCGAGAAGTTCCATGGTATCGCTGTTTTGAATTTAAGATTGGTTTCTTGCCAGGTGAAGCGGTACTTCTCATGGCTGCCCTCGTAACGGGTATAACCCGCGCGGTTCCCGATGTCAAACTGTACAGTGAAAACCGGGTACCATCCTGTGTAGGAGAGGTTGGCATAGCATTTCCCGGTCCTTTCATTAAGGTCGTATTCCCAACCTGCTCCCGCTACCATACTGCTGAGGAGATTTTGCGACAGCGCCATCACGCCGGGGTGAAACGTCAGGTCACCCGCGTTAAAGGAGAGCGGGGCCCAACTGTGAGGGTTAAAAAGATGGGCGGCTTTCCGGTACCTGACAGAAGGATAAACGGTGCCTTTAATGGTATCTTTTTGAAAGTCAACGCTATCATTTTGTTTGAGCCGGAATATATTGCGTAGAAGTACACTGTCTTGTATATTGGCTTTTTCCTGGAGGGCCAGTGGCTCATAGAGCCTGAGGGAATGGTCTCTGACCAGGTGAAGGGGAATCCATGTCGATGGATCAATACGGATTTCCACCACCATCATCCCGTCGGAGGTGTAATCTGAATAGATCATGAACTGATGGTCGGGAGTACAATCAGGATCCAACGCTGCGAACCGGGACGAGGTGACCTGGAAGATCTGGTGTGTAAGCGTATCAAGGGCATAGAGATCTTCAGTCCCCGAATAATCCACACCATAGATCAGGTATTGGTTGAAAAAGTAACCGGGTCCGTTAAATTCGTGAAAGGTGAAGGGGATGAGGTGTTCGATTTTCCCGGTGGTCGTGTCAAGCAATGCCACGGTTTCTCCGTGCGCTGTCAGCAGGGTGAAGAGAATCTTTTTGTTATCTGGCAACCAGTTGGGTGTCATGGCAGCGCCATGATCCGGAACGGGAAATTTCCTTATCAGCCGGCCGGAAGGAACGTCGAGAATGTCGATGGAGTGTTGATTGTTGACAGAGACCTGTACTGCGGCAATCCTGTTGCCTTCGCTATTGATCACCGGGGAGAAATAGCGGGTTCGTCGGGTGAGTTGCCGGATTTTTCCGGTTGTGAAATCATAAATCCGGATCTCTCCGTAGCTTCTGTTATTCCAGCGATGGTCTTTTTCTTCTTCTGACCATGCCAGGTATTTTCCCCCGATGCTGGTCGTTCCGCTGTTGTGTTTCCCGGGGGTCAACAAGACCTTTTCACTACCGTTTCTCCGGTCGATCAATATAAACCGTGTCACATCATCCATGCTTGCTTTTTCTGCCAGGATCGAGGTGTCGTTCAGAAACAAAGGATGACTGTATTTAACCCAGGTTTTGGAATCCCGCCGGGTGATGGTCCTGACTTCAGGATGCTTGGTGGCTTGTGATTGCTGTTGCCAACCGCTGTCGAGTTCAGCCAGCAACTCTTTGTACAAACGGGTTTTCCATTTTCCGGTAACTTTCCTGATCCCGCTGTTGAAAGGAACAACCATGAAAGGATACTTAGCCACCCGGTCCAAGGCTTCGTTCCAGAGGTCTGTCCCATATTTTGCCCTCGCTTTTCCCACCAGGGAATAACCCAACGCGTAAGCATCCGGTGTAAAGGTTTTATAGGATCCCATGGTGGCTTTATCGTACGAATAGGGCCCCTTCTCTGTGATCTGTGCCCTGAGGACGCTTTCGAACAAGGCTGAACGGCCTCTTCCTGTCTTGCTTAATGCCGTTTCCGTCACGGTTGCATCCCCCTCCAGAAACCATGAAGGAACATACAGCCCCAAAATTCCCCCGGTGATCTGTTCTCCGAAAAGATAGGACAATGCCTTTGAAAAACCCTGGTTGATTTTGGCGATCTGGACCGCGTGCCGGTATTCATGGATCGTCAACTGTTCCAGCCACTCCTCAGCATAACTAGATTGCGGGTCGCAGGGATAGAGTTCGATGCGTTTTGGCGCCCAGACCGTAACGCCGTTAGAAACAGTGGATTGTGTATGGAGAAGCAGGGGAATCCTGGGAACTTTCGCCTTCAGTGTGTAGGTTTCATTCCGGCTGATGATTTCCATCACGTTGGCCAGGTATTGAGCCTTTTCTTCGTAGTGATCGGGATAGACGAGCCTGAATTGCGGCGTCTTGATCTGCCTCCAGCGGATGGAAGCCGGATCCTGCCCCGTTGAATAATATTGGGAAAACAGTAAATTTGATAACGATATAAGCAGGAAACCCCCTGACAGCAGCTTCTTCATTACCGGCTGATGACGACCTTTTTCACCAACCGCGTCGAGGCATTGCTAAGCTGAACCGTATAGACACCGGCAGGAGTATCTTTCAGGTTAATCTCCGTCCGGAACTTTCCACCCGTCGGTTCAAGCGATGTGCGATGAACCAGGATTCCGAGACTGTTGTATATTTCCAGGAAGCAGGTACCTGTCAGGCCCGGTAAATCGAGGCTGATCGTGAAGCTTCCCTGATTGGGGACAGGGAAAACCTTTAACGACAGGGATTCCATCTCCGTTTTTCCGGTCACTACCACATAAATATTATTGGAAGTGTCGCTCAACATTCCGTAAAGGTGCACGCGGCTCCAGAACCAGCCGGTTTGTTGTGGGTGAAGTACCTGGTTGGTGGCTTCCGGAATGGGATTCCCATTGAGGTACCATTGATTTCCGCGACTGTAATTACTTACCAGCGAGTCGCCCGAAAAATAGATCACGGGAGGGGCGGGAGGATTGGTAATGTGAACGAAGAAGGGCGGAGAAAATGTGCCGGTACCGCACCCATTGGTTCCGGCTACCGTGAAATTACCTGGTTCTGCAGTGGCCGAAAAATCAACCAGTATATCAGGCGTATTTTCACCAGAGGAAATGGTAGTTCCCGAAGGGATGATCCACTGGTACCCCGTCGCGTTGGTTATAAGAGGAACCGAAAAGGGTACGCCTGTTGCACCACGGGCAACGGTGTCTAATCCGGTGATCGTTCCTGCAGCAACAGGGAGCGTGGCCACAATCACCGCGAGTGGTGGCGAGAGCGCGCCTGCAGCACAGGTGTTATAAGCAAAAACAGTGATATTCCCTGAGGAAGCATTGACCGGGAATGTGACCAGAACCGATCGTGTCCCGGCACCCTGGGTGATATAGGCTCCCGGCGGGAGATTCCAGACGTAGTAGTCTGCATTGGCAACCGGTTCAACGGAATAGAGGAGGCCCTGAGATCCGGCGCAAACATTCTGACTACCGGAAACAATACCGGGTGCGCCGGGAACCGGGTTCACCACCACTTCAAGGATACCTGCAACACCACCGCTGCAACCCGTGGGACTGGAATAGTTGACCGAAACCCACTGGGGACCTGCCCCGAACCAATTGATCGCGACGGCACTGGTACCTTCCCCCGAAGTGATCACCCCACCCGAAGAAACATTCCAAAGGTAACCCGTCATCCCGTTTTGGGTCGAGTAAACAGTACTCCCGGAATTGACACACGGGGTGGTATTCCCGGTAATCGAAGGCACGGGTAAATTACTGACAGTTACTTCCTTAAGGGTCGGTGACTGGCTGGCACATCCCTCCGGGTCGGTATAACTGGCTGAAATCAGTTGCAACCCGGAAGTCACCCAGGTTACCATCACGGTATCTGTACCCTCACCACTGGTGATGATTCCTCCGGGTGAAATGGTCCATACGTAATGGGTCATCCCGGGATCGGTGGTATAAAGGTATCCTCCGGAACCTGCACAGGCGTTATCCGGACCGCTGAGGGAAGGAACAGGTCTTGACAATATCGTGACATCCCATTCGGAAGGCAGATCCGGAACACATCCCCGGGGATCGGCATAGGTAACGGTTAACCGTCCTGCGCCGGGTGTCAGCCAGCGGACTTCGATCACTTCGGTTCCCGCTCCGCTGAGGATCTCACCTTCTTCAGAAACGGTCCATTCATAACCGGTCATCCCCGATTCAGTCATGTAGAAGTGACCGGAAGTTGCAGCACATACGGTATCTTCCCCGGTGATGACAGGTTGAGGGAGGGTATCGACCATGACAGGTAGTATTCCGGGTGAAACGGTCTGGCAACCGGTGAAGTTGGTATAATTAACTGCTAATGAACGATTTCCAGGAAGAACCCATTGGATGGTAACAGTGGGATCGGAAGAGGTGCCTCCTCCTGTGATCAATCCACCCTCTGAGACGTTCCATTGATAGTTCGACATGCCGCTCTCAGTTTCATAAATATGTCCTGCACTGTTCTGACAAACGGTATCCGGACCCGTAATGACCGGGACAGGCAAAAGTTCTACAAAAACAGCAAAAGTGGTAGGTGTCATGGCCGGACAGCCTTCCAGGTTATTGTAATTGATACTGATGGTTTGAGGCCCCGGATCGTTCCAGGTGACCACCGCCACGTTACTGGTCGGGGTACCACCTGCTGTGATTATACCGCCCGGTGAAACGGTCCATGTATATCCTGTCATCCCGCTCTGGGTGGTGTAGACATTGTTGGCAGAACCCGGGCAAGCCGTGGAAGGCCCGGCAATGGTGGGAACCGGCCGTTCACCCACCGAAACCGGCAGAATGAATGGCTGCAGGGAGGTGCATCCTCCCGGGGTTGCATAGTTTACGCTGACCGTTTGAGCACCGGTCGTATTCCAGGTCACAGTGATGGTGTTGCTGGTCGAGGTACCTCCCGATGTGATAATTCCGCCCGGAGAGACCTGCCACAAGTAATTGATCATGCCGGTTTGTGTTGAATATACATTCCCTGTGGATTGAATACAAGGTGTCTGAGGGCCGGTGATGACGGGAACAGGAAGGTCGTTGACCGTTACCGGAAAACTGGTCGGAGTGGAAGGAGCACAACCATTGATATCGGTAAAGGCCACATTCACCATTTGCACCCCCGCGATGGTCCATGTTACGGTCACCGTACTGTCGCCCGGCCCGCCGCCGGAAGTGATGGTCCCTCCTGACGAAATGGTCCAAAGGTAATCGGTCATCCCACTTTGTGTTTTGTAAGTATTACCGGTGCTGGTGATGCAGGCCAGATCAGGGCCTTTAATGACCGGGAGCGTGGTCGGATGAACAGTAATAATATGATAACCAGGCGTTTGGCTTGAACAACCATTGGGATCATTGTAACTTACGCTCACGGTATCGGTCCCGCTGGTAGCCCAGACGACCGTAATGGCATTGGTTCCTGTACCCGAAGTTATGGTACCCCCTGATGTGACACTCCACTGGTAATTCGACATCGAAGGTTGGGTGGAATAGCTGTATTCAGTCAGCCCGGTGCAAACCACGGCGGGACCATTAACGATGGGTGTTGGCCTGGTACTGACCGTCACCGACCGGCTGGAGGGGGCGCCACTTCCGCATCCGTTGACAGCGGTGACGGAGACATTTCCCGCACTGGCATTGGCTGCCGCGTTGACAGTGATAAAGAAGGAGTTATTTCCGCTCACAATAGAAAACCCCGGGGGAAGGCTCCAGATATAGCCGTTTGCTGCCGGTACCGGCGGTATGGAATAAATGATCCCGTAGGCCGGAAGACAAACGTGGGTAGGGCCGTCAATGGTTCCCGCTGCCCCGGGAAGAAGGCACCCCGTTAGGATGATCTTGCTGTTTGATTCGGGGATGACGTTCAGGTTGTTTTTAGGAGTGGATCCAAACACCGTTGAATTGGGAACCTGCATGGTCAGAAGTTGTGCAGCAGTTGGCGGTACAGCCATGGTTGAGGCGTTGATCCCACAGGTGTAGGAAGGGGTAATTGAGGTTGCACTCATTGCGCCATAAATGAATTCGATCTTGCTGGTGGCTTCATACAACCTCACCTGGAAAGTGACATGATCTGAATTCGATTGATCGAGCGAGAAATGGGCCCATTCAATAACAAAAACACGGTTGCCCGGGACACCGAAGGTAACGTACCGGATGCTGTTGGTCAGGGTGTAACCCCAGGTTACCATTAAATCTTCATAAAAAGGAGCAATTGCAAGCAGGGTCCCGTTGGGGGAAGGGATTGAAAATGCCGAGTTATCAAATCCGTAAGGTTTATCCAGGTCACCTGCAGCACCATTGGTTGAAAAATCGAGGAAACCATTGGTGGAGACACTGACTTCCGTAAAATTGTAACCGAGGTAATTGAATGAAAATCCCAGCGGAACCGGGTAACTCCTGCTGTTGTTAGGGTTTCCGGGAGCCCGCCATGAAGTAACCCAGTTGCCGGTGTCTCCCACCGAATTATACACAATGCCGGTCTCCCTGGTAACCGTGTAAATGGATACCCCCTGCGCATCAGATATCGCCGGAATAAACAAAAGAAAAGTGAGGAAGTATAAAAAAGTTCTCATGCTGACAACAATTTGGCTACAATACAAATTTACACTGAAACCCTTCAGGGTAATCAAGCGGTTGTCAAATGTTTTAATCAAGTTGTCAACAAAGGCAAGCGGGTATTTCGCATGAATGGTTTGGATCGTTTTTAGCGGATCTTTATAAGTCTCCTGGTGAAAACGGAATCCCCGGAGGTGATCACCAGGGTGTAGATACCATCGGAAAGATGGCGGATATCAACCTGTTCAAAGAAAGTGCCCTGATCAACCGGAAGGTTTTCGTGGTGAATGGCCAGACTGCCGGAAGAAGTGAAAACTTTGAGCGACAGCTTCGCTTCTGTGATATCTTTCATGGCTATTCGGAACAGTCCATTTCCCGGGACAGGAAAGACCCGGAAAGTTTCCTGCTCCTGATCCTCCATGCCGACTACATCTACCCAAACCTGATTAGAAGCTTCCGAAGAACACCCGTCCAGAGTCACAACACACCAGTAGTAACCTGTGTTGTTCGTGACGGTATAGGTCTGTCCGGTCGCACCCGGCAGCAGTCCCGTTCCCTCATAATACCATTGGTTTCCCGACGGGGCGCTGCTGTTAAGGGTCATTCCGTCCAAAGTGACAACAGGTACTTCCGGTATCGGATGGACCGTTATCGTAGCCGATCCCGCCCCGCTGTTCAGACAAAGATGGCCGTCGGTGACCGAAATCACCGCATAGGTGGTGGTTTCAGCAGGAGCCACATCGAAAGTAAAGGGTGTGGCTGTGATTCCCGGTACTGAATATTGATGGATGCCATCGGAATAAATGATCTCCCAGGGAGGTGTTCCTGTCAGCCCGACGGAAAGCGGGGCGCTGTTCCCTGCGCAGATGGTCTGAGAACCGGTGATGGTTGCCGTGGGGGAGGGATTCACTGTCAGGGTCACCGTTCCGCTCGCTGAACCTGAACATCCGTTGCCGTCTGAAACTGCAGTGATCCAGTAGGAAGTGGTTTGGACCGGGGTTACCCAGAATAGGTACTGTGGAGAAGCAATGTTCTCAATCGGGAAGAGATCGGTTCCGTCCGTATAAACGATACTCCAGGGGGGTGAACCGGTCAATTCAACCATCAGGGGAGAAGAGGTTCCGGCACAGAGGGAGGCGGTTCCTGACAAACCGGCTGCAGGCAGCGGGTTAACAGCGACCGGATAAGGCGGCGAAGCCATCCCTGAACCGCAGAGATTGGTTCCATAAACTGAAAAGTCACCCGATTGAGCGCCGGCAGGGAAATCGACGGTGATTTGGTTTGTGTTTTCACCCTGAACGATGATGGCCCCCGGAGGGATGGTCCACACATACCCCGTGGCATTGGTTATCGGATCGACGGTGTAGGTCAGTCCGGTCAATCCTGAACAAACCTGATTCGGGCCGCTGATGGTACCCGCGGCGGCAGGTCCGGCGTTGACGATCGATCCATGGTGGTAAAAAAGCGAAGAGGGAAGATCATTCATCGCCTGGCCGTTTTCATCGGCGTACTCACAAGCGCCCCCTCCGCCTACCGTGTTGTTGAAACGGATGGAATCGTTCCCTGCCAGGTAAGTGAAGTTCAGCGTGAAAAGCGCACTTCCGTCGGCCAGGTTTTTGGGAATAACATTCGACCAAACGACCAGTACTTTATACAAATTGGAAGTGCCCCCGACTTTGACGACATTCAAAAAAAGTCCCGAGAGCTCGGAATTCACCGTATGAGAGCAATAAACCATCAGGGTGGAATCGTATTCAAGACGGAGAGAGATGGCCGTGACATTGACGAAATTGGTCACCG
>CALMDO010000251.1 GCA_937862805.1 uncultured Bacteroidota bacterium
AAACCCGGAAGATACCTCTACAAATACATTTTAGACGGAAACTGGACCTCCGATCCTTTTAACCGCTTGTGGGGTAGGGATGGCAACATCAATGACAATTCGGTCGTGTATTGCTACAATTATTTTTTTACACTGAAGGGAAAAACCAATGCCCGTACGGTTTACCTCACGGGAAGTTTCAACCGGTGGAACGGTCATGAGCTGAAGATGTTCAAAACGGCCTATGGATGGGCTTTGCCTTTGTACCTCAGGGAAGGCACCCATGCTTATAAATTCATCGTTGACGGAGAGTGGATCACCGACCCGAACAATCCGGTCACCAGGCCTGACGGAAACGGGAATTTCAATTCCTTTCTGGGCATAGGTACGCCTTTTAACTTTACCCTCAATGGTTACCCAAATGCCGGTAAGGTAATGGTGGCAGGCAATTTCAATGGTTGGAACCCCGGCGAACTCCAGATGGAAAAAGCATCCGGAGGTTGGCAGCTCAACTATGTTCTGGCCCCGGGGAATTATGAATACAAATTTATTGTCGACGGGAAATGGATGACCGATCCGGCCAACCCATTCAAAGTCGGAAAAGGAGATTTTCAAAACTCCGTACTGGTTGTCCAACCCAACCACACTTTTATTTTAAAGCTGTACCCTTCTGCTGGAAACGTAATGGTGACGGGGAGCTTCAATCAATGGAATGCCGATGGATGGAGAATGACCAAAAAGGATGGCCAGTGGATTTTGCCTGTTCATCTGAATCCCGGAAAATATACTTATAAATTCGTTGTTGACGGGAAATGGATCATGGACCCGATGAATGACTTATGGGAAGACAATGAATACGGCACCGGAAACTCGGTAGTGTGGATTGAACCCTGATGTTCCGGTTATCCCTGGCTAAGCGGCAAGGGTTCTTAACGGGTCAGATTGCGATGTTTTTTCTTAAAATACAATGCATCCAGATAATAGAGGATCCGGATTGAGAAGCTATTGGAACCTGGCGCGTTCATCGTATTTCGAAAATCCCGTATGAAATTGTTTTCGATATCGTTGCTGAAAGTGTTGATAGCATTTTTCCAAACCACGGATAGCTGGCTGCCAGGTGCGAAGTTCCAGATATAACTCAAATCGAGATTGAACAAATTGTAGCTGATGTCCTGATCACCCGTATAGGATGAGGGTTCAAGACTGCCATCGGGTTGCAGGTCATAATAGGCGTAGTAAGGCGCCCTGACCCAGTAATGACGGGCCCTTACATCAACACTCATCGCACTGGTGATCATAAAATTGGCTTCCAGGACGTTCACGATGATAGATCGGTCTCTCCGGCCGAAAAGGATTACGGCGCTGCCTGCAGGATTCAAAGAATCCATCACGTAACCCACATCATTCATCACTTTTTCCAATGAAAAATCATAGATTATAAAAATCCGGTTGCTGATCCGGTAGCGGGGGGTGAAAGAAAAACTGTAACCTGAAGATTTATAGGGTGTTGAAACATATCCCCAGAGAGAGAAATCGAAAGCGAATTTTTTCCTGTAATCTGTTGAAATCCAAATTCCCGGAGTGGCAAAGGGAGGTGCTTTAAAGAACCACCCGTCGACCCTGGGTTCATAATAATCATAGGTTGTAAAAGGTTGGATATCGGTAAAGGCGCCAAGGGTCAGGTACCCGGGTGTGGTGGTGTTGCTCTCTGCATGGATCTGAAAAGAGGAGAATTTGAACCCGTCGTACAGACAATTGTACGATAACCGGGCATAATTGTACCAATTCAGCACTTTCCAGAAGGGATCGTACCGGTTGTACCGGAGTTCAACAATGTTGTTGAATTTATTATTGACTTCGTTGAAGCCTATATCATTCGGATCATATTGATCGGTTTCAAGTACCTGTTGGATATTGTATTGAAAATTGCCGGAGATCTTCCCGAACCCGATGGAATAATGGTAGCCAAAATCGGGTGAATCATGACTGTAATATTTCTGACTCATGAAAGCATCACCCGTCACGGCGTAGGTATATTTCTTGTTAGCAAATTTAAAAGAGGTTCCCGTCACGTTGGCGGTATATCCTTCCGTGGGCATGAAGTAGTTGGTGTTGAGAAAGTCGAGGTATGAATTGTTTTTCAGGTTCTGATCTAATACGATCATGTTGTAGTTGGTAAATCCCTGGGTGAGAAATCGTCGGCTCTCTCCTGAAACCGTATCGGTGATGGTGGCCCAGGTATTGCCTGAAATGGCATTGAAAAACCCGATACCCAAGCCACCGGCTGTTCTACCGGAGATCTTGGATGCGTTCAAAAGCTTTGTCGTTGAAGGATTTTCAGTCACGATTTCATTCTGGCCGGTATCATCATAAGCGTTTTCGAATTCCCTGGGTTGGTTCCCGATTCTCCGCGAATAAAAGATACCTCCTTTATCAAACATTTCCGTTCCTTCAGTAAAAAATTGCCTTCTTTCGTCATACCGGATTTCAAAGGGAGAGAAGTTATATATCTTGTCATCTGACCGGACCTGCCCGAAATCGGGAATGAGCGTCATGTCAAGGGTAAAGCTCTGGTCGATGCCGTATTTGAGGTCAGCGCCGTAGTTGTAACTCAATTTATAGGAGGATTCACCAGGGTTGTTTTGAAAATACCCTGATACGTAGGGCATCAGGGAGAGCCTGAGCGGAGGGGTGATGTCCCTGATGCCTTTCAGAAGGCCGGATTGGTTGGTATAGCCGGATACCTTTGAATCAACGAGGTTCCATGTATCGATTTCCCTGAATCTCCGGATGCTTCGTTGGCAATTGAGTCCCCAGTCCTGTACCGGCTTTTTGGGAAACCGGATGGCTGAGTAAGGAATTTTCATTTCGACTACCCACCCTTTTTCATTTTTCCTCGCTTTGCTTTGCCAAACCGCATCCCAGGAATAATCATCTCCGTCGGTATCACTCCCGGGTAGCTTGAAATCAGCCTGGACGTCAGATACATAAACCTGGAAGCAAAAGGCGTTGATCCCGTCATTGAACGGACTGATTATCAGAATGAAATAATCGGCATTCAAGGATTCTGAATCCCTTAAACCCAATTGCGCAGGGATGCTGTCGGGGTGGGGATCGTACATCAAAGCGCCCACGTACAAGCCTGAATTATCATAAGCAAACCGTACCTCTGAGTTGAAGAAAGCGGGTTTACCGTTGTATGGAATTCTTTGAATGAAATCCGTAGCAATGGGCGCTGTTTTCCAAACGGTTTCATCTAAAATGCCGTCGATTTTGATAAGATCGGCGACCGGGAGGGCCTCGATACTCTTTTTAACCGGTTGTGCTATAAGCGTGAGGGAAAAGAGCAGAAACAGGATTATCAGGCGCGTTTTAAACATAAATAAATAACGCGTAAAAATAGCAGTGAGGTACGGTTACTTGATTTCTCCCTGGAGCATTTTCTGGTAAATGGCAAGGTTTTCATCATCGAAACAGACAAAAATCACCTTTTCGGGGGTGGTATTGGCAGCAAGGTAAGTTTTGACTTCTCTGATGGCAATTTCTGCAGCCAGTTCTTTTGGGAAATGATATACGCCGGTCGAGATGTTGGGTATCGCGATGGTTTTGCAATCATGAATGGTCGCCTGGGCAAGGCTGTTCTTGTAACAGGAGGCTAAGAATTCAGCTTCCTGCCGGTCACCGACACCCCAGACTGGTCCAACCGTATGGATGACGAACCTGGCAGGTAGTTTGTACCCTCTTGTGATCTTGGCTTCCCCTGTTTTACACCCTCCCAGTAACCGACAAACCTCTAACAAACCAGGTCCGGCAGCCCGATGGATGGCCCCGTCCAACCCTCCGCCACCCAGCAGGGAGGGATTGGCAGTGTTCACGATAGCATCTACCCTCAGGGTGGTGATGTCGCCTTTGATCAGTTGTAGTCTTGTTTCCATGTATCGAAGAGTTTCAAAAATTCGGTATAGATAAAAGGATTGGCAGCGATGATTTGTTTTCCAAAAAGATAATGTTCGTGACCCCTGAAATCACTGACTGTTCCTCCTGCATTGTTGACCAACAGAGCTCCGGCTGCTACATCCCACGGCCTGAGTCCGTACTCATAAAAACCGTCGAATCTGCCGCAGGCGGTCCAGGCCAGGTCAAGAGCAGCTGAACCCAGGCGACGCAAACCCCGGCTGTTTTGCATAAGGTGCCTGAAAATTGCCAGGTAATCGTCAAGCGAATCATAATCGTAATAGGGAAATCCCGTGGCGAAAAGCGATTCATTGATCACCGGTGTGGTTGAAACCCTGATGGGTTGGCCGTTGAGAAATGAGGGAGCCGATTTCCAGGTATAGAAACATTCATTGAGGTTGTTTTCAAATATCACTCCGGCTACCAACTCCTCGCCTTCCATCAGACCGATGCTGATGCAATACAACGGGATGCCATGGATAAAATTGGTAGTGCCATCCAGCGGATCGATCACCCAGGTCAGTTCTGACCGGTTGAGGGACGGACTCTCTTCGGCTATGAAACCACACCCGGGGAGAAGTTTTGAAAGGTTAGCGACCAGCCTTTGCTCTGATTCTTTGTCTACATAAGTCACGTAATCATGGATACCTTTTACCAACACGTCATCAGAACGGAGCCGTGAGATCTCCTGTCGCTGGAAAAGGGCAACATTCCTGACCACTTCACAGACCGCTGTTGTTAATTTTTCAAGATTCATAGTTATTCTTTCACATGCAGATAACATCCGTCGCCTCCGATAGTCTTCAGGACGACCGGTTGTACGGTATTGACCCATTCGGGGAGATAGGCAGTTTTCACCCGGATATAATTTTCAGAGAAACCGTGCATGAATCCGTCGTCGTGATCGGCCTCAAAGAGCACCTGTACCGTTCTTCCGCAATGCGCGGAGTAAAAAGAATGTTTCTTTTTCACAGAAAGGGCATGCAGGGCCTCACTTCTTTGTTTACGAACGCGATCCGGTACCATTTTATCCATTTTGGCGGCCAGCGTATTCTCTCTTTTTGAGTAGGAAAAAACGTGGAGATAGGAGATATCCGCCATTTCGAGGTATTGTAAGGTTTCCCTGAAATCTTCATCCGTTTCACCGGGAAAACCGACGATCACGTCGGCCGCGATGCATGCCAAAGGCATCAGGGAACGTATTTTTTGCACGCGACTGAGCCAGGTTTCGCGGGTATATTTCCGGTGCATGGCTTTTAAAACCTTATTGCAACCCGACTGTAGCGGAATGTGGAAATGGGGTAAAAATTTCCGCGAATCGGCGATTAACTCAATGATCTCATCGGAGAGCAAATCCGGTTCGATGGATGAAAGCCTTATCCGGTCAGGTCCTTCCATTTGCTCCAACCTTCGTATCAGCCCTGCAAGGGTTTCCCCCTGGTGCCTGCCAAAATCGCCAATGTTCACACCGGTCAGTACCATCTCCCTGATTCCTTGAGCTACGATTTCGGCTGTACTTTTTATAACATGGTCGATGGTATCGCTACGGCTGCGTCCTCTCGCCAGAGGAATGGTACAATAGGTACAGAAATAATCGCAACCATCCTGGATTTTTAAAAATGAACGGGTTCTGTCACCATATGAATAAGCCGGGACAAACTTGTCCTGCTCTTCATCCGGGATGGATCCCGAGACTTTTTCCAGCTCTTCCAGTAAATGGAACTTTGCAGAATGACCCAGCACCAGTTCAACTCCTTCCATGGCTTTTAGCAGGTCAGGTTTCAGCTCCGGGAAACAACCGATCACCGCAATCCTGGCAGTGGGATTCTGTTTATGCGCCTGCCGGATGGCAGCCCTGCACTTCTTTTCCGCCACGCTCGTGACCACACAGGTACTGATTACATACAGATCGGCAATATCATGAAAATCCCTGATTTCAAAACCTTTATCAGCAAACTGTCGGGAAAGGGAAGAGGCTTCAGCAAAATTGACTTTGCATCCTAAATGGTGGAACGCTACCGACCGTTGATTCATGGTGCGAAGGTAGCGATTTGATCCCTAATACGGGTAAAAGTTCGTAATTTTGCCATCGCTTTTTCTTAAATTTCATGACCCTTCAGAAAAAATCGGTATTTCCGGTAACCGGCATGTCATGCACCAATTGCGCAGCTAACATAGAGCGCAACATTAGAAAATTACGAGGTGTCGGGAGCGCTGATATTGACTTTTCAGCTGAGAAACTGGTGACCCTCTTTGATCCTTCGATCATCTCTGAAAAAGAGTTGATGGAGCAGGTACGCAAAGTGGGTTACGGGGTGCCTGTCGGAAAAACGGAACTCCCGGTCGTCGGCCTTCACGATCATACCGATGGTCTTGCATTGGAGAAGCTCCTCTCAAAAATTGACGGAATACTTTCAGTGTCTGTTAGTTACACTTCCGGGCAAATGGCAGTTGAATTTATTCCCGGCAGGATGACCATAGCGGATCTGGCCTCGGTGGTCAGGAAAGCCGGATACGAATTGATGCAACCTATCGTGGATAAGCCATCTGAAGATTTTGAAGGTCATTTTCGCGAGACTGAATTACAGCATCAATTGCACTTACTAAGGGTAGGACTACTTTTTACCATCCCCTTGGTATTATATAGTATGGCGCTTCATTTTGGGTTGGGCCATTTTCCATTCGACCAGTATTTTATGCTGGGAGCCGCTACTGTTGTGCAATTTTACACTGGTTGGCAGTTCTATACCGGCGCATATAAAAGCCTCAGATCCGGAAGCTCCAACATGGATGTCCTGATCATGTTGGGGTCCTCTGTTGCCTATGGAGCAGGATTGGCGGGAGTGCTTGGATGGGCTGGTGCATCTTCTCATTATTTTGAAACCGCTGCTGCCATCATCACCCTGATCCGCCTGGGAAAGTTCCTGGAAACGAAAGCCCGGGGAAGGACGACCCGTGCACTGAAAGCGTTGATGGAGCTGGGCGCAAAAAATGCAAGGGTGATCAGGCAAGATATTGAAGTTGAAATCAGTGTAAACGCTGTCGAAATAGGAGACCTGTTGGTTGTCAGACCCGGGGAGAAAGCCCCGGTCGACGGCATTGTCCTGGATGGACAGTCGGCCTTTGATGAATCGATGATCACCGGAGAGTCGATGCCTGTCACCAAAGGCCCTGGTGATGAGGTTGTCGGCGCTACCCTTAACCGGCAAGGAATGATCCGGTACGAGGCTACCCGCGTGGGCCGCGATACCATGCTTGCCAGGATCATTCAACGGGTAAAGGAAGCCCAGGCAAGTAAAGCTCCAATACAGCAGATGACAGATAAGATCGGGCAGTACTTTGTTCCGGCCATAGTTTTCATTGCATTGCTTACTTTAACCGGATGGTTGGTTTTTGGGGAGAGTGGCTGGCCGGTTGCAATTATGAATTCCGTAGCTGTGTTGGTTATCGCCTGTCCCTGTGTCATCGGTTTGGCCACTCCTACGGCGGTGATGGTCGGGACCTCGCGCGGTGCATCATCCGGGATCCTATTCAAAAACAGTGAAATCCTCGAAAGGGCAGGACGTGTTTCCATCGTTGCCCTCGATAAAACCGGTACCATTACCAGGGGGGAACCGGTAGTCACCGCAATCCATTCTTTGACCGGACTGTCGCAGGATGAACTGCTCAGGTTGGCTGCCAGTGCAGAAATTGGTTCAGAACATCCGTTGGGAAAAGCGATCGTAGCCGCTGCCCGCGACAGAGGGTTTACATTGACCGAACCAGCCCGGTTCCACGCGATGAGTGGACTTGGAATCCGCGCTCTCGTGGAGGATCACCGGATGTTGGTTGGGAATCTGCACCTGATGCGGAATGAAAGCATTGATATACTGTCGCTTGAAGAAGCAATTGCTTCCTTTCAGTCCAGCGGAATGACCATCATGGCGATTGCCCTGGGTGCTTTAGATGAACAGTTTCCTATGAGAGTTGCCGGTTTCATTGCTCTGGCTGATACTGTCAAACCCGGATCACATGAAGCGATCAATGAATTGAAGCATCTGGGGATGAAAGTGGTGATGATCACCGGAGATAACAAGGCGACAGCTGCTGCCATTGCTGATCAGGTTGGGATTAAGGAGGTGATAGCAGGGGTTCTTCCTTCCGGGAAAGCCGATGTCATTCGCAATTTGCAAGGTTCCTCTTTGGGGAAAGTAGCTGTTACGGCCATGGTGGGCGATGGGATCAATGATGCGCCGGCGTTGGCCACTGCCGATGTCGGAATTGCCATCGGTACCGGGGCTGATGTCGCCATGGCGGCTGCCGGGATTACTTTGATAAGCGGAGACCTCAAGGGTGTGGCCAAAGCCATTGCCCTTTCGAGGGCAACCCTTCGTACCATCAAACAAAATCTGGCATGGGCACTGGTATACAATGTTGCCCTCATTCCTGTTGCTGCCCTTGGTTGGCTGGATCCTGTTTTTGCAGCCGGTGCCATGGCACTGAGTTCCTTATTCGTGGTGACCAACAGCCTGCGCCTGAGATCCTTTAAATTTTAAACCAGGTCAATGATCGTTTGACCATTGGCATGTCATCCCCGGGAAATGGATGCCCCCGTTTACTTTGGAGTTTTGAGGTATTGTTGCAGCAGAATTCCTTCCACGATCATCATCAATCCGGCAATTGTCGTGGGCAAAATGGTTTCCTTCAGAAGGATATGAATAATAATCAGTGAGATAAAAGGGGAGAGATAAATCAACTCGCGGCGGGTTACTTTTCGTTCCTTTGGTTTGGCATTGGAATACGAAGGTAAATAAAGATGGAATTTTTTTTATATTTTTGCTCCCCAATCCATTGATATATGAAGAAACTCGCAGTAGTAGCCCTTGGCGGGAATGCTTTGTTGAGGGGTGATCAGAAAGGAACCATCGATGAACAGGAAGCCAATGCCAATGCCACGGCAGAATCCCTGGTTAAACTGTTGAAACGGGATTACAACATTGTGATCACCCACGGTAATGGTCCACAGGTAGGCAACATCATGCTGGCAAACTCCGCCGGGTACAAACTCTTTGGTATTCCGGAGATGCCACTTGACATCTGTGTAGCTTATTCTCAGGGATTCATCGGTTACATTATTGAGCAACAATTAAAAAACGTTCTTGAACAGCATGATATGGAGCGCGATATCATTACGATTGCCACTCAGGTATTGGTCAATCGGGATGATCCCGCTTTTCAGAATCTGACCAAACCTGTCGGGCCCTATTATTCGAAAGAGGAAGCAGATGCCATGGCAGCAGAATCCGGATCGGTCTTCCGCGAAGATCCAAGGGGCAGGGGTTGGCGCAAAGTAGTTGCTTCTCCGCGTCCGCTGGTAATCATCAACAAGAAAACGATTGAAAAAATTGCCCGTCAGGGGCAGATCGTCATTGCAGTCGGAGGGGGGGGGATTCCGGTGTTTTATGTAGAACCCAACAAATTACAAGGAATTGATGCCGTGATCGATAAAGACCTGGCTTCGGCTTTGCTTGCCTCCCAGATCAATGCCGACAAATTCTTCATTTTGACCGATGTTCCCAAAGTCTGTATCAATTATAATACACCTCAGGAAAAATCGTTGGACCGGATAACCATTGCAGAGGCTAAAAGATATCTTGAAGAAGGGCAATTCCCAGATGGGAGCATGGGACCCAAGATCCGTGCGGCCATTCATTTTGTGGAGCACTCAGGAAAGGATACCATCATTACCAAAACCACCATGCTGGGAATTGATAACGGAGGTACACGGATTACACTGGTTTAAGGGTTTTATTTTTGAAAAACCATTTTCCTGACCTCAGCTTCTTCAAGTTTCAGCAACTCGTTTTCCAGTTTACAGAATTCCTCCCTGTTCCCGATGAGTTCAAGCAGTACCATGCCGCTGGCAGAACAGTTTCCTTCTGTGGTTTCATGAAGACCCAACCGGGTCTTGATCGTACAGCCATATTTGGTAAGAATGTCCTGTAACGCTTGTGCCTGGCGGATGCGATCACTAAGCCGGATGCCTATTATCCATTGTTCGTTCATAAAGGGTTTAATTTGATTATTGATTGAACGTTGCCTGATTTTTGAATGTTATTCTGAAAAGGGTCCCTTCCTGACTGACAATTTCCATTTTCCCTTCCAATTGTTCGACCAACAGTCTGACAATGAACAGTCCCATCGAGGGCGTGTTGTCGATATTGAAGTTTGCGGGAAGTCCTGTCCCGTTGTCACTGATGGTCAGCGATAACTCATCCTCAGTTTTTTTCGACAATTCCAGTCGGATGATCCCCTCTCCATAATCAGAAGGGAAGGCATACTTGAATGCATTGGTAACCAGTTCGTTTGTAATGATTCCGATAGGAAGGGCGACATCAATGCTCATTAAGGCAGGGGTCAGATCTGTGATCAAATGGATCCGGGGCACACCGAACACCTGGCCGAGATTGGACGCAAGCGACGCGAGGTATTGTTCTATTGGGATTTGCTCGAAGCTTTCAGAACGATAGAGTTGTTCATGAATCAGTGCCATCGAACGGATACGCAATTCGATATCCCTGATGATGCGCTTTAATTCGTCGTTGTTGCTGAGTTTTTGTTGAAGTGTTAAAAGGCCGATAACGATAGCCAGGTTGTTTTTAACCCTATGATGGATTTCCCTGATCATCATTTCTTTTTGCTGAATGTTCCGGGACTTCAGATCTTCTATTTCCTGTTCCCTGCTACGATCCCTCATGATGGTGATGATCTGGACTACTTTTTGATCTTTAAAAATGGGTACTTTTCTCACTTCCCCGTGAATTTTCCGGTCAACCAATTCAAAATCCTGTTTTTCCAGGATCATTTGCCCGTAGCGGAAAATCTGGTCAAATTCCTGCAGTGCTTTTTTTGAGATCAACGGATAAACAGTCGTGATTTTTTTTCCGATGCAATCCTCATAATAACCCTGTCGTTCATGTTCACTTTTCAGTGCGGAATTGAGCATCACGATCCGGTACTGTTCATCCACCACATAGATCCAATCAGGGATGGCGTCCAGGATGTTGTGGAGTTGAGTTTCATTGTTCTGTAATGCCTCTTCCGCTTTCAATCTGGTTTTGGATTCAATAAGCAGGTTTTGATAGTGAGCTGACAGCGCTTTCCGGTGGATGAAATTTTTCCAGTTCAGTTTTTCAATAATGATCGCCAGGATTGCTACCAGGGAATAGCCGGCTACTATGAAAAACAGGGAATTGATCATTTTTAAAGGATTCCTTGTCAAGGTTCCATTCCAGGTGATGGTGAGGATGAAAGATAAGATCTGGCATCCACCGATGATCAACAGGTCTCGAAGGTGAAGCCTGTAAAAGGTGAACAAACCAAAAACGAGAAGCATTACCCAGGCGAAAAAGAAGTCGTAACCGGGGGTATTCAGGTCGGCTTTGTAGCCGACCAGGAAGATGACCGGACAAACCAACAGGTTCAGGATAATAAAGATGGGTTGAAGATAAGGGAGAAGTCTTCGAAAATAGGTAACGAGGATAGAGAGGAGGAAAATCGGAAGGATCAGGCTAAACCGTCTGAAAAAGAGGTTTTCAGCGGGTTTGTTGAAAATAAAGTAGTTGCTGACAATCAGCAGCGCAAAAAGAATAATCGTCAGTGTCAGTCCGATTCTTAAGGCTGGCAGAGATTTTCTGAGGTAATAATCCCTGAATTCATCAGGCAGGGCGCTTCTTGAGTTTTTCGGCATCCTGGAGGGTTAACACGTGAAAACCATCCTTTGAAGTTCAACGCCCTCTACCTTTGCAAGTTCTTGTTCCAGGAGGTTGCATTCAGCCTGGCTTCCTGAAAGTTGTAAAATGATGACCCCCACGCGACTGCATACGTCCTCGCTTACTTCATGAAACCCCAGCCTCGATTTGATAAGATGGGCATGGGTAGTGAGGAGTTTCTGTGTACGACCCGCTTCCTTAATCCTGTCGGTGATCAGCAGGCCAATAATCCTGATTTCGTGCATAAGCCTTGTTTTTCAGAAGTAAAGATCTCTTTTTCCTTGTTTCACCAGGTTCAGTTTCTCTGTTAACTTGTCTTTAAAGCCGTCTGGTTTCATCTCTTCCAGCTTTTTCCGGATCAGTTCAAATCCCTGGTCACGGGTGGTTTCAGGTGCATAATCTTGCAGGTATTCGGCTAAAGTGAGTAAAGCATTCGGTTGGCAATACCTTTTAATAAACCCGGGGACTGAAAATTCCATAAAATGTTCTCCGGTTCTTCCCAAACGGTAGCAGGCTGTGCAGAATGAAGGAATGTATCCCTTTCCGATCAACTCATCCATGATCTCATTCAAGCTGCGGTTGTCGTTAATCTGAAATTGCTCGAGATCAATATCCTGAACTTCGGTCTCTTTATGTTTTGAGTAACCCCCCAACTCTATGTTGGTTCCGCCGTCGATCTGGGAAACGCCGAATTGAAGGATTTCATCCCGGATGGCAGCCGGTTCACGGGCTGTCAGGATCAGACCGGTATAAGGAACCGCTAAACGCAGAATGGCAACCAATCGGGTGAAATTCTCGTTATTAACCAGATAGGTTGAATCGATGTTCAGTTGAGAAGCAAACTGGATACGGGGGAAAGAGATCGTATGGGGACCCACATTGTAAACGGCTTCAAAATGGTTGGTATGCCGCACCAATCCGAGGACTTCAAAACGCCAGTCGTACAATCCGAACAAAGCGCCGATACCCACATCATCGATTCCTGCTTCCTGGGCTCGATCTAAAGAGGTCAGCCGCCATTCAAAGTTTCTTTTCATACCTCCGCGATGAACCTGGGCGTAAGTTGGTTCATGGTAGGTTTCCTGGAAGATCTGGTAAGTTCCGATCTTCGCATCTTTGATGATCCTGAAACCATCAATGTCCATGGGGGCCGCGTTGATGTTAACCCGGCGAATCTCACCCGGCCCGCTTTTCACAGAATACACTGTTCGAACTGAATCGGCGATAAACTGTGCATCATACCGCGGATGTTCGCCGAAAACCAGGATCAACCTTTTTTGACCTGTATCCTCCAACGCCTTGACCTGATCGACCAGCTCCTGTTTTTCGAGGGTGACCCTTTTAACCTGTTTGTTGGAGGCTTTGAAACCACAGTAGACACAATTGTTGGTGCAAAGGTTCCCGACGTAGAGCGGGGCAAAAAGAACTATGCGTTGGCCATAAACTTTTTCTTTCAGGGTTCTGGCCCCTTGTTTGATCTCTTCGATCATTTCAGGGTCATCAGTTTTAAGGAGCGCAGCCGTTTCTTCCAGAGTAAGCCTGTTTTTATCAAGCGATTTGGCTATGATTTCCCTTACTCTTCCACGGTCAGCCCGGGCGTTATTGAGGTAATCCCATAATTCATCCGGATCGATAAAAGGCCTCATCCGCTGATCCTTGATCTTGCAAATCTCAGGATTAAATTTCATTTGAAATGCTTTTAAGATTGCAAATTTACGCAATAATAGCGTCAATGATGCCCGGACCGGGAGAAACTTTCAACTGAAACAACAGTTTAGCGCTCGTTGTTACCTCTTTCTGAAAGATAAACACCCCCGATCACCAACCCAATGCCGGCGATTTTTTGCAACGTAAAAACCTCCGAGAGCAATAAAAAGGAAAAGAGGGCTGTGAATACCGGGATCAGGTTGGTATAAACATTGGACTTGCTGATTCCCAGATGCTTCACGGAATGAGCGAAGAAGACAAAAGCAACCGAAGAGGCAAAAACAGAGAGCAACAAAAAGGAGCTCACTATCTGGCTGTTAAGCGGAACTGCGATGGCTTTCCTGAACTCAAGGACGAGGAATAAGGGCAGGAAAAGAAAGATTCCTATGAGATTTTGATAAGCAATGATTGTGAGGGCGGAGTATCTGACCGACAATTTGCGCAACGTGACACTGTAAAAAAGCGAAGTAAAGACGGCCCCTCCCAGAAACAAAACGCCCCTTACATCCACAGCCAGGGAAAAGGCGCGGGTGATCAACATGATCAAAACTCCGGAAAAAGAGATAAAAATTCCGATAAAATTGATCGGTCTCAGCTTTTCTTTCATGGTTATATAGGCGACCAATGGCGAAAAAACCGGGATCATGGCGATGATCACCGCGGCAATGGTGGGTGTACTGTATTTCAATCCGTAATTCTCGCATAAGAAATAAAGAAAGGGATTGAACAAGGCACTCATTACGATCAAAAGGCGGTCTTTCCGCAGAATTTTCTCATTTTGTTTTAAAAGGGTAAGAAGGGTATAGAGAAAAGCAGTGGAAAGGATCAGCCTGATAAAGATGATGGTGATGGGCTGGTAATATTTTAAAAGTACCGAACTCCAGATGAAGGAGAGCCCCCAGAAGAGCATTGCTACAAGGGCATAAACCGGGGCCGGTAGGGTGAATTTTTTCAAAGGCAGGCAAAGGTACTTTTTTTCCGGTTTTTTCCTTTAACTTGTAACATTTGAAAATTGTCAGAGTCTTTTTGTTAAAATTCCCGGTTTTGAAAACCCAGACCCCGGCCCTTCATCACGATTTGATCAACGCCTGCCGTTCAGGAGACCGGGGAGCCCAGTCCAGAATCTATCAACTCTATTATAAAGCCATGTACAACACTTCCCTTCGAATCGTCAATGACAGCGCTGAAGCAGAAGACATCATGCAGGAGTCCTTCCTGGATGCCTTTCAGCGGCTTGATACCTACACCGGTGAGGGAACCTTTGGATCCTGGCTTAAACGGATCGTGATCAATCGTTCGCTCGACTATCTGCGGAAACATCAGGATAAGATACCATTGGAAGAAGCCGGAATTGACCTGGTCGATGAACCGGATCAGGATTTCGACGAAGCGGTCATGCTTCAGGTGACTGCAGTAAAACAGGCCATTGCAGAGCTTCCCGATGAATACCGCATTGTCGTTACCCTCCTGCTGATTGAAGGATACGATCATGAAGAGGTGGCCCAGGTGTTGAAAATCACCAACCAGTTGTCAAGGACCCGTTATTCGCGGGCACGCCAGAAACTGCTCGAAATACTGAAAAGAAACAATCATCATAAAGCGTTTAGCTACAATTAATTATGTCAAAACTGGAACAATTCATCATCGACCATAACGAGGAATTCAATGATCAGGAACCAGATCCCGGCCATTTCAACCGTTTTGAGGAAAAACTGAATAAACCCTCATTCCGTGTTACTGTTCACCCGGTCAAAAACATTTTCTTGCGGATTGCAGCAGTGATTGTTGTTCTGATAACTGTCACGGTTTTCGTTTTTGATTGGGTTGCCCGTGAACTCCGCGAAGGGTTCAACACACAAACAGCCAACACAGAATTGTCAACCGAGGTAAGGGAAGTCGTCCAATATTATGATTTAAGAGTGGCCGAAAGTATGGGAAAACTCAATGCCCTCGCGGCTAACCCCATTGAAGCAGGGATGCTCAAAAAGGATGCTGAACGCGAAATCAGTAACCTCAATGCAAACTCGGGAGAACTTAAGCACTCTCTGGCAGAAAACCCAGACAATGAAAGGATATTGGCAGCCTTTATCCTGAACCAGCAAATGAAAGTGGGCGTAATCGATAACATGATTGACAAGTTGATGAAAATAAAACAGTAACGAACCCCTGATACCTCATTACCATGAAAACCCTGATCAAAATTTCGTTATGCTTCCAGATGTTCCTCCTCCTGCCGTTCATCCATGAAGCCAATGCCAAAGATGATTATTCAAAGATCATCCGTAAGGAATTTACCATCAATCCCACCGGACAATTGACGATCAGCAACAAATTCGGGAAGATCCAATGCTACAATTGGGAAAAAAATACTGTTTCTATCGAAGTGGTTATCACCGTTGCTGCCTCCGGCCAAAAAGAAGCCGACCGGATTATGGAACGGATCTCCATAGATATCTCAGGAACGCCTGATCAGGTCACCGCCATCACCTCGATTACGGAGGGAAAAACATCCAACAGCCGGTTCTCCATTGATTACAATGTTAACCTGCCTTCAACAATCGACCTGGATCTGACCAATAAATTCGGCGATATCTATATCAATGAAGCGCAGGGGAAAGCTAAACTTAACCTCGCTTATGGCAATCTCGATCTCAAACAGTTAGGCAATTCAGATAACCTCGTTGATCTGAAATTCGGAAAGGCAAGAATTGGCCGGATCAAAGGAGCTGTGGTCCTGCTGAAATATTCTGAACTGGATATTGATTATGCAGGCAGCCTCCGGCTGGATTCAAAGTTTTCCGACGTGAAAGCACGACAGATCATTGCCCTGAATGTCAATGTTGAAGGTGGTGATCTGGATCTGGAAAACGCTTCTGCCATCGAGAGCAAATCAAAATTTACGGATCTCGATATTGGCAGGATCGAAAAAAGTCTTAACCTCGATATCCAATATGGAGATTGTGAAGTGCGGGAGATACCGGGTGATTTTTCTGTGATCACCATCCGCAATAAATATGCAGAGGTCAACCTGGGCATCAGTAAACAGGCAGCCTACTCGCTCGAAGCTGATCTCAGGTTTTGCGAACTCAGTTACCCATCCGAAAATGCAAAATTCACTTTCCGATCCACAACGCCCACCTCGAACAATTACAAAGGGATCATCGGCGGGGAACGGGACCAGATGGGTAAAGTCACCATCCATAGTGAGTTCGGCGATGTCGACCTCAAATAAACCTGTAACCATTTGCAATAGTCCATGTCCAATCATCAAAACCCCAAATTCATGAAAACAAAAATTTTTCCGGTCATCCTTGTTCTTTTCCTCTTTGCAGGCATGTCAGGTCTCTTCGCCGGTTGCCACTTTCCTGGCAGCATTAGTGGCGATGGCAAAATAATCAAAGAGACACGCAGTGTTCCCTCCTTTGACGGGATCGATATTTCAGGAGCCTTTGATGTCTCTCTGAAACAAGGCGATACCCAGGAGGTGATCATCGAAACCGACGACAACCTGATGCCGCTCGTCAAAACTGAAGTAACAGGGGGAGTTCTGAAAATCTACACCCAGGGTCCCATTCACCACATCACGACCATGAAGGCTTATATTACTGTAAAAGAACTTCGTAAGATTGAGGTGAGCGGTGCCGTCGATCTCGAAACCACAGGAAGGATCACAGTCCCTGAACTCAAAATCGACGCCAGTGGCTCTTCTGACTCCAAAATGGAGATTTCCGTAAGCCGCCTCTATCTTGATTGCAGCGGTGCCAGTAAATTCAGTTTTTCCGGTAATGCGGGCGATGTAAAACTCGACCTTTCGGGCGCTTCCGATATTTTCGCTTACGATTTGCTGGTTGAAAATTATGAAATGGAAATAAGTGGTGCCGGCAAAGCCAAAATAAATGTTTCCAAACGTCTCCGGGCTGAAATTTCAGGCGCCGGAACTGTCCTTTACAGAGGGACTCCGACCGAAATCGATCAGAACATATCGGGCGCAGGATCCATCAAAAAAGGAGATTAGGACACCTGTCAAAATTTGTGTTAAATTCGCCGGGAACTAATCGGCGATAAATGATAAAAGGAAAATTTATCACGGTCGTTCTGCCGGCTTACAATGCTTCACCAACCCTGGAGAGGACCTACAAGGAAATCCCCGGGGATTTGGTGGATCACGTTTTGCTGGTTGACGATGGCAGCCGCGACAATACAGTCGAGCTGGCCCGCCAACTTGGTATCGATACGATCATCAGCCATGCCGAGAACCACGGCTATGGCCATAATCAGAAGACCTGTTACCAGAAAGCCCTGGAACTGAATTCCGATATCATCATCATGCTCCATCCCGATTATCAGTACACTCCGGCCCTGATCCCTTCCATGTGTTACCTGATCGCCAATGACGTGTACCCGGTTGTTTTTGGTTCCAGGATCCTTGGGAAAGGGGCACTGAAGGGAGGAATGCCACGCTACAAATATTTTTTCAACCGGGTACTAACCCTGGTTCAAAACCTGTTGATGAACCAAAAATTGTCGGAATACCATACCGGCTATCGTGCCTATTCAAGGAAAGTACTGGAATCGATCAATTTTCTTGATAATTCCGATGATTTTATTTTCGATAATGAGGTGGTAGCCCAGATTTTCATGCAGCAATACCAGATTGCTGAAATCACTTGTCCGACTCTTTATACAGAGGAATCTTCAAGCATCAGTTTTTCATCCAGTGTCCGCTATGGGTTGGGTGTGTTGGGAGTCAGCCTGAAATACCTGATCTGCAAATCGGGTATTTACCGTCCGGCCTTGTTTAAATCTTCCCCAGCATCCGCAGGAACTCCTCCTCGGAGATGACCGGTATATTTTCTTTCTCTGCTTTCTTTCGTTTTTCAGGCCCCATCCCGGCCCCCGCTAACAGGTAACTGGTTTTCGAAGACAAGGCACTGACACTTTTCCCGCCATGGGTTTCGATCATTTTTTTTAACTGATCCCTTGAAAACTTTTCAAAAACACCGGTAATTACAAACGAAAGCCCGGATAACCGGTCGCTTTCAAAGGAATTTTGGGTTGCATCAACACAAAAACGGAGCCCGGCTTCCGACAACCTGCGAAGAAGTTGATCCGTTCCAGGCTGTCTGAACCAAGAAAGCAGACTGCCGGCGATTTTTTCTCCGATCTCCTCAACCTTTGTAAGATCCTCCATTGAAGCAACTCGTAGTTGATCCATTGACAAAAAGTGAAAGGCCAGTTTTTTTGCTACCGTTTCACCCACGAAACGAATACCCAATGCGAAGAGAACCCTTTCAAAAGGAACCGCTTTCGATGATTCAATGCCACGAAGGATATTTTCCACGGTTTTATCCCGAAAACTCACTGTGCGGGCTTTTCTTTCCTCGGTCGCCGGGTAGGTCTTCTCAAGCCCGATAAGATCGCTGTATGTCAACCTGTAAAGGTCGGCCACATCATGCAGGAGACCCTTGTCGAATAAAAGTTCAATTTTTCCTTCTCCCAAGCTCTCAATATTCATAGCCCGTCGGGATATGAAATGCTCCAGCTTCCCTTTTATCTGCGGCGGACAGCCATTTTCATTTGGACAGTACCAGGCTACTTCTCCCTCGTTCCTGATCAAGGGAGTGGAACACTCCGGACAATTCCTGGTAAACGTTAGTGCTTTACTTCCGAAGGGTCGAAGATCCAGTTCCACCCCATTGATCTTGGGTATGATTTCACCTCCCTTTTCAACTTTCACCGTATCTCCGATCCTGACATCCAGGGCAGCGATTACATCAGCGTTATGAAGGGTTGCCCGTTTCACAACGGTACCGGCTAATAAAACAGGTTGCAGGTTAGCTACCGGGGTCACGGTCCCTGTCCTGCCTACCTGAAAATCAACTGATAACACAACAGTTGAAGCTTCTTCCGCTTTAAACTTATAGGCGATGGCCCAGCGGGGGGATTTGGCCGTAGATCCAAGCAACGCTTGCTGCTGTCTTGAATTCACTTTGATGACCACCCCGTCGATGTCGAAAGGTAACGTTTTCCGTGCTTTTTCCGTGGTGTCGAGGTAATCCAGAATTTCAACGATGGATGTGCAGCGCACCGTGTATTCAGAGATCCTGAAACCCCATTGCCTTGCTTTTTCCAGGCTTTCATAATGAGATTCGAATGGGAGGTTTTTTCCAAGCAAATGATAGAGATAGCAATCCAGATTACGGCGGGCAACCTCGGCCGAATCCTGCATTTTAATGGTCCCTGAGGCGGCATTCCTGGGGTTGGCAAAGGGTTCTTCCCCCGCTTCAGTTCGCTGGAGGTTGATCTGCTCAAAACCGGATCGTGGCAAAATGATCTCACCCCTGATCTCAAAATCTTCGGGATAACCCTCCCCAAGGAGACGCAACGGAATGCTTTTTATCGTTCTGATATTGGCTGTTACGTCATCCCCGCTGACCCCGTCGCCGCGGGTCACTGCTTGTTCCAGCTTTCCCTTCCGGTAGGTGAGGCCTATGGCCACCCCGTCGAATTTCAATTCACACACATACTCTGTTTTACCACCCAGGGCTTTGGTCACTCTTGCCTCAAATTCCCGGATTTCCTCTTCCGAGTATGTGTTACTTAAAGAAAGCATGGGAAACTGGTGTACTACCTGCCGGAAGCTCCTGGTAATTTCACCTCCGACACGCCGGGTAGGAGAGTCAGGATCTGACAATTCAGGATATTGTGTCTCCAGATCCATGAGTTCGGCCATTAACCGGTCGAAAGCGAAGTCAGAAATTACCGGATCTGAAAGTCCGTAATAACGATGATTGTGAAAGCGGATTTCATCAGTGAGCTGCTGTACCCGCTGTTTTGCCTGATCAATGTCCATGGTTGTCCGGTTTTTCCCAAATTCCCAGCCTGATCTTTATCACGGTTTTCGTGTAACGCAGCAACTCATTCTTTAAATTGGTCTTTGAAAGCCCTCCTTTGCGATCTTTATAAACTACCGGTATCTCCAGAATCTGTTTTCCCTGTTTCTGCATCCTGTAAAGGAAACGGATGAAATAATCGCCGTATCCATAGAATATTTCAGTCGGGTCAACGGAATCCAGAATTTCTTTCCTAAATGCAAAAAAGCCGCTGAGATTGTCCGTAGTTCTGACGCTCAACATATACCGGATGAACCGGTTGAACAGTTTACTGCCCAGGTAACGGAACCGGGAAGTTTCCATCCCTCCTCCGATAACGTACCTCGACCCGGTGGCAATATCGAAATGATCAACTATTTTGACCAGCAAAGGGATGAGATCCGAAGGGTGATTGAAGTCGGTATCCATGACCACTATTTTTTCTCCCCGGGCCTTGCGGATCCCGTAAAGAACCGCAGTGGCAAGCCCCCGTTCATTTTTACGCAACAAGGGCACTACCCGTGAATCGTCAGCGAAAACGGTTTTTACTGCATCATAAGTACCGTCAGGACTCATATCATCCACAATCAAAACCTCATAATCAAGGGCTTCTTTTTCAAGAATCGTGCTGATCTCCCGGATCAGAAGATTAATGGATTCTTTTTCATTATAGGTGGGCAGGATAACCGATACCTTCATGGCGAAACTTTGTCAACAGATTCTATGAGTTTTTCAGCAACATAAACCAGTTGTTCATCGGTCAACCCGATCCAGGTCGGCAGGCTGATGCCTTCCCTGGCAATGACTTCAGTATTAGGGTATTCGCCCCTGGCATACCGGGGATCCTGGTAAAAAGGCATTTGGTGAATGGGATAAAAAACAGGGCGGGTGTCGATGCCCTCTTCTTTCAGCAGAGCCATGACCGCATCTCTTTGTTCATAGCCGAAACCATCGATCCTCAAGGTAAAGATCCAGTTGACATTTTGTTGGCTATGGTTCTCCTGGAAAATGAATCGATCATTTCCCCGGAGGGTTTCCATGTAAACATTAAAAAGATGGTCCCTTTTCGCGAGCAAGCCGTCCAGCTGTTCCAACTGGGCTAAACCTATGGCTGCTTGCATGTTGGTCATCCGGTAGTTGAAACCAAGGTGGTCGTACCAGTACTTTTTACCGCGGTTCATGCCGTGGTCACGGAGAATCCGCATTCTTTCGGCCAGTTCATCATCATCGGTGATGCACATGCCCCCTTCACCGGTGGTGATCACTTTGTTTCCAAAAAAACTGAAACAGGCTATTTTCCCAAAAGTTCCAATGCGCCGTCCACGATATAGCGCTCCCAACGCTTCGGCGCAATCTTCGATCACCACCAGTTTCCGGGTATCGGCCAGTTCGATGATTTCCTCCATCCTGGCAGGGTTTCCGTAAAGGTGAACCGGGAGGAGGGCCCGGGTGCGTGGGGTGATCCTTTCAGCGATGGCAACCGGACTGATGTTCCAATCATCGTTTTCCACGTCGGTCAACACCGGTGCGGCTCCGCAGTACCTGACACTGTTGGAGGTGGCGATAAAAGTCAGATCAGGGACCAGGACTTCATCTTCCTTTCCGATCCCTGCAGCAGCCAGTGCAAGGTGAAGGGCGATGGTGCCGTTGTGAGTGGCAATGCCATGTTTCACCCCGTGATAGGCTGCAAATGATTGTTCAAAACGCTCGATGTATTTTCCGATAGAGCTGATCCAACCGCTTTCCAGGGCATCGTTCACGTACTTCTTTTCATTCCCCAGGAAAGTGGGTTGTGCGATATTGATTGGTTTTTTTACCATTCAGTCTTTAATGGTTTCTTCAGGAATAAGGGCGGCATTTCTGTAAATAAAGATACGGCGGTTTTTGTTTACCGGATTCAACCAATGTACAAAACGGTCGATGAATCCCGGTTCAATGGTGGTTTCATAGACCAGGCGGGGAAAATAAACCCTTGCTTTTTCCACCAGTGGCCGGATGTTTTTGTCCCCGGTAAAAAGGATAAAACGCGGAGGTTGGTAACATGGAAGGGCCGCGGTGGCCAGGATAGAATCTGCACTCAGGTCTTTGCTTATCTCACTATAACATAAAGGCCATTGATTCAGGTAAAACTTAGGCATCAATTCCGGATCGTTGTGTTCATCAACAACAGCAATGGCTTTAATATCACTGTATTTGGATAGGTAAGTCATGGCTTCAACACGGGCCTTTTTAGAGTAAGTAAAAGAGAATACCACCAGCAAAATGGTATTGATCACCCAGAAAAAGATCCAGCAGGAGTGAAGCAAAACGCGATGTTTCTTCCAGAAAGTTGAACAGTTGACAAATTCCTCCCAACCGGAGACGCCCACAAGGATCAGGAAGGGGATCATGGGGAGAATGAACCGTTCCTGTTTGTTGGGAAAATATGAATGAAAGATGAAAAACAGCATGACCGGAACAAAGATGATCAGGTACTTTTTCCATTTCCTGGCGAATCCGTACATCAGGAAGAGGCTTACCGGTGGGATCAACAACCCTCCGATGGTGAGGAAATAGTTGTACCAGGGCAGGGATATATAATCGTTACGTTCGGTAAAGCAAACATCGACATAGGCCAGCATTTCCGCAAAAGGTTTTCCCCAGATAAAATAATCAATACCTCCCTGGATCAGCACCACCATGAAAACAGATCCCAGTGTCAGGGCTATCAATTCTCTCCATTTTTTTTGAAAGAGGATAACGATCCCGGCTCCCAATGGGAAGAAAACAGTCTGCGGCCGGATGTTAAACGCCAGCCCGAAAAAAAATCCTGCCACGAAAAACGAGAGAAAGAGGGATTTTCTCTTTCGGTCTCCCAACATCATCCAATACGCCAGCATTAAAAACGGAATGGATGTCATTTCTACCAGATTTCGGACGCTCATCCAGGGCATGAACCAAAGGATGGCCAGGAGCAAACCGGTGATCCGGGCAACTTTTTTCCCTTCCAACTGTTCGGCAAGCCGGTAGCCGACCCAGACTGTGATAAGCGACAAGCAACCGTGAAGAAACCTTACGATTAACATCTTAACCTGAGGGTCGCTAACCCCGGTCAGGTTCAGCAAAGAAAATAGAAGATAGTGGAGGCCGGGGTAAAAGAAATTATGACCTGTGGGGCCATGGTTGAGTTTGCTGCCCGGAAGCCAGTCGTTGTAATCGTGGCCGGCAGTCCAGGAACCCGATGATTCAATTACGATGAAATGATCGTCGAACATTCCCCAGCCTTTGGCAAAGATCACGGCGATCATCCGGAAGATCACTGACAGTAACATAATCAGTACCAGCGGTTGTTCTTCCCAATATTTTTTTAACCTTGAAATCATAGGGTCAAACAATTGTTGATTGATGCTTTGTTTCTTTTGTTCAGGCAAGCATCACCCATTCGTAATAGTAATAACCGTAATCGACCGGGTTAATGCACATGACCGGTATTTGTGCCTCGTTAAACATCAGGCGTTCACTCCATGCCGAGAGGCTGAAACCCGGGAGATCCATGTTGGGGCGGGTGATCATCAGGATCAAATCCGAATGTTTGTAAACTGCATACGAAATCACCTGTTCTGCAAATCCACCTGGTTTTTCAGCGTGTGTGATGGTATAGGGAATTTTTTCTTCATCCAATATATCCGTGATCTGTTTGGTCATGACGAGAATCCTGTGGTTCAGGGCAGCATCTTTTTCCTGGCTTAGGAACAGGTTCACTTCCGATTTGAACAGTTTTGCCATAAGTTTGGCCCAGGGTACGGCCTGACGGGGTTCCAAGTCATTGCTCACGGGAAAAACGAGGTTTTGGTAACCCTCCCTGAAAGAGCGTTTCTGAACAACTACCACGGGAATAGGTGATTCAGCGACCACTTTCATCGCATAGCTCCCAAAAACGTGCTGTAATCCCTTTTTCCCGTGGGTTCCCAGGATCATCAGGTTGGCTTTGATTTGTTTCGTCACTTCAGTGATGGTGGTAAAAATGCTCCCTTCCACTGCCATGGTGTCAACCGGCAGTTCGTACTTTTTTTCATAGTACTTTTTGTACTCTTTGAGCCGCCATTCAACATAGTCAACCCCTACATTTTTTTTCTTCAGCGAGGCTTTGGTTTCATTGTTGATAATGTGGAGGATGCACACTGAATAGCCCAAAAACCTTGCCAGTTTCACACCATGGGAGATGGCGTTTCCGCATACTTCCGAAAAATCGGTCGGAATCAGTACGACATTGTTGTAATTGGATTTTTGCTGTTGCTGGGACATGATGGGAAAAAGTTAGGTTAATTTAATGGATTCCTGACTCTGAATATTAGTGTTTCATCATTTCTGTAATCTGACGAAGTGTCCTGAGTTTTTTTTCATTCCTCAGCAGGTTGGCTGAGGCGGTATAATACCGGTGATCCCCCAGAAATTTTACCTGTATTTTGAACCATTCTTCCAAAGTAGATTCGAGGATACCGAGGTTTTTCCATTCCAGTTGCAGCTGGAAGGAATGAATGAAAAAATCATCCCTGCCCAGATAGTCCAGATCAGCATCGCAAAGGATTTGTTCTGCAAGGGTTGCCGCTTGTTGAGGCAATCGGGTAACCAGGATCAATCCTGCAATTGTCTCTGTTTCATCGGGGAGGTAACCGAACTTAGGAAGCGTCTCCCTTGCGATGGAAACCGAGCTGTTTTCATGGTCTTTATAACGGATCAGAATACCCGCATCATGGAAAAGCGCTGCTGTTTCAAGCAGTCGAAGCAGGTTGCCGTTGACATTTTCCAATTGTGCAAACCTGCGGCATGCATCCAATACGTCAAGTGTATGGTCAACGCTATGGTAACTAAATTCTTTTGCCAATTCATTTTTCAAACGGTTCACAATATAATCATGAGCCCCTATGAAATCCATAGCTTCGTTTTTTTTGTAAAAATAGTAAAAAATAGAAATGCAAAGATCAAACGTGGAGATTCTTCATTCTTCGGATAACCGACAAGGGTTCCCGGGAACGAAAGATCGCGTTTCCTGCCACCAGGATGCCGGCTCCTGCCTTAACCAGTGCGCCTGCATTTGAAAGATCGACTCCGCCATCGACCTGGATCAGCGGGGTTGCATTTTTCTTCGCGCAGAGTTCGCGCAATTCAGTTAGTTTTTCGTAGGTGCTTTCGATGAATTTTTGTCCGCCAAATCCTGGATTTACTGACATGATCAAGACCAGGTCAGCTTCACGGATGACTTCTCCCAGGAGGCTGACCGGAGAGTGAGGATTAAGTACTACCCCGGCGCGGGCTCCCGTTTTTTTTATGAAGTCTAAGGTCCGGTGAAGATGAGGGCATGTTTCGTAGTGAACGCTGATCACCGAGGCCCCTGCTTCTCGGAAACGGTGGATATAACGATCGGGATCGATGATCATCAGATGAACATCCAAAGGTTTTTGAGCTGCTTCCGAGATTTTTTCAACAACGGGAAAGCCAAAGGAGAGGTTGGGGACAAATACCCCGTCCATAATGTCAAGGTGAAACCAATCGGCTTCACTCCCGTTGATCATTCGTATCTCACTGTCTAAATGCAGGAAATCGGCAGCAAGCAATGAAGGAGCGACAAGAACCGGTTCCTGGTTCCTGCTCATCCCAGGTAGGTTTTAAGGATTTTGCTGCGAGAGGTATGTTTCAGCCTGCGGATGGCTTTTTCCTTGATCTGACGGACCCTCTCACGGGTAAGGTCGAATTTTTCGCCGATCTCTTCGAGGGTCATCGGATGGCTTCCGTTCAGACCGAAATAGAGGCGAATCACATCGGCTTCCCGCTGTGTCAGCGTCGATACGGCCCTTTCGATCTCCCTTTTGAGCGATTCATAGAGCAACCCGTTATCCGGAGTGGTATTCTCTTCGCTGCGAAGGACATCGTACATGGTGTTGTCTTCATCCTGTATCAAAGGGGCATCCATAGAAACGTGCCGACCCGAATTCCGCATTGATTCTTTCACTTCATTCTCGGAAACCTCCAGTAAAGTGGCAATTTCTCCGGCATTGGGTTCCCGTTCGTACTGCTGTTCAAGCTGGGCGTATGCTTTATTGATCTTATTGATCGATCCTATTTTATTGAGTGGTAATCGTACTATTCTTGACTGTTCAGCGAGCGCTTGCAGGATCGACTGGCGGATCCACCATACGGCATAAGAGATGAATTTGAATCCGCGGGTTTCGTCAAACCGTTGGGCTGCTTTGATAAGGCCCAGGTTTCCTTCGTTGATCAGGTCAGGAAGGCTCAATCCCTGGTTCTGATATTGTTTAGAGACAGAAACGACAAACCGGAGGTTGGCTTTGGTAAGTTTTTCCAGGGCGACCATGTCCCCCTGTTTAATCCGCTGTGCCAGTGCTACTTCCTCGTCAGCCGTGATCAATTCAACCTTCCCGATCTCCTGTAAATATTTATCCAGGGAAGCGGTTTCGCGGTTGGTAACCTGTTTTGTGATTTTTAACTGCCTCATGGGATTCTGAAATATATTAAGAGCGAATGAAAGGGTTTACGTAAAAATCGGGATGAAGGTTACATTTTCCCTATCTGCGTGGTCCGCGATGGTCTCCGCCGTGTGATCTGTCACGGTCGTTTCCGCGCTCCTGGCCTCCTTCCCGGCGGCCCTCGTTGCGACGCTCCGGAGCCCGTTCAACATAGCCTTCTGGTTTAGGAATCAAGGCTCTGCGCGAAAGTTTCAATTTTCCTGATTTGGGATCCACTTCGATGAGCTTCACTTCCACTTCATCTCCTACTTTCAACGCATCTTCCACCTTTTCCAATCTTTTCCAATCGATCTCAGAGATGTGTAACAGCCCGTCCTGATTGGGTAAAATCTCGATAAAGGCGCCAAAGGGTTGAATGTTTTTCACTTTTCCGCGGTAAATTTCTCCCACTTCGGGAACCGATGCGATCCGTTTGATTTTTTCGATTACTTTATCGCGGGCTTCCAGGTTGTCAGCAACGATATCCACGACACCGAAGTCGCCGACTTCTTCGATCACGATGGTGGTACCGGTTTCGCGTTGCATCTCCTGGATTACTTTTCCTCCGGGGCCGATGATGGCGCCTATGAATTCTTTAGGCACTTTGATCTGGGTGATCCTCGGAACAAAAGGTTTATAATCGTCACGTGGAACAGCAATGGTTTTCTCTATTTCGCCCAGGATGTGGAGCCTGCCTCTGCGCGCCTGGTCAAGCGCTTCCGCGAGAATTTCGTAGGATAATCCATCCACTTTGATGTCCATCTGGCAGGCAGTGATTCCGTCGCGGGTGCCGCATACTTTGAAATCCATGTCTCCCAGGTGATCTTCATCCCCGAGGATATCTGAAAGCACGATGTACCGTTTGTTGTCGGTGATCAGGCCCATTGCGATGCCGCTGACCGGTTTAAGAATCTTTACACCGGCATCCATCAGGGCCATGGTTCCGGCACAAACCGTAGCCATGGAGGAAGAGCCATTGGATTCGAGAATGTCTGATACGACACGGATGGTGTAGAGATTATCTGGTCCCTGGGGAATCATGTTTTTTAAAGCCCGCAAAGCGAGGTTTCCGTGACCGATTTCCCTGCGGCCTGTACTTCTTATGGGTTTCACTTCGCCGGTGGCAAAGGAGGGAAAATTGTAATGAAGGATGAAGTTTACGGTTTCTTCGATTACTGCCCCGTCGATGATCTGAGCGTCCAGTTTGGTGCCAAGGGTTACAGTGGTCAGCGACTGGGTCTCACCACGGGTGAAAATGGCTGAACCATGGGCTGCAGGCAGGTAATCGACTTCTGACCAGATGGGTCGGATTTGGTCAGGAGCTCTCCCGTCCACCCTTCGGCGGTTATCCAGTGTAGCATTGCGGATAGCCTCTTTTTCAGTCTCATGGAAATAGCGGCTGATCATCGCGCTTTTCTCCTCTTTTTCTTCCTCGGCAAGGGTTGATACAAAGGTTTCAAGAATGGCATCCAGTGTCGATTTCCGCTCCTGTTTGTTGGCCAAACCTTTGGAGGCCATCTCATAGATCTGTTGATAAGTAGCCGTTCTCAACCGCTCTTTGAAAGCGGGGTCGTTCACTTCATGGCAGTATTCTCTTTTCATGGATGATTTTTCAACCATGGCGGCCAATTCCAATTGGGCACGGCATTGATCTTTAATCGCTTCATGTGCTGCTTTGAGGGCATCAATCATGTCTTTCTCAGAGACCTCTTTCATTTCGCCTTCCACCATCACGATATTGTCAAGCGAAGCAGCCACCATCAGGTCGATGTCCGATTCGGCCATTACCTGCACGGTAGGGTTTATCACGAACTGGCCATTGACACGTCCCACCCTGACTTCGGAAATGGGGCCGTGAAAGGGGATATCACTCACTGCCAGTGCTGAGGAAGCTGCCAGGCAGGCCAATGCATCGGGTAATACGTTTTTATCGGCGGAGATGAGGGTAACGATAACCTGTACCTCTGCATGAAAATCATCGGGAAAGAGGGGCCGGAGGGCACGGTCCACTAAACGGGAGATGAGAACCTCATAATCGGAAGGGCGGGTTTCCCGCTTGAAAAAACCGCCGGGAAATCGCCCTGCAGCAGCATATTTCTCGCGGTATTCCACGCTCAGGGGCATGAAATCCACGTTTTCTTTAGCCTCTTTGACTGCTACCACAGTGGCCAGCAGCATGGTGTCACCCATTTTAACAACCACTGATCCGTCTGCCTGTTTGGCAAGTTTTCCGGTTTCCAGGGTGATCTCCCTGCCGTCGGCAAGGTTGAACTTTTTCGTTATTCCATTCATTGGTTACGTTCTGTCAGATATTAAAAGAGGCAATGATCCATTGCCTCTTTGTTCCATATTTCGGAAATTAATTTATTTACGGATACCGAGTTTTTTGATGATGGCACGGTACCGTTCTATATCTTTGGCTTTAAGATAATCAAGAAGTCTTCTGCGTTTACCTACCATGATCACCAATGAACGCTTGGTAACCATGTCTTTTTTATTCACTTTCTGGTGTTCGGTCAGGTGCAGGATTTTCATGGTGAACATCGCGATCTGGGCTTCAGTGGAGCCACTGTCGAATTCCGACTTACCATATTCCTTGAACGATTGCTTCTTTACTTCAGGGGCTAAATTCATTGTGTTCTATCGTGTTTCTTAATAAATTTGTAATTCGGCTGTAAAAAACGGGATGCAAAGGTATGAAAATCTTTTCTAAATACAAATGCCACAGCTAAAATTTGTATTTTTGAACTGACATGAATCGAAAAGCATGACAAAAATACGCAATAATACCGTACCGGTGACCGGCGGAGCAAGGGGAACAGGTCGGTTGATGGGTGAGATGAGGGCTCTGCACCATGAAGTCCATTCCTGCCTGGTGGATGTTGGTAAACCGGAAGAAGTGAGATCGACTGCAATGAAAGTTAAAAAGGAGACGGGCAGAGTCGATTCCATGAAAGGATGTACAGGTTCGGCGAAACCACCGGATGTTATTCCTCCAAAAGACCAAACAAAACCTTGACTTAATCCCAACCCGACCCTGCCATGGAAGAATTGGTCAAACAGATTATCGAAAAGCAAAAAGCATTCTTTTTAACCCACCAGACAAAATCCGTGGCTTTCCGGATCGAACAGTTGAAAAGACTTCGGATTGCTATTGGTGCCTATGAGGAACGGCTTTACGAAGCCCTCTGGGAAGACCTTCATAAATCGAGATTCGAAGCCTATGCTACGGAAATAGGATTGGTGATGGCAGAAATCCGCCTTCATCTCCGAAAACTGCACTCCTGGTCAAAACCAGAGAAAGTTCCGACCAACCAAATGATCCATTTTTGGTCCGCCAGCAGGATCATTAAAGAACCTTATGGCCGTGTATTGATCATCGCTCCCTGGAACTATCCTTTTCAGTTGCTCATCAACCCTTTGGTGGGGGCCATCTCGGCAGGAAACTGCATCACCCTGAAAGCATCGGAATACACGCCGGCTACGGCCCGGGTAATGAGCGACATGATCCGGGAATATTTTCCTCCTGAATACATTGCCTGTCTTGGCGGCGGAAGAGAATCGAACCAGGCATTACTGGCGCAGCAGTGGGATTATATTTTCTTTACCGGCAGCCCGATGGTGGGAAAAATCGTCATGGAATCCGCTGCTCGTCACCTGACGCCTGTTTCCCTCGAGTTGGGCGGAAAAAGTCCCTGTATTGTCGACCGCGATGCCAACCTGGAGGTGGCTGCCAACCGCATCGTTTGGGGTAAGTTTCTCAACGCGGGGCAGACTTGCATTGCACCCGACTATCTTTTTGTACATTACGAGGCAGAAAATCATTTAATGGAATTGATCAAAGACAGGATCAGGAAGTTTTTCGGGGAAGATCCTCACGAAAGCCCGGATTTTCCACGCATTGCAACCATCCCTAAAACCAAACGACTGGCTGCTTTCCTCGACAACGCGAAGATCATTACAGGCGGTCAGGTACTCACCAGGGAACGCTATATCGCACCGACAGTGATTAAAGCCGAAGCATCAGATTCCATCATGCAGGAAGAGATCTTCGGTCCCATTCTGCCTGTGATGACCTTTCACGACCGGTCGGAGGTGATTAACTACGTCAATGCCCACCCCAAACCCCTGGCTTTCTATTATTTTTCAACCAACAGGGAGAACCAGGAAGAAATGCTCCTGAAAACTTCCTCCGGGGGCGGATGTATCAATGAAGTGATCATGCACATTGCCAACGACAAAATGCCCTTTGGCGGCGTCGGGAACAGCGGCATGGGCCGGTACCACGGAAAATTCAGTTTCGACGTTTTTTCCCACCAGCGCGCGATCATGAAAAAATCACTCTTTGCAGATATTCCCCTCCGTTACCCGCCGTATGGCAACAAATGGAAATTGATCAAAATGGTTATACGTTAAATTGAAAAATCCTTAATAAATCGCTATGGATAATTTTTCTGAAGAATTTAAGGTCAAAGGGGAAGAACTGGTTGAAAAGGTCAAACAGCTCATCCATGAAGGCAATGTCAGACGATTGATCATCAAAGATGAAACAGGAAAGATTTACCTCGAAATTCCTGTCACTTTTGGTGTGATCGGCGCGCTGATAGCCCCGATGCTGGCAGCTGTCGGGGCAGTGGCAGCCATGGTGGCTAACCTGAAAGTTGAGGTGGTGAGAACCACGGAAGGTGAACCGCGTAAAGAGACACCGAAACCTGACCCACCTGATCCGACCGGAGACCAACCTGCTCAATGAAAGGGATCCATAAAGAGATCCCAAGCCAGACCGGCTTGTTCTTGCAACATCTTTTCCCCGTTCATGACGCGGCATCCTTGAAGGCGGCCTGCATGCATGAAGCGGGTTTCCGGCGGGTTGTAAACCAGGTCATATAAAAAATGGTCCGGTGTCAATAATTCCCAGGGCAGGGGAGGGATTCCCTCGGTATCAGGGGACATCCCGACCGGAGTGGCATTCACAATCAGGGAATGGTTGTGAAGGATCTCTTTTGTTATATTTTCATAAGGTAAAAAGCATTCAGAAGTATGCGTTCTTGAAACAAACAAATACCTTATATTTTTCTGTTGAAGCGCGTAAGCCACAGCTTTCGCGGCTCCCCCGCTGCCAAGAATAAGTGCCCCCGACCAAGGGATATCCACCGGTAGGGAGCGCAGAAAACCTCCTGCATCCGTATTGTAACCCACGGTTTTCAGGTCGTGTGATCCACGGCGAATGACAATGGTGTTGACAGCTCCGATCCTGCGGGCAGTCTCTTCCATGTGATCCAGAAAAGGAAGGATTGACTCTTTATAAGGGATGGTGACATTGAGTCCGCACAACTCCGGCTGATCCTTTAGCAATTTGGTGAATTCAGAAACTGTCTTCAGAGGAAAGAGCCGGTATGAAAAATCTGTCTTACACTCCTTACGGAAACGATCGTTGAAGAGATCAGCGGAATACGAATGGCCGAGGGGATAGCCAATCAGGCCAAAAAGAGGCATGACTTTTACTTCGGTTGGTATTTTTTCATTTTGGGAGGCAGGTACTGGAAAAAAGTATCGGTTCGTAAACCGATCCGCAGGGTCTCCAGGGGAATGACCTCCTGGGCGGGAATATTGCCCAGGTTAACGTTTGCGCCAAAATGCCTGATGAACCATACCTGCTGTGATTTCAGCGGTGCCTCCCAGATAATCTTATCCGATTGTACTTTCGACAGGATTTTGTTGATGAGGGTAACATGGGCTTTTCCCGTGGGACGGTAAATCCCGACATTCCCGCTTTCGCGTGCTTCCCCGATCACTTTGAAAGAACCCGCCTGCAACTCTTTTTGCATCATTTCGATCCACCGGTTCGGGGCGATCATAATGCCTGACTCCTTAGAACCAACTTCCGACAACACCAGGTAATCTTTTGCAAGTTTGTGAATGTACTCACATTTCACGTCGTGCTCCATCATCATTGATCCGTCGGAGATCTCAATAGTATCCAGTCCGAGTTTATCCACGTATTTCCTGTACTCGTCGAACATGTCACGGATTATAAAGGCTTCAAAAAGTGTCCCTCCCAGATAAACCCTGATATCAGCTTTTTGGTAAGCTTTGATTTTTTCAGGAACCTGTTGAGCAACAAGAGAAGTACCGAATCCAAGTTTCAAGAAATCGATGAGATGTCCCGCTGAAGCAATTAAATCTTCAGCTTCTCTCAGGCTCAAAGATTTATCCATGACCATGGCAATCCCCGTTTGCCTTGGTTTGGTTGTACGTTTTGGTAAAAAAGGCAGGTTCATAGTGGTTCGATTTTGTCAGTTATGGTTAACCGTTATTCAAATCGGAGGGTTGATCCCCCAGCAATTCCATCAGTAATGGTAAATTTCTTGCATTTGGGAAAGTAGCCAGCAGTCTTGAACCTCCTTCGCTATCCATAATAAGGGCACGTGACAGCGTTTCAGAAGCCTCCTTGTCGCGACCTAGCACGAAAAGAAAATAGGCGGTCGCAAAGCAGAGGTCGGCGTTTTGATCATGGTGCTGCAGCGCTTCCCGTAAAAGCTTCAGGGCGGTCTCAGTCTCATGGTTGTCATCATAAACTACTGAAAGGTCTAACCAGGCATCGTCATCCTCGGGATCAAGTTCTATTACTTTACGGTAGGACGCAATACCCTCGTCGATCATCGATAATTTAATCTGGAGGTCTCCCTGGATAAACCAGTATTCCGGTACACCGGGTGCCAGTTTCACCGCTTTTTTAACGTAAGTGAGAGCGATGTCGGTTTTGTCCAGTTCATCATTGCAGATCCCAATACCCAGCCACGCATCGGCGAATTCCGGATCGAGGTCAATTGATTTCTGGTAATACCCGATGGCTGTCTCGAACTGGCTCAGTTTTTCGTAACACTCTGCAATATAATAATAGGTTATCGGTTCGGGCTCCTCGTGATAGAATGTTTCAAAATAGACTTCGATCGCTTTTTTGTAATCTCCAATGTTTGCGTAGCAGTTGGCTTTATTGAAATAGGCCGAAGAGAAGGTTTCATCAATAGCAATGACGTAGTCGTATGCCAGGATCGACTTTTCATAAAGTTCCAGGTTACTGTACCCGATCCCCAGATTGAACCAGGCAGCCTGTGAATAAGGATGCTGGTCCAGGAACCGGGTCAGAAAATCAATGCTGCGCTCGGGTTGTTGGGATATTTCACAACAAAAAGAGAATTCGTACAGCGCCGCTTCATTGTCGGGGTTCAACTCCAAGGCTTTCAGGAGATATTCGATGGCCTGGGCATATTTTCCCAGGTTCTCATATTCAAACGCGATATTGGAATAGATTTCATCAATAAATTCAGCTCCTTCAATGGCTTGCTTGTAGGCGGCGATCGCTTTATCAGGTTTTTCAAGCTGGCTGTAGAGATTTCCCTTTGCCAGGAAAAGATCGCTTTCACCTGTCTGAATCTGATCGGTTTCTTTGAGGATCCGGAGTGCCTGATTGTCCTTATTGATATTGACGTAATATTGGGCCAGCCTCAGCCGGAGCGAGGGGCAACCGGGATGTTGTTCAAGGGCTTGCCGTAGCGATAGCAAAGCTTTCCGCTGGTCATTTTTGTAAAAGTAGTATTCGGTAATCTCCTCAAATTCATCGACATCGAAGAAACTGAGCTGTTCATTCCGGAGCATTTCTTCAAAACGATGCACCAGCGACAGGGTTTCGTGGTCAAAAAAAGGATCAGAAGGTTCTTCCATCAGCAACAGGGGGTCAGTGATATTTATTACCGATAAGCCCGGCAAAATTACTAAAATTTCGTTTATGAAATTTATTACTTTTGCCTAAAACTTAACATGACATTGATCAAATCCATTTCAGGTATCAGGGGAACGATCGGAGGAGAACCTGGTAAAGGACTGACACCAGAGGATATTGTTAAATTTACATCGGCCTACGCACTCTTTTTACAACAGACCCACCCCGAAAAAAGGTTAAAAGTCATGGTGGGCCGTGATGCACGCATCTCAGGTTTCATGGTCAACCAACTGGTAACGGGAACGCTCAACGGAATGGGCGTGGATGTTGTGGATATCGGACTGACGACCACCCCCACCACCGAAATTGCGGTGACAGCTTCCGGCGCTCACGGGGGAATCATCCTTACCGCGAGCCATAACCCCGGACAGTGGAATGCCATGAAATTTCTGAATGACCAAGGAGAGTTCCTATCTGATGCCGATGGGAAAAAAATCCTGAATTTCGCGAAAGAAGCTGCCTTTAATTACGCAACCATCGATCAGATAGGTACCTGCAGAACGGAGGATCACTATTTGCAGAAGCACATCGACCTGATCCTTCAACATCCCCTGGTGGATGTGGATGCCATCAGGAAGGCTGATTTAAAGGTGGCCATTGATGCAGTTAACAGTACAGGGGGTATTGCCCTCCCCATACTATTAAAAGCCCTCCAAGTCCGGCACACTGAAATGCTTTATTGCAATCCCACCGGGCAGTTCCCCCACAACCCGGAACCGCTTCCCGAACATCTTCACGACATTTGCAACCTGGTCTCTCAAACCAAAGCCGATGTGGGTTTCGTGGTTGATCCGGATGTTGACCGGCTGGCGATTATCATGGAAAATGGTGAACCTTTCGGGGAAGAATATACGCTGGTAGCTGTTGCCGATTATTTTCTGAAAAATATAACCGGTCCGACCGTTTCCAACCTCTCATCAACGATGGCACTCCGGGTGATAACCGAAAAAGCAGGGCAACACTATTATGCTTCTGCCGTAGGGGAGGTAAACGTCGTGGCGATGATGAAGGAAAAGAAGGCCGTGATAGGCGGTGAAGGGAATGGCGGGGTTATTTGCCCCGACCTTCATTACGGAAGGGATGCATTGGCAGGTATTGCATTCTTTCTTAGCTATTTGGCGCGCTCAGGAAAGAAGTGTTCCGAATTGAGAAGGGAATATCCCGATTTCTTTATTTCTAAAAATAAAATTGAATTTGATCCTGAAATGGACATTGATAAACTGCTCAGTGCCATCAAAACCAAATACAAAAACTATCCGGTAACTGACATCGACGGTGTTAAGATCCATTTCGAAGAGGGCTGGGTGCACCTACGCCGCTCCAACACTGAACCCATTGTCAGAATTTACGCTGAAAGCGATATGTTAACCAAAGCCGAAATACTGGCAAAAAAAATTATCAACGACTTTAAGGAACTCATCAAAGAAATCTGATACCTCTTATTCCATGCCTCGTTTAAAAGCCGGTAAAAAGCGAAAAAAGGTCAAATACAAGACCATTACCCTCAAAATCACCTCAGGTCAGTACAAATCTTTATCCAATTTCAGCAAATCGCGTCGGACCTCTCCCAACAAAGTGATCAAAAAAGCAATCAACCCTTACCTGACCAAATACAAGGAGTTGGATGTTACAATTCATAAAGTGTCAGTGAATCAGTTGGCTCTTTTCAGCATGGATTAGCGCTATTTTCTGCTCATCCCCGATTCATAAGGTGTGCGGTTCAGGATGGATCGGCCAAGGGTGACTTCATCGGTGTGTTCCAGTTCGTCCCCGACCGAAATACCGCGTGCGATGGTCGTTATTTTTAATTCGAATTCCAGTAGTTTACGGTAGAGAAAGAAATTGGTGGTGTCCCCTTCAATGGTTGCCGGCAGCGCTAAAAGCACCTCCCGGATCAAACCATTTCCGGCACGTGTCAACAAGGCTTCAAGGTGCAGATCCTGTGGACCAATACCTTCTATCGGTGATATAATGCCGCCCAACACGTGGTATACCCCGCTGAACTGCCCGGTATTTTCGATAGCCATCACGTCGCGAATGGTTTCCACCACGCAAACCAAACCGTGATCCCTGCGGGGATCAGCGCAAATACTGCAAATCTCGTCATCAGAAATGTTGCTGCATTCGCGACAATAACGGATTTCGCTGCGAAGCCGTATCAAGGATTCTCCCAACTTCTCAACCTCCGAAGGCTGACTCCTGACAAGGTGCAACGCCAACCTTAAAGCAGTCTTCCGCCCGATCCCGGGTAACCTTGACAACTCATTCACTGCCTGCTCCAGTAACTTCGAAGGATAATTCTGCACAAAAAATATCGTTTACTTTGCAAAAGTAAAATTTCTCAGAATATGCACCGGATTTTCTTCATGGTTATCATCTGCATAATTCCCTTTGCTGCCTCAACACAGGATACCCTGAATGTTACCGACCTTTCAGGCTTCAGGCAGGGAAGATGGAAAAAATTCGATAGCGTAGGTCATCTCCTTTACGAAGGTCAATTCAGGAACAACCTTCCTGTGGGAACATTCCGCTATTTTTATCCTACAGGAGAGATCAAGACGGTATTGGTCTATTCAGATACAAGTAAAACCGCGGCTGTAACCAGCTACTTCAGGAATTCCCGAAAAATGGCTGTCGGCTGGTACAAAGACGAAAAAAAGGAGGGTCTCTGGCAATTCTTTAGCGAAAAGGATGGTTCGCTTGCCTCTGAAGAGAATTTTCGACAGGGGAAAAAAGAGGGCCTGTCCAGGGTGTTTTATCCCGACGGAACCCTGGCGGAGACTTCTATCTGGAAAGAGGGACTTTTAGATGGGCCTTCAGAACAATTTTATACCGATGGCAAGCTGAAACTGCGGGTCACCTATCTTGAGGGTGAAAAGCACGATGCTTTTACCAGTTGGTTCCCCGATGGAAAGGTGATGATCAGCGGTAAATATTACAAGGGTCACCCCGATGGAGAATGGCTCTATTACAATGAAGCGGGTCAACGGATCCGCTGGGAGAAGTATAACCAGGGGCAACTCATGGAAAGTATCGAGAATTAATTCATGATATCCGTTATATTCTCAAATGACAACTTACCGTCCTTTTCATCTAACCGGATGACCGTTTCTTTATCCACTTTCCCTTCCAGGATCTTTTTCGACAGTTCATTCAGCACATATTTTTGAAGGACCCTTTTAATGGGACGGGCTCCATACTGGGGATCAAATCCAATGGATGCCAGATGACGGATGGCAGCAGCGGTTGCTTCAAGTCGGATGTCATTCTTTTCAAGCATTTTCCTGATGAGGTTGACCTGCAACGTCACTACCTGTTCAATCTCTTCACGGGTCAGCGGCTGGAACATGATGATTTCATCTACCCGGTTCAGAAATTCCGGGCGGATGCTTTTTTTCAGCAGATCGAATACCTGTTCCCGGGTACGGCTCAGGAGATCTGACCGGTTGTCATCATTGACCTTCTCAAGGTTTTCCCGGATGATCGTCGAGCCGATATTAGAGGTCATGATGATGATTGTGTTCTTGAAATCCACCGTCCTGCCTTTGTTATCGGTCAGCCGGCCATCATCAAGGACCTGCAGGAGAATGTTGAAAACATCGGGATGTGCTTTCTCAATCTCATCCAAAAGTACCACTGCATAAGGTTTTCGCCTGACTGCTTCAGTCAGTTGTCCGCTCTCTTCGTAACCAACATATCCCGGAGGGGCTCCGATCAACCTTGATACGGTGTGTCGTTCCTGGTATTCTGACATGTCGATCCGTACCATGTTACTTTCATTGTTGAACAGAAACTCAGCAAGGGCTTTGGCTAATTCAGACTTTCCGACCCCGGTGGTTCCAAGAAAGATGAATGAACCGATGGGCCGTTTGCTGTCCTGCAATCCTGCACGACTGCGACGGATGGCATCTGCAATGGCACCGATCGCTTCCTCCTGTCCTACAACCCGCATGTGAAGCTCAGTCTCAAGGTTCAGCAACTTCTGCCTTTCGCTCATCAGCATCCTGGAAACCGGAATGCCCGTCCACCGGGCTACCACCTCGGCGATCTCTTCTGTCCCGACCTCCTCGTTGACCATCGGGTTATCTTTCTGTATTTCAGAAAGTCTCTCTTTGTATTCACCGATCTCTTTTTCAGCTTGCGGAATTTTTCCGTACCGGATTTCGGCCACCTTGCCCAGATCACCTGAGCGGTTGGCCTGATCGGCTTCCAGCTTGAGGGTCTCAATCTCTTTTTTTCTTGATTGGATTTGTTCGACCAGCTCTTTCTCTGATTTCCAACGGGCCCGCAGGCTCTGTTCCTCGGCTTTGAGGTTTGCGATCTCCTGGTTCAAAGCTTTCAGCCGCTCTTCATCGTTTTCCCTTTTGATGGCTTCCCGTTCAATTTCCATCTGTCGCAGCTTTCTCCCGCTTTTTTCCAACTCTTCCGGCAGGCTGTTGATCTCCAATCGCAGCTTCGAAGCTGCTTCATCAATCAGGTCAATGGCTTTGTCGGGAAGAAACCTGTCGGAAATGTACCGCTGTGACAGTTCCACAGCAGCAATGATGGCTTCATCTTTGATTCTTACATGATGGTGGGTTTCGTAACGCTCTTTCAGACCCCGTAAAATCGAAATGGCATCCAGCGTATCAGGTTCATTGACCATGACCGGCTGAAATCTTCTTTCCAGCGCCTTGTCCTTTTCAAAATATTTTTGATATTCCTTCAACGTAGTCGCCCCGATGGCCCGCAGTTCGCCCCGTGCCAATGCCGGTTTCAGGATGTTTGCTGCATCCATGGCCCCTTCAGAAGCTCCGGCCCCAACCAAAGTATGGATCTCGTCGATGAATAAAACAATCTCGCCATCTGCATGGATGACCTCATGGATCACACTCTTCAACCGTTCTTCAAATTCGCCCTTATACTTTGCTCCTGCAATCAGGGATCCCATATCCAGACTGAATATCTGTTTGGTTTTCAGATTTTCAGGCACATCCCCATCGATGATCCGATGGGCTAATCCCTCCGCGATGGCGGTCTTACCGACCCCCGGTTCACCAATGAGGATCGGGTTATTCTTGGTACGCCTTGATAAAATCTGAAGTATTCGACGGATCTCTTCATCACGGCCGATCACCGGATCCAACTTGCCCTCCCGTGCCAGATCATTCAGGTTCTTCGCGTATTTATTCAGGGCATTGTAGGTTTCCTCTGCAGTCTGACTTTTGACAGTGCTTCCCTGCCGCAATTGACGCACCGCAGCCTTCAAATCTTTCTCAGTCACACCGCTCTCTTTCATCAGTCGCGAAACAGGGTCGTTGACTTCCAAAAGACCCAAAAGGATGTGTTCGAGAGAGACAAACTCATCGTTCATTGTTTTAGCAATGGTGACGGCTTTTTGCAATGCTTTGGTGGTTTCCTGAGAAAGATATTGCTCTCCGCCACTGACCCGCGGAAGGGACTCGAGCAATTTATCTGCAGCATTGGAGAACAAGGTGGGGTTAACATCCATTTTTTTCAGCAGATAGGGAACCACATGTTCATCAACTGCAAGCAATCCTTTGAGTAAATGGATGTTCTCAATCGCTTGATGCTGATATGCCCCGGCAATCTCCTGGGCCTTCTGCACAGCCTCTTGTGCCTTAATGGTGAAATTATTGAAATTCATTTGGTTATAATTTTCTAATGAAATCCATGATCTTTTTTCAGGTTTTCTTTGAACTGTGGTGAAGCCATCAATCCCTTTGCCAGATCGGCACATTCCTGAAAAACAGGAAAATGTGACAGGCCGTTCCTGTTCTTTCCGCCTTTTTGACTGATTTTTCCCCTTATTACCCCGAATGCTGATATCCGATGGTCAAAAAACAGCTATAAGGGTCAGGCACGGGTCTTTAAATGACTCCTTTCGGACTTCCCGAACACTAAAACTGTTCACTTCCCGTTAATTCAATAATCACCAACCTTTTCAAAGTTTTTTTTACCTTTGCTTCGCTTTTGATATTGCCGATGAAACATGCCCTGCTGATTCTCTTTTTTTTCATCGCATGCCTTGCCCAGGCGCAACCTGTGCTGACTGTCACCCCGTCAGATGCAATCGTGTGCCCTCGCGACAGTGCTGTCTTTGTTGCCGGTTATGATACCACTTTCCATGGTACAATGACCTATCAATGGTACCGGAACGGGTTGAAAATTAACGGCGCCATTGATTCCTTATACCGAATTCTGCATGTTACCAGAGCCGATACGGGATTTTATCACTGCGTCGGAATTTTCATTGCCCCGGGAATCAACGATACTCTGTCCAGTAACCTCGCCCATCTGCGAATGTACCCGGAAATAAGGCTTGATACTTTATACCGCTACAACGCCCTGGGTTGTTTCATTGAATGCAAGGGACAATTCTTTGCCAGGGTCGATCGGCACTCGGGAACCCCGTGGCCCGTTTCCCCTTATTATATCTACAATTGGCATGCGGGTAAGGCGCCCGATGATACCATCGTATTAGGACTTTGTCCGAGCCTCAGACCTTATCACCTCACCATTACCGATTCTGTTGGATGTACCTTTGACACAACCTACCTGGTTGACTACCTCAAATCACCCAAAGTGACCTTCACGATGCTTCCCAAAGATACGGTTTACCTTACCAATCCCAATATCCAGGTTGCATTTCCTGACTCAATGAAGCAATACATCTCCAACTGGAAGTGGGATTTCGGCGACAACATCAAGGTGCCCAACGAAAATCCCCTGAACCATACTTACAGCAACTCCGGGAAATACAAGGTGATGCTCAGTTTTACGGATATCAACGGATGTGATACGACCATCACCGATACGATCACCGTCAAAGTGGCTGAACTGAAGATCCCCAATGTCTTCACCCCCAATGGCGATGGGATCAACGATGACTTCTCCATCGAAATCAATGGATCGGGAAAAGAGGTAGATTACCGGGAGGCCTACAAGAGCAATGAATTGGTGGTGATGGACCGGTGGGGACGAAAAGTCTTTTCCGCCTCCAATTACAAAAGTGGTGACTGGGCAGGTGAAAATCTTTCTGACGGAACCTATTTTTATGTGCTCAAATGCATTGGTGAGTGGGGAAACGATGTTTTCAGGGGATCTGTCGCCATACTCCGAAGTGCCCCCTGACCTTCAGTGTAAAAGTGCCCTGATATAAAACCCTGGCCGGGTCAGTTTTTTCTTTGCTTTTTCACTCGTGTAAATGGCTGTAAGGAGTTCCTTTAAATCAGGATTTTTACTGGCTTTATTCACGACAAAGTTGAACAACCATGGAAAACCTGCCAACCGCTGAAGGAGCGCAGATGTTTTGAATTCACCCACCACCCTCCGGTGCAGATGATGGTCATAATCCTTCAGGGCAGTATCACTAAAATCCCCTTTGTGAAAACAGCTCCTGATCGTCTCGGCCGCAATTTCTCCGGAAGCCATGGCATTACCGATACCCTCCCCGCTGAAAGGATCCACCAAAAAAGCGGCATCCCCTAACAAAAGGATGCGGTGACCCGAACGACGAATCCTGGCGGTGCCCAGGGGGAGAAGATGGGCCTGAATCGGGGCGAGTTGACGGGCATTGCGAAACCTTGCAGCAAGCGCCGGATGGCTCTTTACCAGATCCGACAACAGAGGACCTAACGCTGCTTTCTGCCTGATCACCTGGTCTTGCCGCCATCCCAATCCTACATTGAAACGCCCCTCACCGACAGGAAAGATCCATACATAACCCGGCAGCACCGTTTTCAGAAAGATCAGTTCGATCAGCCTCTCGTGAAAATCTCCCGAAATATTCTCGAAATAAGTTCGAACCCCTAAACTGTAATGTTTTTTTTCGAATGTTTCAGGGTTGAGTAGGTTTCTTAAGCGGGAGTTAACACCGTCGGCCCCCGCCACTATTTTTGCTCTGAAACACCGGTTCTCCGTAAAAACCATCATCCCGTCAGGATGCTCTTTTGCATTGGCAAAGCTTTCTTTCTGAAAAAAATGAATGTTCCTGAAAGACTCAACCCTGCTAATAAGAAAATGGTCAAATGTCGTACGGTCACACAGGTATCCACCCGTCATGGGACCTGAGGGTCGGGATGGATGAAAGGGGAGGTCAATATGTTTCAGATTGGGCGCAACAAAGCGAATCCCGTCGCAGGGAACGATACCGGGGATCTTCAGAAACTCTTGTAAAGTATCTCCCGGGAGTCTGCTTAAGACCCTCATCACCTTCCCGCTCAGCGCGTCCCCGCATATCTTATAACGCGGAAATTCCGCTTTATCGATCACCCCGATTTTCATTCCCGTGGGCGCCAGGCAGAGAGCGAGGACTGCTCCTGCAGGGCCTGCCCCGGCAATCAGTACATCATAATCTTCCGGCGCCATGGCAATGTTTTATCACCTGCAAACATACATCTTTCCTTCTTTCTTTTTCCGTATTTTTGCCCCAAAACCGGGTAATGAGAAAAAAGGAAAGATTTGAAAAAGTGATCGACTGGTTCCGGAACAACCGTCCGGATGCAACCACGGAACTGGGATATACCAATCCCTATCAACTTACTGTCGCCGTCATCCTCTCTGCACAATGTACCGATAAAAGGGTCAACCTCATCACTCCGGCCTTTTATGAAAAATTTCCGGACTTTAAGCAATTGGCTAACGCTCAACCAGAAGCGGTGTTTCAACTGATAAAAAGTTGTTCTTACCCGAACAACAAAACCAAAAACCTGATTGGGATGGCCCAAAAGGTGATCAATGATTTTGGGGGAATACTTCCGACCGAAGTCGACACTTTACAAACGATTCCGGGGATCGGGAGGAAAACAGCCAACGTGTTAGCCTCTGTGTTATTTGATCAGCCCGTATTGGCTGTCGATACCCATGTATTCAGGGTGGCAGCCCGACTGGGCCTGACCAGCGGCGCTAAAACCCCGTTGCAAACGGAACAGCAACTCGTCCGGTTTATTCCGGAAGAACTTCGTTCCATTGCCCATCATTGGCTGATCCTGCATGGGAGGTCCACCTGTATTGCCCGGAAACCAAAGTGTCCCGAATGTGGATTGACTTCCTTGTGCCAGTATTACGAGAAACACCAGACCCTTTGATTTTGTTGATAACTCATTGCGGGAGACAGCGGTAAATTTCAGAAAAACTGATACTTTTGAACATTGGTAAGAAAATTGGCCACGACCTGTAAAATCAAACAAAATTTTTTTCAAATGAATGATTCTGAAAAAATAGCACTGGAATCAGGAGATAAAGCTCCCGATTTTTCGGCCCTGGATCATCAGGGCAACCTGATCAGCCTTTCAGGTTTTGCAGGGAAAAAACTGATACTCTATTTTTATCCCAAGGACAATACACCCGGTTGTACTGCAGAAGCCTGCGGCCTGAGGGACAATTATGCCTTGCTGAAAGATAAAGGATTTGATATTGTTGGAGTTAGCGCTGATGATGCCAGGTCACACAAAAATTTTTCTGAAAAATTTGGATTACCTTTTCCCCTCATACCGGATTCAGGGAAAGAAATCCTCAGAAGTTACGGAGCCTGGGGTCCGAAAAAGCTCTATGGCCGGGAATATGAAGGTATTTTGCGAAAAACATTCGTGATCGACGAAAAAGGAAAGATCATGCATATCATCTCAAAAGTCGATACCAAAGATCCGGCCGGGCAGATTCTGAAATTTTTAAAATAACCACAACCGGAGAAAACCTTCACCGGCTATTCAGGAGGAACGAACATGACAAACGAAGTGAACAAGGAAAAGGTAAAAGCACTGCAGCTCACCCTTGACAAACTGGAAAAAACTTTCGGTAAAGGAACCATTATGCGCTTGGGCGATAACGCTATCGAAGCCGTTGAAGTTATTTCGACGGGGTCTATCGGACTCAACGTGGCATTGGGTATCGGCGGACTGCCCAGAGGCAGGATCATTGAGATCTTTGGCCCGGAATCATCCGGAAAAACGACACTGGCCATCCATGCCATTGCCGAGTCACAGAAAGCAGGTGGTATCGCTGCCTTCATTGATGCCGAGCACGCCTTTGACCGTTTTTACGCCCAAAAGCTGGGAGTGGATGTGGAAAACCTGCTGGTTTCACAACCCGATAACGGAGAACAGGCCCTTGAGATTACTGAAAACCTGATCCGTTCGGGAGCCATCGATATCATCGTGATCGACTCCGTGGCCGCCCTGACCCCCAGGAGTGAGATTGAAGGAGAGATGGGCGATTCCAAAATGGGGCTTCATGCACGATTGATGTCGCAGGCACTCAGAAAACTCACCGCAACAATCAGTAAAACAGCCACCTGTTGTATTTTTATCAACCAGCTCAGGGAAAAAATCGGTATTGTTTTCGGAAACCCTGAGACAACCACGGGGGGTAACGCACTGAAATTCTATGCCTCCGTAAGACTTGACATCCGAAAACAGACCCAGTTAAAAGACGGGGAGGAGACCTACGGCAACAGGGTAAAGGTGAAAGTAGTCAAGAACAAAGTGGCGCCACCATTCCGTAAGGCTGAATTTGACATCATTTTCGGGGAGGGGATATCACGCCCCTACGAAATCATTGACCTGGCAGTTGAAAACAACATCATTAAAAAGAGTGGATCGTGGTTTAGTTACGGTGATACCAAGCTGGGCCAGGGAAGGGATGCTGTGAAGAAACTCCTTCAGGATAATCCTGAACTCATGGAAGAACTTGAGAACAAGATCATGGAATTATTGAAGATTGTGAAATAAATGCACCAAAAATTTTTTTTAATACTGTCTTTCTCGCTGATACTGGCTATTGGTTGCAACCGCCCTTCCTCTCGCCAGGAAATCAGTGGTAATGATTCATTGACACTGAAACTGGAAACCCTGAATAAAAACCTCAGCGATGATCCTTCCAATCCTGACCTGTACAATGCCCGTGCCGCCTGTTATTTGGCAACCCACCAGTACGACAAAGCTTTGCAGGATGTAAATAAGGCCATTTCCCTGAACAATCGCAACACGGCTTATTACATCACCCTTTCGGATATTTACCTTCTCATGGGCCAACCGCAGAACAGTCGCGATGCCCTACTGACAGCGATACGGATCAATTCGGGAGATAAAGATGCCCTGCTTCGGTTGGCAAAGCTCTATCTGATTATGAAAGATTACAAGAACTGTTACGAAATGGTCCGTCAGGCCCTGTTGATCGACAATACACTTGCCCCGGCTTATTTTACCCGCGCCATCGGCATGCTCGAACAAGGCGACACCAACCGGGCGGTAACTGACCTGATGCAGGCTGTAGATAAGAATCAGAACTATTATGAAGCCTACGTTCAGTTAGGGGATCTCTTTGCCATGAAAAAAGATCCGCTTGCTGAAGCTTACCTGAAAAATGCGCTGAAATTAAGGCCCGACAGCCGGGAGGCATTGTACATGCTGGGCATGTTTTATCAGGAGACCGCCCACTACGAAAAAGCAATTGAAACTTACCAGACATTAATCAGAACTGACCCATCCTTCAGAGAAGCGCCCTATAACATCGGCTATATATACCTGGTTTACCTGAAGGATTTCGCCAAAGCGATCCCCTTCTTCACCGCTTCCCTGGAAAGGGATCCTCAGTTTTATCAAGCATTATTCAACAGGGGATATGCTTATGAACTTTCAGGCGATTATAAAAACGCCGCTGACGATTACCAGCGTTCGCTTAAGATAAAAGTGAATTACGATAAAGCAGTGGAAGGGCTCAATCGGCTTGATAAAAAACAAATCAGGAAGTAAGTTCTGCCCGGATATTTTGCAATTCTTCCCTCAGGTTGCCAGTTGCTTTCTCAAGTTCTGAGAAGAGGCTTTCCAATCCATCTTCATCCTTGTTCTTGGCTTTTTCATCCAGCCTGCGGCTCAGCTCGATGGTTACCGGATCCATGAAGTTTGCGATAACACCTTTGAGGCTGTGGGCATGGAATTTTAACTGGTTGAAGTCCCTGATTGAAATATTTTCACGCAGGGCTTTAAACCGGTCCTCGTATTCCGATTCAAAAATATCGATGATCTCAACTATTATCTCCTTTTCAAAGTACTGGAAGTTCTCATTAAATTTTGGACGGTCGATCATAGCCTTGTTTTTAAGCAAAATTAGAAATTTTCATCCTCCAATGTCTGTGAAAACATTAAATAATGTAATGCAGCATGAACCGTGACTAACCGGTAGCCAAACCGGGTTTCAAAAAGGTACCGGCAATCCCGAACAGCATTCTCCTTGAAAGCCTTCAATGGTTTCTGGTAAAGCAAAACAAAATCTTTCAAATCCTGGTAAATATCTGCAAAATGTTCTGCCATGCTGCCCTCTACCGGATCATTATGACTTTTTTCATGAAGATCGAGGTATTGAAAGGCATCCTCTTTTCCGAATTTGTTGCGTAAGATATTGAATAGCTCCTCCCATTGCTCCTCTGTGACGTAATGTTCTGTCGCATCTTCGTCCTCTGTGACCACTTCTGGCAACAGCGCGGCTTTCAGGTATATGAGGGGAAGGATTTTTTGCAGAAACCGGAGAAGATCTGCCTTGCTGTACTCCTCTGCTTTTTCGAGGAAAAGACAGAATTCATTCGCCACAGTAAGCATTTCCAGTACTTTCCTGGAATAGACCGGTTCATCGGGAAGGGATTGTTGATCGTTCATGGTTTATAGAATATGATTAATTGTTAAGACTCTCTTCATGAGGAGCAGTGACATTAAAATCAGGAAACCGGATCCGCAGATCCGATGTCAGGTAAACCTGGAAAGGATTCAGGAATGCGCCGGAATTCGGGTAAAAATATCCGGCAATCATGAAAGTGGGGAAAACAAGGTTATCATTTTTAATCAATAATCCGGCTCCGATTCCTGAGATCAATGGTTGAGTGATGATATCTGCCCCCTGAGGAGCTACCAGACCAGCTTGTAAATTGGCCATCAAACCGAACCGGAAACCATAAAAAAACCAGGGAGGGAAGCAGATCTCGGTAAGGTTCACCGAGAGGGTATGAATCCCTTCAAGCGCTTCTTCTTCATTGATCTTGTTGATCCTGAAGTCGAGGTTGATATCGTAGTAATCCCTGAAATTCGGCCGTAAATTGAAGGCATACCGGTAATTGGTGATCAGGTAGGTCCTGAACTTGAATTTCCCGTTATGACTCCTGTATAATGGTGTGAAATACTTGGTGTACACCTTGAGAATTGCATCCTCAAAGGAGGATTTGTGCCAGTATCCGCTCAGTCCGGCATATCCTGAAAAATAGCCTGCATGATCGAAATACTTTCCCGCCGAGACGGAAAATCCTGAGTATATCCGCTCATAATAATCTGTCTGGTCATATCCTGCGGTAAATTGGATAAGATGACCATAAGGCAGGTTCTCGGTTTTCCCGAAAGAGGTAACGTAATCAGTAACGTAGTATTTGTTGTTCGACCACGAGAGACTACCCAGGACTTTAAAGGTGTTGTAATAACTGCGGTTAGAGTCGATCGTAACCTCCGGGCGCATTGAAAACTGCTTCCGGTATGTTGCAATTGCTATGACCATACGGGAACTTTTCGGAGAACTCAAATGGAAAGACCGTCCGACCCAAAACTGTTCTTCGTTATACCGGGAAGTGATTGCCTGGCCGGTATCAGGTTCGCTGACATCTTTCCACCAGGCCGCCCCGATTCCCCCGGCCCACTTGGTCCTGTTGGTGAGAAATGGTTTTTCGGCCGACACTTCATAACTTCGGTCTCCCTCGTTATTGGCATAATACTCAAGATATGCATTGATTTGTGATCCCCCGATATTGCTGAAAGAATAAGATACGCCGTCCAGCCTGAAAAAGGGCGCCCGTTTAAGTTCCGCCGAAGTATTGACCGTCAGCCGGTCGCCCAATCCCAGAAAGTTGGCGTCATAAAACCGGACAGCTATTTTTTGAGTAGTGATGCTGGGGATGTCCAGGCCAATCGACCAAACATCCTTCGTGATAACTACCAGGTCAACCGAATCCGTGGAAGAATCGGCTTGTTCAACGAGGATCCGGGCATCATCAATGTACGGGAGATCTCGTAATACCCGTTCATTGTCACCAAGTAACTCCGGATCAACGGGTTCACCTTCTTTGATCAATAAATTTTTCTTTATCACGGCACTTCGTGAATTCATGTGGACCTTATTAAGCCACTTACCGGCCCCTGTCAATGGCGCCATCGTGGTATCAAACAACGACTCCCCGAAAGGATGCAGCACTTTAATCCTGATACTCCGGATGATCTTGGATTTGTATGGAACAAAGGGATCAGTGCTCTTTATCACCTGTACTGAATCGGGTAAAGAACTATTTTGCGGGGCAATGAAAGCAAGATCATATAAAAATCGTGTGATCTTGTTTCGGGAAAACTTACGGTAAACCGAATCGTAAAAGGTCTTCGATTTCATGTGAAAGGATGTATCTCTTTTCCGTGACAGTTCAAAAGTACCTGTTAAAAAAGTATCTTTCTGAATGCAGATGATGAGGTCTTTTGTGAGGATCAATGGTCCTTTCCTGATGTAGAGGGTATCCTTTCCCGGGAGCGGGCTGCTTTTCTTTTTTCCCCCGGGAGTGACCAATGGGTCTATCGAAAGAAAAGAGTATAGGAAAGGGAGGAAAATGAACAGAAGGAGAAGACGATACCTTATAAGATGATATCTTTGCTTTGGCATCTTCAATCCCCGGGTCATTTATCGTAAATGCAGAGAGTCGATGATACCTGAGATCTTGTCTTCAAGAAGCCTTTCTGTTGTTTCATAGGAGGCTTCCGGCGGAAAATCGTTTCGGACACTGAAGTAGAATTTTATTTTGGGCTCGGTACCGGATGGACGAACGCTGATGCAACTACCATCTTCCAGCAAAAATTGAAGAACATTTGATTTTGGAAGCAGGATGGCTTTTTTAGCGCGGGCAGAGAGATCGGTCTCTTCCTGTAACTGGTAATCCCGGATTATGAGTACAGGGGAGCCATTGATGGTCAAAGGAGGATTTTCCCTGTACCCTACCATCATCTGCTGTATCTCATCAGCACCCGTTTTTCCTTTTTTGGTCATGGAGATCAATCCTTCTTTGTAAAACCCGTAGCGATGGTAGACTTCGGAGAGTAAATTAAACAACGAAAGACCACGATCTGCAGCCCATGCAGTCATTTCAGCAATCATGGCGCAGGCGCTGACAGCATCTTTATCCCTTACAAAATCGCCGATAAGGTACCCGTAACTCTCTTCACCGCCTACGATGTAACGCATCTCTTTCTCTTTGGTACGGATTACATCTGCAATGTATTTGAACCCGGTCAGACATTCAAAATAGGCAACGGAAAACGAATGGGCGATCTCTGAAAGGATTTTGGAAGTTACAATGGTTGAAACGATGAATTCGTTGCCTTTCAACCGTCCCAGTTCATGCCAGCGCGTCAGCATGTAATGAACGATCAAGGCAGCAGTCTGGTTGCCATTGAGCAGGATCATCTGTTTTTGTGGATCCCGTATGGCGATACCAACCCTGTCGGCATCGGGATCGGTGGCCATGACCAGGTCGGCGTTGAGCTTTTCCGCGAGTTCAATTCCCATGTTCAAAGCATCGTGTTCTTCGGGATTCGGAGAACGTACGGTTGGAAAATTTCCGTCGGCCACTGCCTGTTCCTCCACCACATGGATATTGGTAAAACCGTACTGCTGAAGAATTTCAGGGACCAGTTTACGACCGCATCCATGGAGAGGAGTATAAACGATCTTCAGGTCATGGTGCCGGGCGATACTCTCGGGAGAAAGGGAGAGGGCGGCGATCCGGTCAAGATAAACCTTGTCAATTTCAGATCCGACAAGCTGAATGTTCGCCGGATTCCCATTCCAGAGGACATCCTCCACTGAAGTGATCTTTTGGACTTCTGCGATGACATTGAAGTCGTGTGGGGAGATCATTTGTGCCCCGTCATCCCAGTAGGCTTTATACCCGTTGTACTCTTTAGGATTGTGTGAAGCCGTAAGCATCACCCCGCTCTGGCAACCCAGGTAACGGATGGCGAATGACAATTCAGGGGTGGGACGAAGGCCGTCAAATAAAAACACCTTGAAACCGTTGGCCGACAACACTTCTGCCACGATGTTCGCGAAATAGGAGCTATTGTTGCGGCTGTCGTGCGAGATAGCCATTTTGACGGGGTTCAGGTGCGGGAACATCTTCTTCAGGTAGTTGGCCAATCCCTGGGTGGCCATTCCTACGGTATATTTATTCATCCGGTTGGTTCCTGCTCCCATGATACCCCGTAAACCTCCCGTACCGAATTCCAGGTCACGATAAAAGGAGTCAGTCAGTTCAGCCGGATTGTTTTCCATCATTGTTTTCACGGCTTCTTTTGTTGCCTCGTCGAAAGGACCGGTTAACCAGGTTCTGGCTCTTTCCAGAATTTTTGGATCTATGGTTTGATTCATTGTATGTAATTGTTAATTAATTCTTTATATTATCTCCCCCATCTTTTGAAGGCATGTTTTCAGGCTGTCGCGCCAGTAGGGGATCTCCACCCCAAAGGTCTCTCTGATTTTGGCTTTGTTCAGGACACTATACCAGGGTCTTGCCGCAGGCAATGGATAATCGCGGGTTTCAATGGCATGCAGGGTACAATCGATGCCCGAGAATTCCACGATGGCTTTGGCAAAATCGTACCAGCTGGCAACCCCTTCATTGGCATAATGGTACACAGTGGTTCCTTCGGCCTGATTACCACTTTGGAGAAGGGTCAGGATAACCAGGGCAAGGTCGTACGCGTAAGTAGGGCAACCGATCTGGTCAAAAACAACATTCAGCTTTCCTCTTTCACGACCATATTTCAGGATGGTTTTGACAAAATTGTTGCCGAATTCAGAGTAAAGCCATGAGGTTCTGATTATTAATGCTTTGGTTTTGGAACCCCGCACTGCTTCTTCCCCTGCATCTTTGCTCCGGGCATAAACCGAGACGGGTTCTTTGTTATCATCTTCCGTGTAAGGACGGAAGGTCTTTCCTCCGAAAACGTAATCAGTGGAGATGTGGATCAGGATCAGGTTGTGATGAAGAGCTGCTTCGGCAAGTTTGCCCGGGGCGGTAGCGTTGATCCGGAAGGCTTTTTCAGGTTCCTGTTCTGCTTTGTCCACGGCAGTGTAAGCGGCACAATTGATGATGGCTTCAGGTTTTTCAGAGACAATCATGGCTTCCAGGGCTCTCTCATCACAAATATCCAGCTCTTCAATATCGGTGAAAACAAATTGAAAACCAGGAAAAAGAGGGGCGAGTACCTTGAATTCATTACCTAATTGTCCGTTGGAACCGGTGATGAGTAGTTTCATGGAGGAAATTATTTGATGTTGGAATTCCTGTACAATATGATGTATGATTTATTGATGGCCATTTCCCGTGATTGTTTTAAAAAACGCGATCGTTTTCAGTAATCCCTCTTCCAGCATGATATGGGGTTCCCAGCCAAGTTCTTTTCTTGCCAGGGTGATATCCGGTTGTCGTTGGGTCGGGTCGTCGGATGGCAAAGGTTGATAAACGATTTTTGAGCGGGAACCGGTAAGCCGGATCACTTCTTCGGCTAATTCAAGGATGGTAAATTCATTGGGATTACCTATGTTGACCGGTCCTGTGAAGGTTTCCCTTGAGTTCATCAGCCGGATCATGCCGTCGATGAGGTCGTCCACATAGCAGAAACTGCGGCTTTGCGATCCATTGCCGTAGATTGTAATATCCTTTCCTTGCAATGCCTGGACGATAAAATTGGAGACAACCCTGCCGTCGTTGGGATGCATTCTTGGCCCATAGGTGTTGAAGATCCGCATGATCTTGATCCTGACATTGTTTTGTTGATGGTAGTTGACGAACAATGTTTCGGCGATGCGTTTCCCTTCATCGTAACACGAGCGGATCCCGATCGGATTGACATGGCCCCAGTAAGATTCGACCTGGGGATGGACTTCCGGGTCGCCGTAAACTTCGCTGGTGGAGGCTTGCAGGATTCTGGCTTTGATGCGTTTAGCCAGTCCCAGCATGTTGATGGCTCCCATCACTGAGGTTTTTACTGTTTTTATGGCATTGAACTGGTAATGGATCGGCGAGGCAGGGCAGGCCAGGTTGTAGATTTCATCCACTTCGATATAGAAGGGCATGGTGACATCGTGCCGGATCAATTCGAAGAAGGGGTTTGAAAGGAGGTGGACCACGTTTTGTTTTTGGCCGGTAAAGTAGTTGTCGAGGCAGACCACCTCATTCCCTTCGGCTAATAACCTTTCACAAAGATGGGAGCCCAGAAATCCGGCGCCCCCGGTTACCAAAATTTTTTTCCTGATCATGGATACAGTATTTATGGTGAAATGAAAAAACCTAACAACTTGTTCAAGAGCTGTTAGGTTTTGGATCTAAACAGTTCACTTTACCTGGTGGTATCGACCCCGATGCAATAGTAGGTGAATGCTTTTTGTTTCATCTCGGCGATATCGTATATGTTTCGGCCATCGAAGACCAGGGGTTCTTTCAGGAGTTTCCTGATGATGTTGAAATTGGGGAATTTGAATTCCGGCCATTCGGTGATGATGATCAGGCAGTCGGCATCGATCAGGGCGTCGTACTGATCGGGGGCGTAGTAAATTTTGTCTCCCAGGATACGCTGCGCTTCATGCATGGCTACCGGGTCGTAGGCTTTCACCCTGACGCCGGCTTCAGTCAGTTTCCGGATTACCACCAGTGAGGGTGCTTCACGCATGTCATCGGTCTGGGGTTTGAAAGATAAACCCCAGATAGCTACAGTTTTCCCTTTGATATCGCCTTTGAAATGGTTATTCAGCTTGTTGAATAGCACCGATTTTTGATCATCGTTCACTGCTTCAACGGCTTTCAGTACCCGCAGGTTGTATTGATATTCATCGGCGGTATGGATCAGCGCTTTGACATCTTTCGGGAAACACGATCCGCCGTAACCGACCCCGGGATAGATGAATTTGTTCCCAATGCGTGAATCGGAGCCGATTCCTTTGCGCACCATGTTAATATCGGCACCGACGATTTCGCACAGGTTAGCGATGTCGTTCATGAAGCTGATTTTGGTAGCCAGCATGGAGTTGGCAGCATATTTGGTCATTTCAGCAGAGGTGATGTCCATAAAGATCACCGGGTGGCCGTTGAGGGTAAAAGGCTTATAAAGCGCTTTCATCAATGCTTCAGCCCTGGGGGAATCACAGCCTACCACGATGCGGTCAGGTTTCAGAAAGTCATCAATGGCGGCTCCTTCTTTCAGGAATTCAGGGTTGGAAGCAACGTCGAAGGGGATGGAGACGCCCCGTTTGTCGAGTTC